>CACFUX010000039.1 GCA_902569615.1 uncultured Pelagibacteraceae bacterium | reverse complement strand
AGGAAATCCAAGAGTGGGACTTGAGGATAATTTGTATCTAGAAAAAGGTAAGTTAGCTACTAATGCACAGCTTGTAGAAAAAGCTATAAGAATAGTAAGTGATCTTGGAGTATCAATTATGACTCCTGCTGAAACTAGAGAAAAACTTAAGTTAAAAAATTATAAATAGTTTCTAAATTTTTAATCTACTCGAATAGTATTTCCATCAACTGGAATTACTTGGCCAGATATTCTTTCACTCTCATTTGAAATTAAAAAAGAACAGATATTTCCTATATCAGTTTGTGAAACCCATGAATTTATTGAGCTCATAGATAAAAAATCATTTTCAATAAATTTTTTTGAAACTTTTAGAAATTTTGCCTTATCTCTTATAACTCTTTTCATTCTGTTTCCTTTTATAGTGCCTGGACAAACAGCATTAACTCTTATTTTAAACTTACCCAGTTCAATAGCCATTGTTTTTGTCATTCCTATTACTGCCCACTTGCTAGCAGCATAAGGTGAGCGTAAAGCAAAACCCATAATTCCTGCTGTAGATGAAATATTTATTATAGATCCACCCTTATTTTTTTTAAGCATAGGAATTGCTAATTTTGTAAAGTAAAAATGGCTTATTACATTTATTTTTAAAGTTTGTTCCCAGTCATCAGAATTTAACTTTTCTATATTACCAGTTGGGCCTGCAACACCAACGTTATTAATTAAAGCATCAATTTTCTTTGTTTTTTTTTTAATTTGATTAAAAAATTCTGAAACCTCATATTCATCTGAAGCATCACATTCATAAGTAAATAATTTTTTTTTAATTAATGGATGTTTTTTAATTTTTTTTATGGATTTTGTATCTATATCACAAACAAAAACTGTAGCACCTTTTGAAAGACAAATTTTTGCAGTTTCCCAACCAATTCCTGAAGCTCCAGCTGAAATAATAATTTTTTTATTTTGAAGACTTAGCGGCATCAGCCATATGTTCTTTTGTTAAGGCTTTTGAAAGTTCTTTTTGAGTTAAGTATCCTTTGACATTTCCACTCTTATCAACAACTTCACAATTTGCATTTGAGCAAACAACTTTTGGTAAAAACTCATCTAAAAATTGGTCTTCGTATACTTTAATAAGGTTTGATTTATCAATACCATTAGATGAATTAACAGGAGACATAATAATTTTAGCTTTTATTACTTTCGCTCTATTTACATCTTTAACAAATGCTTCAACATAATCATCAGCTGGGTTCATAATAATGTCTATAGGAGTTCCTACTTGTACTAATCTTCCACCATTTAATATTCCTATGTGATCTCCTAATCTTAATGATTCATCTAAGTCATGAGTTATAAATACAATTGTTTTTTTTAATTCACTTTGTAAATCTATTAATTGTTTTTGCATGTCACTTCTGATCAGTGGATCTAAAGCTGAAAACGCTTCATCCATTAACATTATGTCTGTATTTGTTGCAAGAGCTCTAGCTAAACCCACTCTTTGTTGCATACCTCCAGATAACTGATTTGGATATTGATGTTCAAATCCAGTTAACCCAACAGCTTCTATTTTTTCCATTGCTGTTTTATTTCGTTCTTCTGGTTTATGACCTTGAACCTCAAGTCCATATCCAACATTTTCCAACACAGTTTTATGTGGGAACAAACCAAATCTTTGGAACACCATACTCATTTTATGTCTTCTAAATTCAATTAATCCTTTTGGATCTAAATCCATAACATTTGTACCTTCTACAGAAACTACTCCTGATGTAGGATCTATTAATCTATTAATATGTCTTATTAGCGTAGATTTTCCAGATCCGGATAATCCCATACAAACAAAAGTTTCGCCTTCCTCAATACTTAAAGAAACATTATCCAAACCAACTGTATGTCCAGTTTTTTCTAGAATTTCCTCTTTGGTAGCGCCATCTTGGACCATTGGAAGAACTTTTGAGGGTTGATCCCCAAAAATTTTGTAAACATTCTTAATTTCAATTTTGCTCATAATTTATAATTTT
>CACFUX010000038.1 GCA_902569615.1 uncultured Pelagibacteraceae bacterium | reverse complement strand
AATTTTAAATTTAGGCATTCCAATTCTTGGGATATGTTTTGGTCATCAAATAATTTCAAAAGAATTAGGCGGAAAAGTAAAACAAGCCAAACATAGAGAATTTGGTTTGGCGAAACTAAAAAGATTAAAAAAAAGCAAATTAACTAATAATTTTTTTAAAAAAAATGGATTAAACAAAGTATGGATGAGTCATGCAGACGAAGTAACAAAATTAGCAAATGGATTTAAAGTTATTGCAAAAACTACCACATCAAAGTTTTCAATTATTGAAAATTTATCTAAAAAATTTTATGGAATTCAATTTCACCCTGAAGTAACACATACAGAAAATGGAAAAATATTATTAAAAAATTTTGTTTTTTCAATTTGTAAAATGAAAAAAAACTGGTCTGTGAAAAATCAAAAACAAATATTAATAAAAGAAGTAAAAACTAATTTAGGAAATGCTAAAGTAATTTGTGCTCTATCTGGTGGAGTGGATAGTAGTGTAGTTGCTAAGTTAATTCATAATGCAATTGGAAATCAGCTAACATGTATATTTGTTAATACAGGTCTTTTGAGAAAAAATGAAGAAATTCAAGTTTTAAAAACTTTCAAAAAGAAATTTAAAATTAATTTAATTTATGTGGATGCTAAAAAATTATTTTTAAATAAGCTTAAAAATATCAAAGATCCTGAAAAGAAGCGAAAAATAATTGGAAACCTATTTATAAAAATTTTTGAAAAATATGCAAAAAAAATTAAAAACGTTAAGTTTCTGGCACAAGGAACCCTTTACCCAGACCTAATTGAAAGTAAGTCAGTAACAGGCAGTCAAACATCAAAAATAAAATCCCATCATAACGTTGGTGGATTGCCAAAAAAAATGAATTTAAAATTAATCGAGCCCTTGAAATTTTTATTTAAAGATGAAGTAAGAAAATTAGGCTTGGAACTTAAATTGGCAAAAGAAATTGTGTTAAGACATCCATTTCCTGGACCTGGTTTGGCAATAAGAATGCCAGGAAAAATTAATGAAAAAAAAATAAAAATTTTAAAAGAAGCTGATGAAATATTTATTAACTCCTTGAGAGAATACAATTTATATGACAAGATATGGCAGGCTTATGCCGCTTTATTACCTGTAAAAACTGTTGGAGTTATGGGAGACAACCGAACATACGAATATATGTGTTTATTGAGAGCAATTACTTCTGAAGATGGCATGACAGCAGATTTCTTTAACTTTTCAAAAGATTTTAAGCAACTTGTTTCAAATAAAATAATTAATAATATAAAAGGAATAAATAGAGTGGTTTACGATATAACTTCGAAGCCTCCTAGTACGATAGAGTTAGAATAATGAATAATAAGATCAAGAAAATTATTAATAAAAAAAATAGGTCTAAAATTGTTTGTTTAACTGCATACTCAAAAAATATAGCAGAGATTATTGATAATCATGTAGACATAATTTTAGTTGGAGATTCTTTAGGATCTGTTCTTTATAATTATAATACTACGAGAAAAGTTAACCTAAAAATGATGCTTGAGCATACAAAAAGTGTAAGAATGGGTGTAAAAAAAAGTCTTTTAGTAATCGATCTACCATACAATACATATAGAAACAAATCTGAAGCTCTTAAAAACTCAAAAAAGGCAATTAAAGAAACTAAATGTGATGCTGTAAAAATAGAAGGAGGAATTAAAGTTAAAGATATCGTTCGTCATTTAGTGAAAAATAAAATACCCGTTTTAGGTCACATAGGAATAACTCCACAAACCGTAAAAGGGAAATTTAAATCAAAAGGTAAAACAGAAACTGAAAAAAGAAAGTTAATTAATGATGCTAAAGAACTTGAAAAAAGTGGTGCTTTTGGAATTGTTTTAGAATGTATTTATAGTGATATTTCAAAAAAAATTACCAACTTAATTAAAATCCCAACAATCGGAATTGGAGCCTCTGTGCATTGCGATGGTCAAGTTTTAGTTACAGATGATATATTAGGTTTAACCAATGCTAAAATAAAATTTGTAAAAAAATACACCAATGTTAAAAAAATAGTAAATTCTGCTGTATTGAAATTTAAAAAAGAGGTTAAATCAAAGAAGTATCCATCAAAAAAATATTCTTACTAAAAGTATTTTAGAAATTGTTCATTAATTTTTAATATCTCAAGATCAGCCAAACCACCAATAACAAGCTGTAATGCAACAATTAAAATAAAACCTAAACCTAT
>CACFUX010000037.1 GCA_902569615.1 uncultured Pelagibacteraceae bacterium | reverse complement strand
GCTTCGACTGCTAATTTAACTGCAGCCATTGATTCAAAATCTTTTCCACTAACACATCCAACAAAATCATAAGATCCTCTTGTTATGGAAAATGACTCCATTTTAGCATCTAATGCTGTTGCTAATGCATTTGCAGCAGCAGCTCTATCTTGTTTGGGATCTTTTATAAATCCTTTAAATGCTTGGGCCGTGTAGTTTCCAATTATATAAAATTTAGCCATAATATTCTCCTTTCCTAAACATTTTAAAATAGCATTATTGCAGAAATGTTATAATGAGTAAATTGCATAGTAGACACAACCTAAAGTAATGTTAAATTGTAAATTATGTACGAAAAATTTGGACAATTTATTAATGGAAAATGGCAACAATCTTCAGATAAATCAACTTATGAAGTTATAAATCCTGCAAATGAAGAAATTTTAGGAAAAGCATCTAAAGCAACACCTGAAGATGTAGACCTTGCACTAAAATCTGCACAAAAAGGTTTAGAAGTTTGGAAAGAAACACCTCCATGGCAAAGATCATACATCATTCGAAAAATAGCAGACAAGATGAGAGAGAAACAAGAAGTTTTAGCAAAATGGATGACATTAGAAGTAGGTAAACCATTTGTGGAAGCAAAAGGAGAAGTTGGTGGAGCAGCAGATATTTTTGAATGGAATGCTGAAGAAACAAAAAGAATTTATGGCCAAACTGTTGAAAGTAGATTTGTAGATACAAGAGTTCACGTTTATTATCAACCGGTAGGTGTTGTAGCAGCTTTAACACCATGGAATTTTCCATTAGTTTTATCTTCAAGAAAAATTTCAACTGCATTAGCAGCTGGTTGTTCTGTAATAGTAAAACCTGATGTCATCACACCAGGGATAGTTATGGAATTAGTTGACATTTGTAGAGAGTGTGGAGTTCCTGCTGGTGTAGTAAATCTATTATCTGGCGACCCACCAAGTATTGCTCAACAATTAATCTCTTCAGATATAGTAAAAAAAATCTCAATAACAGGTTCAACTAGAGTTGGTAAACTAATTCTTAAGCAAGCTGCAGATAAAGTTCAAAGAGTAACTATGGAGTTAAGCGGCCATTCTCCATTTATAGTTTTTGATGATGCGGATATTCAAAAGGCTACTGATATGGCAATTTCTGCAAAATTTAGAAATAACGGTCAAGTTTGTATTTCACCTAACAGATTTTATATTCAAGAAAATAAAAAAGATGAATTCGTAAGTCTATTTGTTGAGAAAACAAAAAAATTAAAAATAGGTGATGGAATGAACCCTGATGTTCAGCTCGGACCTTTAACTACTAAAAAAAGATTAAATGAGGTTGAAGAGCTAGTTGAAACAACAAAAAAAGAAGGTGCAAAAATTTTATTAGGCGGAAAAAGACCTGCTGGTTTTAACAAAGGTTTTTACTATGAGCCAACAATTTTTGATAATGTAAAAGATGATTTTACCATTATGAAAGTTGAACCATTTGGACCGCTCGTACCGATGTTATCATTTAAATCATTTGATGAAGTAATTGAAAGAGCAAATAATAATGATTTAGGTCTTTGTAGTTATATATGTACAAATTCAATGGAAAAAGCTCACAGAGCGTCAGAATTAATGGAAACAGGTACTGTTGCTGTTAACACTCCTTTAGTGGCTATAGCAGAAGCTCCATTTGGAGGAATAAAACAAACAGGATATGGAAGAGAAGGTGGATCTATGGCAATTAAAGATTATTTAAATATTAAATATACTCATTTAGGTATCAAAGGTTAAAAATTAATAAAATAAAAGCAATCTATGCAAATTGGGATAGACGTTGGAGCAACAAAAATTGAGTACATTGTTTTAGACGATAATGGTGAGGAGTCAGGAAGATCAAGAATAGATTGTCCACAAAATTATTCTTCAATTATAAAAAGTATAAAGGATATTGTATCAAAAATTGAAAATAATTTAAAAAAACAATTACCAATTGGAGTTTGTCATCCAGGTATACATTCAACTCAAACAGGTTTAATTAAGAATTCACCAAATTGTAATTGGATTGAAAATAAACCGTTTCAAAAAGATTTAAGAGAAGCAATAGGAAGAGAAGTCTTTTGTGAAAATGATGCAAATTGTTTTACCCTATCCGAAGCTATTGATGGAGCAGGCAAACATTACAAGATTGTTTTTGGTGTAATACTTGGATCTGGTGTTGGGGGCGGTTTAGTGATTGACAAAAAAATAGTTACTGGTCTTCATGGAATTACAGGAGA
>CACFUX010000036.1 GCA_902569615.1 uncultured Pelagibacteraceae bacterium | reverse complement strand
TTCAGCACCAAAAGGCTATGGTTTAGACGACAGATTTGATTATGCTTTAAGTAGATTTTCAAATTTTAGTTTTCCTTGTAGCGGGGGCGATCCTACTTCATGTAAATTTGTAAAAAAAATTATTTTAGAATGGGCGAAATCGGATGCAGCAAAAAGAACTGGACCATCAGATGGTGAAGGAAGACATTGGAATGATACTTTAACTGTCAATTTGTATGTAGCCTCTCCTATGATTGCAGCCTATTCATTTGCAAAGCAAGTTATAGATATACCGGAAACAGAAGATGAAATTATTAAGAAATGGTTCAGAAAAATTGTAAAAAAAAATAAACATTTACTTTATACAAAAACATATGATTATGGAGGAGCAAGAGGAACCCCCAAGAGAGCTCATAACCATGCACTATCTTCTGCCGTTGCTCACATGGAGTTAGGAGTTTTATTAAATGATAGTAAGTTATTTAGAAAAGCATTTTTAAATTATGAAGCTGCAATAAAATATCAAAGAAAAGATGGAAGTCTTCCAATTGAAGTTAGAAGAGGTGGTAGAGCTATGTTTTACCAGGGTAGAGCAATGAATGCATTAGCGGTCATAGCAATTATAGCAGAACATCAAGGATATAATATTTGGGAATTAGATTTTAACGGCAAGAACTATCATAACCTTGTTAAATTTTTTATCGATTTCACTGAAAATAATGAAATAGTTTTTAAATATGCTAAAGAAAACAGATGGCCCGGTCCCGCTAAAAACTACAAAGTTCAGGATTTGAGATCAAATTCTGGGAGTAACTGGGGTTGGTTATATGCTTATGCATCACGTTTTCCTGATCATGAAAATATTAAGAGATTAAAAAGTTGGTCTAAAAATAAAAATAATCTCAATTCTTATCAAAACAATATAGTTTACCAATATTTAAATATTGGAAAAAAAGGTTATGGTTCTGCTTCTTGGACAGTTGTTGAACCGAATTGTCACTTTACTAAATAGCCTTTATTGTTGGTAGGCAATAGAAATCAGCTGTATCTATCCTAGAAGAATACTCTCTTTTCATATTCCATCTTTTTTGAACCCCAGCGCTTGCAAGGCTTATAGCGGATCTGCCATATCTATAATTTGTATTGTCTATTGATTTCATTAAACTATTTATTTTTTCATCTTTTTCTGATGAAAATAAATTTTTTTTACCATCATCATTTGATAAACCCGTTAATAGCACACCTGCTTTTTGATAACGATAACCATTTTTAAAAATATTTTCCAAGGCAGATACTGCAGTTTTAAGTATTTCAATACTATTGTTCGTTGCAATTGGAAAATCAATCGTTTTCGAATTTGCATAATATCCAAATTTGCTTTGAAATGGACTTGTTCTAATAAAGATAGTTATTGATTTTGTGACTAAAGACTCTGACCTAATTTTTTCTGAAGCGTTAAGACAGTAATTTGCTATAGCTTCTTTTAACTCTTGAAATTTTTCTACTCTCTTACCAAATGAACGTGATACTACACAACTTTTTCTTTTTGTTGTAGTTTTTTCAAAATTGATGCAAGGAATTCCTCTAAGCTCCATTGCAGTTCTAGAACTTAAAACATTAGCACTTTTTTTAATCCAGGTATTAGAAATATTTTTAATTGTTTTGCGTTGTAAATTCCATTTTGATGATAAAATTTTGTCAACTGTCTACCAACTCCCCAAACATCATTAATTTCTACTTTTTCTAGTATTGGATCAATATTTTCAATTCCAATTAAACTTGTAACCCCAGTTTCTTTTTTTTTGGCAATATGGTTTGCGACCTTGCTTAAAGTTTTTGTTTTAGCAATTCCAATACTTGTTGGTATCCCAGTCCATTGTAAAACTATACTTCTAATTTCTTTACCAACATCTTCTATCTCATCATCAGAAAAATTTGATAAATCTAAAAAAGCTTCATCAATTGAATATACTTCTATATCAGAATTGAAACGTTTTAGGGTTCTCATAACTCTTCTTGAAATATCCCCATATAAAGAATAATTAGATGAGAAAACTTGAACATTATTTTTAATAATAATATCTTTTGCTTTAAAATAAGGTTCTCCCATTTTTATTCCTAATAGTTTTGCTTCATTGGATCTTGAAACAATACAACCATCATTATTTGACAAAACAACAACAGGTTTATTTCTCAACTTAGGATTGAACAATGTTTCACATGAAACATAAAAAGAATTACAATCTACAAGAGCAATTTTTTTAGTATACCGAATGGATGACATAGGTCACAACCCCCCAAATAAAAATATCAGCTTCCTCATCGATTAAAATTCGATCTTCATAATTTTTTGATCCAGATGTTAAAAATTTTTTATCTCTTTCTTGAATAAAGCTTTTAACAACAAGTTCATCATGAACGTTTGCTATAACGGTTGAAAAGTTTTTAGGTTTTAAACTTTTATCTACCAAAAGCAAATCACCATCATTAATTCCAACACCTACCATTGATTTTCCTTGAACTCTTATGATGAAAGTTGCTGGAACATTTTTTATTAAATGAACATTCAGATCGATATCTTCTTCTATATAGTCTGTGGCAGGGGATGGAAAACCAGCACCAGCTTTATGTAAATAATAAGGTATTGTTAATTTCATAAATGTTCTTATTTTGTTCTCATTATTATATATATTATTCGCTAGTGTCAATCAGGTTGTATTTTGAGTCTGTAAGTGAATCAAAAGTGAATCAAAACAAGAACATCCAAGCCACATTTTGTGCCCTTGTGGATAACTTAAACCAGAGATAGTTTAAATTTCGTATCAAAAATGAAAAAGCTTTTTTTAGTATTAGCTATAAGTTTGTTTTGGGGAAATATTTGTTCTGCAAATAGTCTTAAAATTGTAGATGGTGATACTATCGTATTGAATGGTGAAAAGATTCGCTTTGAAGG
>CACFUX010000035.1 GCA_902569615.1 uncultured Pelagibacteraceae bacterium | reverse complement strand
AATATTTAAAAAAAATGCTAAACAAATGAATACCACTGAAACAAAAAAAATATTTTTTAAAAAAGAATAAATGATATTTTTTTGATATGTTTTTAAAATCATATTTTAATTTTGCTATAAGCTTTTTTAAAAAGTGTAAAGTATACTAATAAACCAAGAAAAAATGGAGTAGCGATTAATATTGAACTAAGAGCATCATCAAAATTTAAATATTCAGCTGAAACTTCTGAAAGTATAATTGTAGTTATACCTAGAACAAAAATAAAGTATTTAAATTTTAAATAATTTTTTTCGTCTTTTGATTTTAAAACTAGACTTGCAGCAATAAATGTTACAAGCAATATATATATTGGATTTATAAATCTTCTAAAAAACTCTTTGTTTACTGATTGTATTGAAGTTTCATTACATACGAAATTCCTTTTAGTATAGTTTTTGTTTATTTGATAATAGGAAACTAAACATTCTAATATTTCTTCAGAACCAATTTCTTGGATTTTTGGAAAAGTTGTAGTTTTGGTTGAATACAAACTTAAATTTAATTCACTTTCAGAAAATTCAATAATGTTTGTATTTTTTTTTTCTAAATTCAACATTCTTCCTTTTTCTAACATTAAATAATAACTATTGTTTTTTGACAAAATTTGACCTTCCTTAGCTATTATAATTTTTGAATTATCATCGTCAAATTTGTCCTTTAAAAAAATTTTTTTTAATTTTCCGTCATTAGATTTTTTATCAATAAATATTGTTAGATCTGAAACTGTATCAATAAACTTTTTTTCTTTAAGCAAAGATGGAAAAAGTTCGATACCAGAAGTTCTTATATACTTTCTCCCAAGATCTAATGATTTTGGTACAATTAATGAATTTAAACATAACTGTAAAATTATAAAAATTATTGAAAATATTAAGACAGAATTAATAAATTGTGCTTTATTTATCCCATTAGTCCAAAAAATTAATATTTCGTTATTTTCTTCATATTTAGAGATCACATAGAAAATTGATATAAATAGAACAAATATTAAAATTCTACTGAGTATTTTCGGAATACTTAATAGGGAAAACTTAAAATATATGCTAAAACTATGTCCATCTTCGGATACTAAATCAAGAAAATTAACAGCTTGTATTATCCAAATAATTATTGTTAGGGCAAATAAAGAAAGAAACAAAAATAATAAAATTTCTGATATAATATTTTTAAAAATTAATTTTTTCATTGAAATTTAATATTATGATACATATATACAGTACAACCTATACTATATTTAATACAAATGACGTTAAAAATAAATTATTTAGATAAACAAAAAGCTTTTACAAAAAATACGGCCCTATTTTTGTGTAAGGAGACTAAAATTTCCGAATTTAAAGGGATTTTTGATGATAAAACAAACACAAAAATTCAAAAATTTATTAAAAATTCAAAAAAAATTAAAGAAGATAAGATCGTTTCACTAAATTTAGACTTTGATCAAAAAATTTTAATAATTTTTTTAGCACATAAAAATGACTCATATCAATCAGAAAAAAATGGTGCAAAACTTTATGCTCAAATTAAATCCAATAAAATAGATGACATTTCAATTTTAGGATCAAATTTTTCATCAATAAAAAATAAGATTGAATTTAATCAATTTTTACATGGCATGGAATTAAAGGCATATGAATTTAATTTGTATAAATCAAAAAAAGTTAAAAATAATATTAATATTCAAGTTGTAAAAAATAAAAATGAAATTAATAAAAATACTAAATTAAAATTAGATGCAATTCTAGAAGGAGTAAATTTTACAAAAGATCTAGTTTCCGAACCAGGAAATATTTTACATCCAGATGAGTATGCAAATAGATTAGCTAAGTTAAAAAAAATTGGTTTAAAAATAACAATATATGATGAAAAAAAATTAAAAAAATTAGGATGCAATGCATTGTTAGGCGTTGGTCAAGGAAGTATCAGAGGATCATACTTGGTTACAATGGAATGGAATGGAAGTAAATCTAAATCAAATCCTTTGGCATTCGTTGGTAAAGGAGTTTGTTTTGATACTGGTGGAATTTCATTAAAACCAGCAAGATTTATGGAAGATATGACTTACGATATGGCTGGATCAGCAGTTGTTGTAGGTTTAATGAAAAATTTTGCTTTAAGAAAAGCAAAAATTAATGC
The DNA here is from genome assembly GCA_902569615.1 of uncultured Pelagibacteraceae bacterium. Lineage (GTDB taxonomy): Bacteria > Pseudomonadota > Alphaproteobacteria > Pelagibacterales > Pelagibacteraceae > Pelagibacter. The sequence continues at coordinate 1,181 of CACFUX010000035.1, read as the reverse complement.
AGTAGGTGTTGTAGGTCTTGTTGAAAATATGCCAGGAGGAAATGCTCAAAGACCTGGGGATATAGTTAAATCTTATAGTGGAAAAACTATTGAAGTATTAAATACAGATGCTGAAGGTAGATTAGTTTTAGCAGATGCTTTAACTTACACAGAAAAAAAATTTAAACCAAAATTAATAGTAGACTTAGCAACTTTGACTGGAGCAATTGTAGTTGCTCTTGGCTCTGAATATGCAGGACTTTTTTCGAATGATGATAAATTATCAAAACAATTATTTGAAGCTGGAGAAAAAGTTGATGAAAAAGTGTGGAGACTACCTTTACATAAAAATTATAATAAATTAATGGATTCAAAAAATGCAGATATGCAAAATATTAACTATGTTGGTGGAGCAGGATCAACTACAGCAGCTCAGTTTTTAGAGAGATTTATATTAAACAAAACTCCTTGGGCACACTTAGATATAGCTGGAATGGCATTTTCTAAATATGCAGGTGCACTTAATTCTGGTGGAGCAACTGGCTATGGTGTGAGATTGCTTAATAAATTTGTAGAAGAAAATTATGAGTAATATTGAACAAACGCTTTCAATTATTAAGCCAGATGCAGTAGAAAGAAATTTAGGAGATGAAATAAAATCTGAATTTTTAAAAAACAACTTTAAAATACTCAAAGAAAAAAAAATTAAACTTGAAAAACAAGAAGCGGAAAAATTTTATCAAGTACATCAAACAAAGCCATTTTATAATGATTTATGCTCTTATTTATCATCTGGGCCAATTATCGTTATGGTGCTTGAAAAAGAAGACGCTATTGCGGGTAACAGAAAATTAATGGGCGCGACAGATCCAAAAAAGGCTGAGGATGGTACATTGAGAAAAAAACATGGCCTATCAATTGATAAAAATTCTGTACACGGGTCTGACAGTCTCGAAAATGCCAAAATCGAAATAGATTTTTTTTTTAAAGATTAACAGATATAAATTTCATTATTGCTTTTGGATATATTTTATTTTCAATTTTAAGTAACCTTTTAGCTAATGTTTTTTCGTTATCTTTAATTAAAACTTTTATTTTTTTTTGAAGTATTATTTTACCAGAGTCAAGTTTTGAATTTACAATATGAACTGTACATCCCGTAAATTTATCTTTATTTAAAATTACTTTTTTGTGGGTATTCA
>CACFUX010000034.1 GCA_902569615.1 uncultured Pelagibacteraceae bacterium | reverse complement strand
GACTCAGTTTTACTTAAAACAATTAAATCAATTATGTTTATACTACTATTTTTATTATTTAATTTAATATCAATAGATGGCAAATTTTCACCTAATGCATTCTCATTAAAAGTTTTGTTTGCTGTTTCCTCTGCAGATAAAGCTTCTTCTTTTCCATGTAACATGGTTGTAGCTTCATTTGCTAATTTAATTTTTAATTGATTAATATCTTCATTTTTAATTTTATCAATTTCTTCAACACTTAAATCTGTGAACATTTTTAAAAATTTAATTACATCTCTATCATCTATATTTCTCCAAAATTGCCAATAATCATAAGAAGATAATAATTTTTTATCTAACCAAATGGCCCCAGTTTCTGTCTTACCCATTTTAGCTCCTGAAGCTAACGTAATTAGAGGTGTAGTCAAACCGTAAGCCTGCTTGTTTGAATGTCTTTTGATTAGCTCAGTCCCATTTACAATATTACCCCATTGATCTGAACCTCCAATCTGTAAAGTACAATTTTCTTTTTTATTTAATTCTAAAAAGTCGTATGCTTGTAAGATCATATAGTTAAACTCCATATAGCTTAAAGATTGTTCTCTATCTAATCTTGTCTTTACACTTTCAAAGGTAAGCATTTTGTTTATTGTAAAATGTTTTCCAATGTCTCTTAAAAAAGAAATATAATTTAGTCCTTTAAGCCAAGAATAATTGTTTACAAAAATAGGCTTAGTTTTTGGATCATTATTATCTAAATAATTTTTTAAAATTTTTTCAATATTTTTTATATTTTTTTCTATTTCACCTTCAGTTAAAATTTTTCTTGTTTTATCTTTACCTGAAGGATCACCAATTCTAGTTGTTCCACCACCAATTAAAACAATTGGTCTATGACCATGCTTTTGCATTAATCTTAAACACATTATCTGAAGTAAACTTCCTACATGAAGACTCTCTGCTGTACAGTCAAAGCCAATATAGCCTTTTATATTCTCCTTATCTAATAATTTTGATAATTCCTCTTCACTTGTGCATTGGTAAAAATACCCTCTATCTTTAAATTCTTTTAAAAATTTATTCATAGGTCTATACTTCCACAATATACAATATTTATTAAAAAAAAATAAGAATGGAAAAGATTTATACAGCATTAGGCTTAATGAGTGGAACTTCTATGGATGGAGTAGATGCTTCTATAATACAATCTGATGGTAATAGCGAATATTCAATAAAATTGGACAAATACTTTGAATATGGAGACGATTTACGAAAAAAATTAATAAATTTAAGAGATAAAGTACTTAAAGCTGAAGATTTAAAAACTCACTCAAGCTCAATAAAATCAATTACAAGAGAAATTACTTTATTTCACGCGAATGTAGTGAACGAAATTCTAATAAATTCTAAGTTAGATCTTGATTTTATAGGTTTTCATGGCCAAACTATCTTCCACGATCCTAAAAACAAAATATCAAAACAAATTGGTGATGGAAAACTTCTATCTCAATTAACAAAAAAAATAGTTGTTTATGATTTTAGGCAAAATGACATTAAGAATGGAGGTCAAGGCGCTCCTCTAGCTCCAATCTATCATAAATTGCTTGCTAAAATTTTTGAAGGTGAAGGAAAAATTAATCTTCCAGTTGCATTTTTGAATATCGGCGGAATTGCAAACATTACACAAATTAATGAAAAATATGAAATGATTAGTATGGATATTGGACCAGGAAATTGTTTAATTGATAAATGGATAAGAGTAAATACTGAAAAGAATTTTGATAAAAATGGAGATATTGCTAAATCAGGAAATATAGATAAATTTATTTTAGAACAAACAATAGATAATTTTTTTTATAATTATAATAGAAAAAAATCACTTGATATTAATGACTTTGATATATCTTTTGCAAAAGGTCTTTCCTTAGAGGATGGAGCAGCAACAATTACAGAATTAACAGCAGAAGTTTTATCTAAAAAAATAATATATCAAAATATTTTTGCATGTGGTGGGGGAAGAAAAAATCTATTTTTAATAGATACAATAGAAAAAAAAATAAATTTTTGAAATTGTCTATAGGTAAAAAAAAACATATTAAAATTAATTTAGTTTAGTTTTTTTTTAATTTTTCAAGTGTCCTTGTAATAAATCTTGGTGTCAGAGTTTTAATAGGATTTACAGTTGTTTTTAAGTCTTTAGGTGGTCCCTTAATTTTAAAACTAACGCCAAAAACACCTTCTCCTATTTTTTTTCCAATCAGAATATCTCCCAGCAAAGGTATAGATGCTATTGATCTGTTAATAGTTGTTGCAGGAACTAAAGTCCCTCTTAAACTTATTAATTTTTCTCTTTCAACATAACCTTCCATCATTATAGATATTGCTGGCCCAATGGCATAAATTTCATCAATTGTCATTAAGTTACCTTCGTTTATATAACTCATTTCAAAATCAGTAAATCTTATACCCTCTCCGGTTAATAAATCTGCAATACCTTGAAGAGATGCAAGTGTGAGCAATTTAGCTAATATTGGAATTTCTTTAACTTTAAAATTATCAATTACCAGCCTAGATTTTGTCACCTTATCAATTTTTGAAGAATGAAAAACGATATTACCTTTCTCAAAACCTTTAATAAATTTGTATTTTTTAACAAATGGTTTGGCTCTATCTGAGTAAAAATTAGTTATAACAGAGTTATCTTTTTTCTTTTTAATGGTAAAAAATAATTTTTCATTATCGCTAAATTTAGAACTAATATCTAAATCAACAATTTTATTTTTTTTTATTAGTAAAAATCCATTTAATTTCTGGACTTCATTAAATTTATCAAGTTTAACATTTTCAATTTTGACATCAATTTTAGAATTTAGGTTTTTGAAAATATTTAAGAAATTTTTACTATCATCTGACTTTGAAATCAACTCAATAAGATCCTCACTATCAAAACTTTTTCCTATTAGTAAATAATTTTTTTTATTTTTTACAATAGATAATTCATTTTTAAAATCATTCTTTGTTAAGTAATTAAAAATAATTTTGTTAAAGTCTATTATTTTATTATCTTTAATTTCTAAGTCCTGGATTAAAATTTTATTTTTATCTTCGATATATTTAATACTGCTAAAAAAAAATTTATTTTTTTTTGTAAATCCCTCAAGCTCTAATAATGCTTCTGTATCATTATGCTTTTGATAGCTAATACTATTTAATTTTATATCTATATTAGAAAGTTTTAGCCAGGTTTTAAAAGAAGTTTTATTGCCTAAATTTGAAATATTAAACTTTAATAAGTTTAAATTATCATCTTTAATATATAAATTACTTGAACCATTTATTTGAAAATTATTAGTTTTATAACTAACTTTAAATTTATTTTTTTTGAATGCTATTTTTTCATTAAATTCGTTTAAATATTCTTTTATATCTTTTGATTTATAATTAAATATGATTTCATCTAATTCTAATTCTGAATTAAAAA
>CACFUX010000033.1 GCA_902569615.1 uncultured Pelagibacteraceae bacterium | reverse complement strand
AATGAAACAAAATAATTTTGTAAATTGCAAATATAGAAATTTTAGTGGAGGAATAGTTGCAATTCACTCAGGGTGGAAATTATAATGTTAAAAAAATTATTTGTTTTATTTAAAATAGCAAGAAAATTAGCTTTATCTGATGCTTTAAAAGTTATTTCTAAGTCTCATCAACCACCATTTATAATTAGAATATTATTATATTTATTTTCAATCTCTTTTTCAAAAAAAAATAGTCAATTAAAACAAATTACGGATGAGGAAAAATTATGTAATTCAATACAAGATATGGGAACAACATTTATAAAATTAGGTCAATTTTTGTCGACAAGACCAGATATTATAGGTGAAGAAATCTCAACGCAACTTGAAAAACTTCAAGACCGTCTACCTCCATTTTCAAAGACAGAAGCTAAAGAAATTATTAAAAAAAATATGGGTAATAAAATATTTGAATCAATAATAAATTTTGGTGAGCCTGTTGCTGCTGCTTCAATTGCACAAGTACACAAGGCTCAAATTAATGATAATGGAACAATAAAAGATGTTGCAATTAAAATTTTAAGACCAAATATTAAAAAAACATTTAATGAAGAAATAGATGCTTTGATGTTACTTGCATATATTGTTGAAAGTTTGATCTCTAAAACAAAAAGATTAAAACTTATAGAAGTAGTTTTTTTATTAAAAGAAATTACTAATCACGAAATGGATTTAAGATTTGAAGCTGCTGCAGCTAATGAATTTTATGAAAATACAAAAAATGATGTTGGTTTCCATGTTCCAAAAATTTATTGGAATTTTACAAGTGAAGAGATTTTAACTTTAGATTGGGTTGAAGGAATATCTATTAGAGAACGTGAAATTTTAGAATCTAAAAAAATCAATATAAAAGGTATTGCAACAGATATAATTCAACATTTTTTAAGACATGCGGTAAGAGATGGTTTTTTTCATGCTGATATGCATCAAGGAAATCTTTTTATAAATGAAGATGGCCAAATAATACCAATTGATTTTGGAATTATGGGAAGAATGGATAAATTAAATAGACGTTATTTGGCTGAAATACTTTATGGATTTGTTCAAAGAGATTATAAAAAAGTTGCAGAAGTTCATATTTTAGCTGGTTTGGTCCCAAACAATGTGCACGTTGATGAATTAGCACAAGCACTGAGATCAATTGGTGAACCTATTTTTGGACAAACTGTAAAAGATATTTCAGGTGGAAAGTTGTTAAAACAATTATTTGATGTTACTGAAAAATTTAATATGCAAACTCAACCACAACTTTTACTTCTTCAAAAGACAATGGTTGTTGTAGAAGGTGTAGCTAGAAAACTTAATCCTGATACAAATATTTGGGAAACATCTAAACCAGTTTTAGAAAAATGGCTAAAAGAAACAAATGACCCTATTAATAATTTAACTGAAACTTTAAAAGATTCAGCTGAAGTGCTGAAAAAACTCCCTGAATTCCCAAAAATAATGGATAAAGCTAATCAAGCACTAACATTTTTGGCAAGCGGAAATATACCCCATGAATCTAATTCTTTCTCAGCGTTAAATGAAAAAAAAATGGAAATGAAATCATTCAGAAATCAAAGTATTATTGGATTATTATTGCTTGTATTTATAGGAATCATAGTATTTTAATCTGCCAATGAAAAATTTAAATCAAAAGAAAATCTTGTTGATTATATGTGGGGGTATCGCTGCGTACAAAAGTTTAGATGTAATCAGAATTTTAAAAAAAAATGGTTCAAAGGTTAAAACTATTCTGACAAAAAATGCCAAAAATTTTGTAACTCCATTATCAATTGCCTCTTTATCTCAAGAAAAAGTTTATACAGATTTATTTAATTCAGAAAATGAAGCTGAAATGGATCATATTTCATTATCAAGATGGGCAGACTTAATTTTAATTGCTCCTGCAACTGCAAATACTATTTCAAAAATTAGTTTTGGTTTAACTGATGATTTGGCATCTACGGTAGTATTAGCATCTAATAAAAAAATTTTTATTGCACCTGCTATGAATGTGAGAATGTGGGAGCACCAATCAAATAAAGAAAATTTAAAAAAAATAAAAGAATATGGTTATGAAATAATCGGACCAGAAACAGGTGAGATGGCTTGTGGTGAATATGGAGAAGGTAAAATGTCAGAACCTAATAGTATAGTAAAACATATAAATAATTATTTTAAAAAATTAGATAATAATCAGAAATTAAGAGCACTTGTAACGGCAGGACCAACTCAAGAATATATTGATCCTGTAAGATTTATTTCAAATAAATCTAGTGGTAAGCAAGGTTATGAAATTGCAAATTCTCTAAATGAAAATGGTTTCGAAACTACTTTAATATCAGGACCAACAAATTTAAATCCAGCAAGTGGTATAAATTTTATTAAAGTAAAGTCTGCTGATGAAATGTTAGAAGAAATTTTAAATAATCTTCCGTCAGATGTTGCTATTTTTTCAGCTGCAGTTGCAGATTTTAAAGTCAAAAGTGTAGAAAGCCAAAAAATTAAAAAAAATAAAATTTTTGAACTTTCTTTAGAAAAAAATATAGATATTTTAAGACATATTTCAAATCATAACTCATTAAGGCCTAAGTTAGTCATAGGTTTTGCTGCGGAAACTAGCTCTTTAAAAAAAAATGCTAAAAAAAAATTGTCTGAAAAGAACTGCGACTGGATAATAGCAAATGATATATCAAAAAAAGGTATTGGTTTTGAATCAGATTTTAATGAAGTTTCAATTTTTTATAAAAATAATTCTGAAGAAAAATTTAAAAAAATGAGAAAATCAAACCTTGCTGAAGAAATAGTTAATAGAATAATTTCTCAATTAAATTAATGGTCAAGGTTTTAATTAAAAAACTTAATTCTAAAGTTAAATTACCTGAGTACAAAACTAGTGGATCATCAGGTATGGACGTAATGGCTTTTACTGATAATCCAATAAGAATTGCTCCTAATAGTTTAAAAATAATACCTACAGGCTTCTCAATTGCAATACCAGAAGGTCTAGAAATTCAAATAAGACCACGATCAGGCTTATCTGCTAAGTTTAATTTAGGTATATTAAACACGCCTGGAACTATTGATAGTGATTACAGAGGTGAATTAAAAATAATATTATTTAACCACGGAAATAATGATTATGTTGTTAACAACAACGATAGAATAGCTCAGATGGTTTTAACTCCAATAATTAAGATGGAATTAGAAGAAGTAGATGATTTGCCAGAAACTTTAAGAGGCTCAGGTGGCTTTGGATCAACTGGAAAATGAAAAATTTTTTAAATAAAAAATCTATTGAAAGATACTCTAGACAAATAGTTTTAAAAGATGTGGGTCCAATAGGACAAAAAAAAATAATTAATTCTAGAGTTTTAATTGTAGGAGCTGGAGGACTAGGCTGTCCAGTAATCGATTATCTTGCTAGAGCAGGTGTTGGAAATTTAGGAATAATTGATCATGATAAGGTTAATATTTCTAATATTCATAGACAATCACTATATAGCTCAGGAGATATAGGAAAGTCTAAAGTTTCAGTTTTAAAAAAAAAAATAAAATTAATTAATCCTTTAGTTAAAGTTAAAATTTTTAAAAAAAAAATAGAGAAAAAAAATATTAAAGAAATAATTAAAAATTATGAATTTATTGTAGATGGATCAGATAATTTTAAAACTAAATTTTTACTAAACAAATATTCAATTAAATTCAAAAAGATGTTATTTGTAGGTGCAATAAGTAAATTTGATGGTCATATCTTTACATTTAATTTTAATAAAAAAAAAGAACCGTGTTTAAAATGTTTTTATCAAACAGAACCTTCCGATGATATTTTAAATTGTGAAAACGAAGGTAT
>CACFUX010000032.1 GCA_902569615.1 uncultured Pelagibacteraceae bacterium | reverse complement strand
AATATCTTCATCTGGTTTTGTAGGAGATTTACCTAGACCCGCAGATTTTCTAATAAAGTATTCATATAATTTCCAAAAATTAGATGGCCACATGAATGTTTTGTAATAGAAAGCTGCCGGTATAATTGGTGAGAAAAAATTGTTTACAGCACCTACATCAAAATTAACACTTGGCCAACAATTTTGAGTCGACACTTCTAAACCTTCATATAGCTCTATTTCTGTTGCCCTTGTATTTGGTTCTGTCATTGAAGCGTCATTTCCAACTTGAACGATAGCATTAGGTTCTTCAGGACCACATGCCATTATTCCTCTTGGACGATGATATTTAAAACTTCTTCCTACTAGGTGAATATTATTCGCTAATAAGGCTGATGCTAAGGTATCACCCTTAAAACCATACAACTTCTTACCATCAAATTTAAATGATATCCTAGATGTTTGATCAATAAACTTGCTATTTGTTGTTCTTAAATTTTTACTCATTACTTCGCAGGAGGTTCTTCACCCATTTTATATACAGCATGAATTTTATCGTTTGATGTATCTCTAATCATATTGAACCATTTTCTACACCCATGAGCATGATTCCATCTCTCAAATTGAACTCCTTTAATATTTTTTCTCATGAATAGATATTCTGCCCATTGATCATCACTTAACTCGGTCGGTTGTTTTGGTCTAATAATGTGCGCTTCACCACCTGCTGAAAATTCACTTTGGTCTCTTTCACCACAATAAGGACAATTAATTAAAAACATTAGTGTGCTACAGCAGCTGCTCCATGTTCATCTACAAGATCGCCACTCACAAATCTGTTAATATTGAAATCAGCATTTAATTTGTGAGGTTCATCGTTAGCAATAGTATGTGCAAACAAATCACCAGAACCAGGTGTAGCTTTAAATCCGCCTGTTCCCCAGCCACAATTAAAGTATAACCCTTTAATATGTGTTTTACTAATTATTGGACTTGCATCTGGACAGATATCAACAATACCGCCCCATTGTCTTAACATTTTCATTCTACTAAAAATAGGGTAGAGCTCTAATATTGCTTTTAAAGTTCCTTCAACTACATCATGACTTCCTCTTTGGGTATATGAAACATAAGCATCAGTTCCTGCACCAATAACCAATTCTCCTTTATCAGATTGACTTACATATGCATGCACAGCATTTGACATTACAACTGTATCGATAATAGGCTTAACTGGTTCGGATACCAAGGCTTGTAGAGGTTTACTTTCTAAAGGTAATTTTAAATCGACCATCTTAGCTATAACACTTGAATGTCCCGCAGCAACAACACCAATTTTTTTTGTTTTGATAAATCCTTTTGTAGTTTCTATACCTTCAACACTACTACCATTTCTTTTAATACCTTTAACTTCACAATTTTGGATAATGTCTACACCCATAGCGTCAGCACCTCTTGCGTAACCCCAAGCAACTGCATCATGTCTAGCTGTTCCAGCTCTTCTTTGTAATGTTCCTCCTAAAACAGGATACCTAATATCAGGAGAAGTGTTAATTATTGGACAGAAGTTTTTCACTTCTTCTGTATTTAGCCAAACTGCATCAATACCATTTAATCTATTTGCGTGTGTTCTTCTTTTTAAATCTCTAACATCTTGAAGATTATGAGCTAGATTCATAACACCTCTTTGACTAAACATTACGTTGTAATTTAATTCTTGTGATAGTCCTTCCCAAATTTTTAAGGCATGATCATATAATCCTGCGCTTGCATCCCATAAATAATTTGAACGAATTATAGTAGTATTTCGCCCAGTGTTTCCACCACCAATCCAACCTTTTTCAACAACTGCAACATTTGTCATACCGTGCTTTTTTGCTAAATAAAAAGCTGTTGCCAAACCATGACCACCACCACCAATAATAATTGCATCGTATTCTTTTTTTGGTTCAGGATCCCTCCACGCTCTTTGCCAGTTTTCGTGATAGCTAAAAGCATTCTTAATTAGCGAAAAAATAGAGTATTTGTTTTTCATAATTTGCTCAAAATTACTTTATAAATATTGAATATTCAATGATTTCAAGTTACACAGTAGTCAACGGAAAGGTGGGTGAGCTGGTTTAAACCAACGGGTTGCTAACTCGTCGTGCGTCGAAAGATGTACCGAGGGTTCGAATCCCTCCCTTTCCGCCATTAATATAGAGGATCGTTTTTGAAAAAGTCTTTTAATTTTATTGGTTTTTGCTCAAGTATATACCTGTAAACATTATAATTTTCTAAAACTCTCTGAACATAATTTCTAGTTTCTTTAAATTTAATTAATTCAATCCAATCAATATAATCAATTTGCTTTTTTTGAGGGTTTTTATTAATTTTTTTCCAATATCTAACTCTTTTAGGACCGGCATTGTATGCGGCTATCGCAAAAGGATATGATCCATCATATTCAAGAATTAGTCCTGCTATATAATGAGATCCTAAATTTACATTATACTCTGGGTCAGAAGTTAGTCTAGATTTTGAATAAGGCAATTTAGCTTGTTTTGCTACAACTTTTGCTGTGTAAGTCATTAATTGCATTAGACCTTGTGCTCCAGCATGACTATGTGCACTCGTATCAAATTCACTTTCTTGTCTTATTATGGATAAAATAAATGCACTTTCTGGTATTTTTCTACCATTAATATATTTTGGAGTACTTATTATTGGATAGTTGTATTTATTATGAAATCTTTTTTCATATGATGCAATTTTAGAGATTTGAATTGCAAAATCAAAACGAGATATATCAGTTGCTAACTTAGCAGCTAAAACCTCACTACCAAGCATCACATTATCATTAGCCAAACCTCTTAATAAATGTTTGGTATATTTGTTTTTATTTAACTCATCCAAAAGATATATAATTTTTACTACTTCTTTTTTGTAAAATTTTTCAGCATATTTTTTATCTACTTCCATTAGATTATCCAATGTAATTTCTTCACTTGGGTTAATTTTAAGATGAGAAAGTTGACCGTAGTAAGTAGTTAGAAATTTTGAGGACTCTTTATACCATTCTAATGCAAGTTCTTTCTTTCCAATTTTTTCATAAGTTCTTCCTAACCAATATGCACCTCTAGATAAACTAATTGGATATCCAACATTTTTATAAAAATTATTAAAATGATTTTCTGCTAGAATTGGATCATTTAAAAAACTCAAAGCTATCCAACCGCTCATCCATTCCGCCTCAGCATATTCAGGACCCTCTGATAAACCATGATTACTTACAACTTTGTATGCTGTTTCATATTTTTTTTTATATATTAAGGACCTTCCTATTATTCCTCTTTCAACCCACCATTTATCAGGTCTAACCATATACTCTTTAGTATTTTTTATTTTTAATAAAATTTCCAAGGATCCATCTACTCTACCTCTTTTTCTTCTCCATTTTAATCGATCATAATTTAAACCGTGATTATCTTTCAATTTTTGAGGTACTTTACTAATCGCACTATCTACACCGTAGGATCTGCTCATAAGAAGCTGTCTTGCAGTATACAATAGCTCATAATCCTTTGGTAAATATCTGAGCATCCTTTTTAAATCCCAATATTTATTTTCATAAGCTAAATAATCAGCTCTTTTAATATAATCAGAAGAATTCAAAATTTTTTTAAATTTTTTTCTAAAAAATTTCATATCACTTCTACTTAGGTCAGCAGTAATCCAACCTTCCTTAATTAATTTTTTTCCTTCTAATGTATTCCCCTTAAGAAGATGAGCTTCACCTAATATAATTGTTCCAAATCCACTAAACGGAGGGTGTTTTTCAAACCATTCAATAATTGAATTTGATGATAGTTCTTTTGAGGACATCTTGTGTTCAGCTAAATATTTTATTCTATTTATTCTAGGATAGTCAGGCTTAGCCTCTATAAATCTTTTATAATCTACAAAAGACAGCGTATTTCCTGT
>CACFUX010000031.1 GCA_902569615.1 uncultured Pelagibacteraceae bacterium | reverse complement strand
ATGGGATTAGTTGAAACAGGTGTTGGTCTTGTACCAGCGGGAGGAGGATGTAAAGAAGTTTTGTGGAGATGGACACAAACTGAGGAAGCTAAAAAAGATCCAGATTTTGCACCCTTAAAAGTTTTCAATATTATAGGTTATGGAACAACAGCAACCTCAACTGTTGAAGCTGAACCATTAAAATTTTTAAGACCAGAGGATAAAAAAGTCATGAATAGAAATAGTTTATTTGAGGTATCAAAAAAATTATTACAAGAAAATAAAGATTTTGTACCTCCAAAGGAATGTACATTTAATTTATCTGGAAAACCTCTAAAAGAAAAAATGATTAAAGTATTAGAAAAATTATATAATGAAAAAATTATTTTAGATCATGGTATGGATGTAGGAAAAGAACTAGCAAATGTTTTAAGTGGAGGGGATACAACAATAGATAAAACACTTTCAGAAGATAACTTATATAAATTAGAACTAGACTCATTTATGAAATTAATAGAGACTAGAAAAACACAAGATAGAATTAAACATACATTAAAAACAGGCAAACTTTTAGTAAATTAAAATGCCAAACTTGTCTGATCAGCAGATAAATTTTTATAATGATAACGGTTACATTGCTCCAATAGATGTATTATCAAAACGAGAGGCAAATGAAATTCGGAACGAAATAGAAACTATTGAAAAAAAATGGCCAAAAGCTTTAGAAGGTATTGGTCGTAATTATATACATTTAATCTCTCCAGTTTTTAACAAAGTATGTCTAAACACAAAAATATTGGATGCAGTTGAAAGCATCATAGGTAAAAATATTTTAATTTGTGGAACAACACTTTTTATTAAAAATCCAAATGAAAAAGGATTTGTTAGCTTCCATCAAGACGCCAAGTATATTGGCTTAGAGCCACATAATTGGGTCACTGCATGGATAGCAGTTACAGATACGAACGAAGAAAATGGCTGTATGAGAATGTGGTCTGGATCACATAAACAAAAAATTAAACATCATGAGCAAAAATTTGATGAAAATAATTTACTTACAAGAGGCCAAACTATAGAAAACGTGCCGATAAAAGAAACAAAACCAATAATATTAAAAGCTGGACAAATGTCATTACACCACCCAACTATAGTTCATGGTTCAGGTTTAAATAGGAGTAATGATAGAAGAATAGGATTTGTAGTTCAAAGCTATATCGGGAGTAATGTAGATCAAGTACTAGGAAAAATATATGTTCAAAAAGCAAGAGGAGAAGATACTCATCAATTTCATGAATATTCTAATATTCCTAAAGGACTTATGATAAAAGAGGACATAATATCGTGGAATAAGGCAAAGGACGAACTATCAAAAATATTTTATAGTGGAGCAACCAAAAAAGGAAAGTATTAATATTATGAATTGCTCAATTTCATCTATTTATTATTGTCCAGTTAAAACTTTATCATTTCAAAGTATTGAAAGTTGCGATGTAAAAAAAGAACTAGGAATTATCAACGATAGGATATTCGCATTTTCTAGAGGTGTAGATTTAGAAAAAGCAAAGTCTATGGAAGCCAATCCTAATGATAGAAAATTAATTAATTTATTAACTTTAAAAAATTCTCCAGCTTTAAATAAATATAATTTTACTTATAAAGAAGGAAAGCTTAGTTTAAATATTAAAGAAAAAGAAATAATTTCAATATTGCCGGATAGTAAAGAAGAAAGAATTAAACTTTCTGAAAAGTTAATTGAATTAGAAAGTTCTTTAGCAAAACCCATCTTCCTTTTAAAAAATGCTGAATTTCCGTTTTTCGACACTACTCATTCTAATAATATTTTTAACTCAATATCATTGATAAATTTAAATACTGTTAAGGATTTTGAAAAAAAGATTAATCAAAAAGTTGAGTTTGAAAGATTTAGGGGTAATTTTTATTTTGAGGGTCTGGATTCAGGAGAAGAAAGAAATTGGATAGGTAAAATTATAAAAATTAATAATATTTCTTTTAGAGTTGAAAAAAATATTCCAAGATGTGTAGCTATAAATTTAAAACCAAAAACTGATGATAATTCTTTAAATTTACTCCAATCTCTAAAAAAAACTTATAATCATTTTGATATGGGTATTTATTTAAATGCTTTAGAGGATGGAAAAATAAATATTGGTGATAAAATTCAGTTATCCCAATAATTTTTTTTAATCTTCTTAAGGCAACCTCTGATTGAATAAATAATTTTGTGTGTACAAAGAAGCAATTTTTTAGTTAAATTATTTAAAATAAATTAAATGAGAGGGAAATAAACTATGAGTAGATTATTTAAATCTTTTACTGTTCTTCTTGTTATTCTTTTTAGTGTTTCATCAGTAAGTGCTGCAACACTAACTCAAAGACTAGCAGATGGACATAAATTAAGACTAGGATTTGGTACAGCAGTGCCGTGGGCATACGCTGGAGATAACGGTGAAGCACTAGGATTTGTTAATATGATCGCATTAACAGTTCTAGAAGAAATGGGAATTACTGAGCATGAAACTAAAGTTTTTGAATGGTCTGGATTAATTCCTGGTATTAATGCCAATAGATCAGACATGATAACTGGTGGTATGTACATATTAAAAAGTAGATGTGCAAACATAAACTTTTCTGATCCTATAGGGGTATTTGGTGATGCTATGTTAGTTCCTAAAGGTAACCCAAAAAATATTAATAACTACCAAGATGTTATTGATACTGGCGCTATGCTAGTAACAGGTGCTGGCTTCAATACTGTCGAAGCAGCTAAAAAATTTGGTGTTCCAGATAGTCAAATGTTATTAGTTGAAGGTGAAGTTGGAATATTAGCTGCTATGAAAGCAGGCAGAGCTGATGCTGCTGTTCAAACTTTCTTTGGTGCAAAAGAGCACGAAGAAAAAACAGGTGGTGCATTTGAAGTTACTGATCCTAAATTAATGCCTAAAGAAACTGTGAACGTAGTAGGTATTGGTTTTAGAAAAAGTGATGAAGAGTTCAGACAAGCTTTTAATGCTGCTTTAGCTAAAGTTATGGCTAATCCAGCTAAAATGTTAGAGAGAGCTGGTAAGTATGGGTATGATAAAGCTCAATTACCTCCTCCTGATATGACTACTGAGTGGGCTTGCTCAACTAAATAGTATAAAAATAAATTTATTTGATCAGGCGACTTTTTTAAGTCGCCTGATTTTTTTTAATTTAATTAAAGGCTGATAGTGAGTTACTTTGCATTTTTAGCAGAACATGGACCTACACTTTTGTTAGGTACAGTTACTACAATTAAAGTTTTAATTTGTTCAACTATTCTTTATGTGATTATATCGATGATATTTGGTTTAATGCGTTTATCCAAAAATCCTGCAATACAAGGAATAGCAACTATATACATTGAATTTTTTAGAGGAACATCTTTGTTAGTTCAATTATTCTGGGTTTATTATGTATTACCCTTTTTTGGACTTTCTTTAGAAGCTTTTGTTGCAGGCGTAGTTGCTTTAGGAATGAATTTTGGAGCATATGGCGCAGAAATAGTAAGAGGGGGAATACTTGCAGTGCCCAAAGGTCAATGGGAAGCAGCTCATGCACTTAATTTTAGTCCCTCAAAAAGAATTAAAAGAATTATTATTCCACAAATATTTCCAATTATTTTACCGCCCGCAGCAAATTTAACAGTAGAACTTTTAAAAGCCACTGCACTTGTAGCTCTTGTTACAGTTGTTGATTTAACTTTTGAAGCAAAACAAATTAACTCTATTACTTGGTTGTCTGCTCAATGTTTTGGTACAGCTTTGTTAATCTATTATTTTATGGCAAGATTTGCGCTTGTTCCTTTTTTAAGATGGCTAGAGGTATTAGCAGCAAGAAAGGTTGGAAGATAAAGGTATACTTATGGAAATGGGATTTAGATGGGATTTTGCATATGAAATTTTACCAAAAATGTTATGGGCAACCC
The DNA here is from genome assembly GCA_902569615.1 of uncultured Pelagibacteraceae bacterium. Lineage (GTDB taxonomy): Bacteria > Pseudomonadota > Alphaproteobacteria > Pelagibacterales > Pelagibacteraceae > Pelagibacter. Next base: position 602 of record CACFUX010000031.1, on the reverse strand, counting down.
TAAATACTATAATTGCAGCAGGAGTTGGATATGCAATTGCTTTAGTCGTTGGACTATTATTTTTACTTGGCCAAAGAACTCCTTCTAAAATAGTAAATGTATTAAACAGAGAGATAGTAGAGTTCATACGTTCTACACCTCTTTTAATTCAGTTATTTTTTGTTTACTTTGTACTACCTCAGTTTGGAATAAAATTGTCAGCATGGTTGTGTGGAATGATTACAATCGGTTTACACTTTGGAACTTATCTATCAGAAGTATACAGAGGAGCGCTAGAGGGTGTATCCAAAACTCAATGGGAAGCGTGTAGAGCCTTAAATTTTTCAACTATTTATACTTATAGAAGAATTGTTTTACCCCAGGCATTCCCAATCGCGATACCAGGAATGGGTAACTATTTAGTTGGAATTTTCAAAGATACACCACTTTTGTCAACAATAGGTGTTGCAGAGCTATTTCATGCAGCAACAGCAGTAGGTGGTTATAATTATAGATATTTGGAACCTTACACAATGGTTGGTATAATATTTTTGACACTTTCTATACCAGCGGCTATGTGGGTTAGAAATTTAGAAAAAAAAGTTAATATAGCTCAAGGAAAA
>CACFUX010000030.1 GCA_902569615.1 uncultured Pelagibacteraceae bacterium | reverse complement strand
TAAAGCTTTTATTAAACTCATAGATGAAACTATTGAGGACAGTTTTTTTTTATCGTCAAAAAATTTTGGTGTTAAAATTTCATCAATTTCTATCTTTAAATATCCAATTCTATTTTCATTTTTTAAATTATAATTAATATGAAGTTTATTGCCTATTTGTAAATAATTTTTAATTTTTTTTGATGTTGCTCCGTAGACTATACCTAAGACTTTACCGTGGTTTTCTGTGTAAAGCTCAACTATACTAGAATTTTCATTATACTTGTTCTTTGATAACAAATAACCACTATCTTCCCAATACATATTAAGTAATATTATCTAAAAGTTTTTTAGCAGCATTTTGCTCTGCAATCTTTTTTGAACTTCCAATACCTTCAAAAACTTTTGTATCTTTTAATCTGACAGATATCGTAAATTTTGGATTATGTTTTGGGCCCGAACTAGAGGTAAGCTTATATACTGGTAAAATTTTGTACTTTTTTAATGAGTATTCTTGTAACTTTGTTTTTGCATCAACGATTGTCATTTCAGATAAATTAATAAACTTTTCCCAGAGACTTAAAATATAATTTTCAACAAAATCAAAGCCTTTATCATAATATATAGCACCAATTAGAGCTTCAATTGAATCAGAAACAATTTTATTTTCTACTTTCAGCTTAGTATTTTTATTTCCAACAAGTATATATTTTTCTAAATTTATAGATTTTGCAATTTCTAAACATCTATTTTTATTAACCAATGATGCTAATTTTTTGTCTAAAAATCCCACTTTTTCTTTTGGAAACAATTCTATTAGTTTTTTTGAAATTACAAGTCCTAAAATTCTATCTCCTAAAAATTCTAACTTTTCATAATTATTAATTGGGTCATAGCTTTTATGGGTAATAGAGGTTTTTAATAAATTTAAATTTTTAAATTTAACGTTAATTTTTTTTTGTAAGTTATTTATTTTATCTTTCATTTAATTTTTTTAAAAAATCTATCAAACCTGATAATATCGGACCAATTCCAAAAGCTAAAAATACTACCAACTCTAACATCAGAGGAAAAAAAAAGAAATTGTGCTTTACCAACTAAATTATCTTGGTGTACATAGCCAACTTCAGATAAGAACCTGCTGTCTTTTGAACAATCCCTATTATCACCTAAAAAAAAATAGTGTTCATCTGGAACTACAAATTTATCAGAATTTTTAAAAGTATAATCACTTCTATATACAGAAGTATATTCTTTACCATTTGAAAGTTTTTCATTAAAAAATTTTACTTCGATATTTTCATTTCCACAGAACACATTAGTTGTATTAGAGGTTTTTGTTTTAAAAAGTTCATTATTATTTATATATAGATTTCCATCAATAAACTGTATTTCATCACCGGGGATGCCTATTAATCTTTTTATATAATCTGTCCTATTATCTGCTGGTGTTTTAAACACAACAACATCACCTCTTTTTGGTTTTGAAAAAAGAATTCTTCCCTCAAAAATGTTAGGACTAAAAGGAAAAGAATGTTTGCTATATCCATAAGTATACTTAGTAACAAATAATCTATCACCAACTAACAAATTGGGCTCCATTGAAGATGAAGGAATATAAAAAGGTTGTAAAAATAATGATCTAATTATGACAGCTATTATTAAAGCGTAAAATAATGTTTTTACATTATCAACTATGGTTTTTTTACTTATCATATTTGAATCACTGAAAAAGCTATAGAATATTTTTTTTCATCAGCTAAAGATAGAGAAATTTTAAATTTCTTAACTCTATAAGAGTTAAAAATTGCTTTTTTTACATAACTATTTAATTCGTAATAAGGTTTGCCAAATTTATCGTTTTTTACTGATATATCTTTAAAATTAATACCTTTACCGATACCAGTTCCTAAAGCTTTAGATAATGCCTCTTTTGCCGCATATCTCTTAGAAAAAAAATTAACCTTATTTTTAATTTTTTTAGAGCTTAATTTTTCATTTTTCGAAAATACTCTTTCTACAAATTTATCATTTTTTATTAATAATTTTATTCTTTTGTTTTCAACTATATCTACTCCGATTCCTGCTATCATAATTATTTTTTAATGATTTTTTGAAATTTTTTAATAACATTTTTTAAACCAAACATAATTGACTCACCAATTATAAAGTGACCTATATTAAATTCTTCTATTTCTTTGATGTTGTTTAAAATCTTAGTTGTTTTATAGTCCATACCATGACCAGCATGGACTTCTAAGCCAAGTAATTTTGCATAACTACTGCATTTTTTTATTTTGTTAAATTCATTTAGATAATTTTTTTTATTTTTGATCATTTCTGAGATTTTTCCAGTATGAAGTTCAATACATTGTGAATTTAATTTTTTTGAGTACTGAATATCTTTAATTTTTGGATTAATAAATAAACTCGTTCTAATTTTATATTGATTTAATTTTTTAATAATATGCTCAATTTTTTTATAATTTTTAACTAAATTTAATCCACCTTCTGTTGTTAACTCTTTTCGTTTTTCAGGAACTAAACATACAAAATTTGGTTCATATTTGATTGCTATATTCATCATCTTAATACTACAAGCAATTTCTAAGTTTATTGGAATTTTGGTTCTTGATAAAATTTTAAGATCATTATCATTTATATGTCTTCTGTCTTCACGCAAATGTACTGTGATAGAGTCAGCGCCACATTTTATTGCATTTTTTGCTGCTAAAATTGGACTAGGATGAAATCCACCTCTAGCATTTCTTACTGTAGCAACATGATCAATATTTACACCTAATCTTTTCATTTAAGATGCCTACTACCCGGTTTGGTAATTTTAATATTTTTTAAATTAATCGGTAGTTTATATTTATTATAAGTAGGAATATTTAATTTAACTTGAGAAATAATTTTATTTTTAATTTTAAGATTTTTTTTTGATGATCTATCGATTATACAAGCAAATCCTATATGTTTGGCTTTATATTTTTTAATTAGTTTGACACATTCTAAGCTTGATTTTCCCGTAGTAATCACATCTTCCACTATCAAGACTCTAGAATTCCTTTTAATATTAAAACCTCTTCTTAACTTAAATTTTCCTAAAACTCTTTCACAAAAAATAGTTTCTTTTTTTAGTAACCTGCCAATTTCATAACCAATAATTATACCACCCATGGCTGGTGATAATATCAAATCAATTTTTTTAAAATTTTTTTTAATTTTTTTACTTAAAGAATTACAAATTTTTGAAGCCAAATAAGGTTGGCTTAATAACTTAGCACATTGAATATAATTAGGCGAATGCAAACCAGATGATAATATGAAGTGTCCTTCTAATAAAGCATTAGTTCTTTTTAAAACCGCCAAAGAGTTTTTTAAAGAAAGCATATTTTTTATTTTTATGTCTAATAATTTTGAAATTATATTCTTTTTGTTTTAGCTCACTAATAAGTTTTGTAAAGTTCTTCAAGTCATGAATTATAAGGTTAAATCTAAAATTGATAGCTTTTTTGGTTTTTTCTACCATTTCAACGCTTGAAATATTGACATTATTTTCACCAATCATAGTAGTTACATCACCCAATTTTCCTGGTTGATCCAATAATGAAAGCCATAATGTTGTATTGTATTCTTTAACTTTTTGTGTCTGTACTCCATCTTTATATTGCCAATATCTTCTAATTGCGGCCCTTGCTTTTCCAGTTTTTGTTGAAGTTAACCAATGTAACGATGGTGATGCTTTTTTTGATGTAATTATTTTCACCACATCTCCATTAATTAAAATACTTTGTAGTGCGCTCTCTTTTCCATTTATTTCACTTCCTGTTGCTGCATCCCCTACTTTAGTATGTACAGCATAAGCAAAATCTATTGGCGTAGCATCTTTCGGTAACTTTATAATCATCCCTTTTGGAGTAAAACAAAAAACATTTTCTTGGAACATTTGAAGTTTTGTATATTCAAAATAATGTTCTGGGTTTTCATTTTTTTCAATAATTTCAACTAAATCTTTTAACCAATCATATTCTTTCCATGTTAAAGAATTAAATTTTTCTGACGACTTATATTTCCAGTGTGATGCTATACCCCTTTCTGCAAATTCATGCATTGGTTTTGTTCTAATTTGTATTTCAATTGGTCTTTTATTAGGACCAATAATTGCTGTATGTATTGATTGATAGTTATTTATTTTTGGTGAAGAAATATAATCCTTAAACTTACCAGGTATACAATTATATTTTGAATGAAGAATTCCTAATGCCTTATAACAATCTTCTATATTATTTAAAATAATTCTAAAACCAATAATGTCCGTTATTTGTTCTAGTGATACTCTTTTTCGTTGAACCTTTCTCCAAATTGAAAATGGGGTTTTTTCTCTTCCAACAATTTGCGATTCTAAATTATTTTGATTCAATAATTCAGTGAATTCTGATGAAACATTTTTAAAATTGGTTGTTCTATTTTCTTTTATTGAGTCTAGTCTTTTTTTAATTAATTCTCTTGCTTCAGAATTCAAAACTTGAAAAGAAAGATCTTCTAGCTCATCTCTTATCCTGTTCATTCCCATTCTATCTGCTAATGGTGCATAAATTTCCATCGTTTCCTTAGCTTTTCTTATTTGTTTTTCTTTATCGATAACAAATTTAATTGTTCTCATGTTATGAAGTCTGTCAGCAAGTTTTACGAGTAATACTCTAATATCTTTTGATGTTGCTAAAATTAATTTTCTAAAATTTTCTGCTTTAGAATTAGACATTGCTTGATTTTCAAACTCAGAGATTTTTGTAACGCCATCAACTAAATCAGCCACTTCTATACCAAACTCATCTTTAATAGTATTATAGGTTGCGTGAGTATCTTCAATCGTATCATGAAGTAGTCCAGTAGCAATTGTTGCGCTATCAAGTTTTAATTCTGTAAGAATATTCGCTACAGCAACAGGATGAATAATATAAGGCGATCCTTCATCTCTTTTTTGCTTCTCATGTGCTCTCAAAGCAAAATTATATGCTTTGGTCAAAGTTTCTGGATTCAAAAACTTATTATACGATTTAACTTTAGTTATTAATTCTTCAGAGTTTAGCATATACAAATTATATCACTTATTTAAATTTGTTTAATAGTGTAAAGAGAAAAATCGTCTAAATTTTGAATTAAATCGTGA
>CACFUX010000029.1 GCA_902569615.1 uncultured Pelagibacteraceae bacterium | reverse complement strand
CTATCTGATGAAAAAAATTATTTTCTTTCATTAAAAAACGATAAAGTGAATGTAAGATATGGACCAGGTTTTGATTACCCAGTAAAATTTATTTATAAAAAAAAGTTTTTACCAATAAAAGTTATAGATGAAAAAGAAAATTTTAGAAGAATTATAGATCATAAAAAAAATAGTGGTTGGATACATCGAATTATGCTTAGAAAATTAAATTCATTAATTGTTCTTGAAGAAAAAATTGTTTTCAAAAAAAATAGTAAATTTTCAAAACCCTTGGTAAAATTAGAAAAAGGTAGATTAGTAATTATAAAGAAATGTGAAATTAGTTGGTGTAAGATTGAAACCGATAATTACATTGGCTGGATTGATACAAAAAATCTTTGGGGAATTTAATTAAATTAATTTAAATCAAAACGATCTAAATTCATCACTTTTGTCCAAGCAGATATAAAATCATTTAAGAATTTTTCGTTTGAATCATCTGTAGCATAAACTTCGGACAGTGCTCTTAATTGAGAATTAGATCCAAATATTAAATCTGCACGCGTCGCTCTCCATTTTACTCTTTTTGTTTTTCTATCTATTCCCTCAAAAAACTGTTCGTCTTTGTCTATTTCTCTCCATGTAGTTTTCATGTCTAATAGATTAACAAAAAAGTCATTGGTTAATGTTCCAGGTTTTTTTGTAAATACACCATAATCTGAACCATCATAGTTAGTATTTAATACTCTCATACCTCCAATTAAAACTGTCATTTCTGGGCCAGTTAGTCCAAGAAGTTGAGCTTTATCTATCAACATTTCTTCAGCTGAATTAGTTGGGATACCTTTTCCATTGGTATATCCTTTGGCATGCATTTTAATATAGTTCCTAAAACCATCTGCTATAGGTTCAAGAAGATTAAATGAATTTTTGTCTGTTTGATCTTGTTTTGCATCGCCTCTTCCTGCAACGAATGGAACTCTAATTTTTTTACCACTCTTTTTAGCAGCATTTTCAATACCAACTGATCCTCCTAGAACTATTAAGTCTGCTAATGAAACCGATTTATTTTTTGAATCAAAATCTTTTTTAATTTTGTTTAAAACTTTAATTACAGCTGATAATTTTGAAGGATTATTAACTTTCCAGCCTTTTTGAGGTTCAAGAGCTATTCTCGCTCCATTAGCTCCTCCTCTTTTATCTGATCCTCTAAAAGTAGAAGCAGATGCCCATGCAGTTGTGACTAGCTGAGAAGTGGACAAACCAGATTTGGATATTTTTTTCTTTAATAATTCAATATCTTTATTTTTAAGTTTATATTTATTTTTTGGGATTGGATCTTGCCAAATTAGCTCTTCTTTCGGAACATCAGAACCAAGATAATTTGCTTTTGGACCCATATCACGATGAGTAAGTTTGAACCAAGCTCTTGCAAAGGCATCAGCAAATTCATTTGGATTTTGATGAAAATACTTAGAAATTGGTCCATATTTAGGATCTAATTTTAATGAAAGGTCAGTAGTTTGCATCATTGGAAGATTTTTTTTAGATCTATCGTGTGCATCTGGAGTCATTTCTATATCATGCCCATTTCTTTTAGGTTTCCATTGGTGAGCTCCTGCAGGGCTTTTAGATAATTCCCAATCATAACCAAATAAATTATCAAAATATCCCATGTCCCATTTAATTGGGTTTGAAGTCCATGCACCCTCTATACCGCTGCTAATCGTATCTACTCCTAAACCACTTTTATAATTACTATTCCACCCAGTTGCTTGGTCTTGAATCTTTGAACCTTCTGGTTCAGGACCTTTATGAGACTCTGGTGCAGCACCATGAGATTTTCCAAATGTATGGCCTCCTGCAACAAGTGCAACTGTCTCATAATCATTCATTGCCATACGTCCAAAAGTTTCTCTGATATCATGAGCAGCTAAATAAGGATCTGGATTAGCATCAGGTCCTTGGGGATTAACATAAATTAAACCCATATGTGATGCTCCTAAAGGATTTTCTAATTCTCTTTTTCCACTATACCGATTTACTCCAAGCCATTCCTTTTCAGATCCCCAATAAATATCCTCTTCTGGCTCCCATATATCCTCTCTTCCAGCCCCAAAACCAAATGTTTTGAAACCCATTGACTCTAGAGATATATTTCCAACAAGTATAAATAAATCTGCCCAAGATATTTTTTTTCCATATTTCTTTTTAATAGGCCATAATAAAAGTCTCGCTTTATCTAAATTTACATTATCTGGCCAACTATTTAATGGAGCAAATCTTTGATTGCCAGTTCCAGCACCACCTCTTCCGTCTCCTGTCCGATAAGTTCCAGCAGCATGCCAAGCAAGACGTATAAAAAATGGACCATAATGACCATAATCTGCTGGCCACCAATCTTGTGTATCAGTCATCAATTTATGAAGATCTTTTTTTAATGCTTTAAAGTTAAGTTTTTTAAATTCTCTTTTGTAATTAAACTTTTCTCCCATTGGATTTACCAATGATGAATGTTGACTTAAAATTTTCAAATTTAGGCTATTAGGCCACCAATCTTTATTTGTTTGTCCTTTGCCTGTAGGATGCTTAGGTGGCGTTCCTGCGCCAGTAAACGGACATTTAGATTGTTCTTTTATTATCTCTTTACTCATTTAACTTACTTTATAATGATTCTAAAGTAGTGTCAATATAGCAGAATTGTCCTAGTATAAATTTTACCTTATTTAATATATTTGTAATTTCTGATATTAGTTATCGTTTTCAATCTTGACTAAGACTTCAATAGATTTAATTTTTTTTCCTGGAATTTTTTTTTTAATACTTACTTTTCTAACTTCATTATTTTTTAGATCTATTAATTGATTTGTATTAACATCGAGAAAATGATGATGGTCGGATGTATTTGTATCAAAATAACTTTTATCACTATTAATTGAAATTTCTTTTAAATAACCCTTTTTCTTAAATGAATGAACTGTGTTGTAAATAGTTGCTAAAGAAATTTTTTCGCTATTTTTTTTTCTCAAAATTTTTGAAAGTTCGCCTACTGTAAAATGAAAAGTATCTCTTCTATTAAACAAAAATTTACAAATTTCTATTCTCTGTTTAGTGGGTCTCAACCCTGACAACCTTAATTTTTCTTTAAAAGTGCTATTATTATTCATTTTTTTGCCAAATTTATAACAAACCTAAAGTATTTGTATATTGTAATTTTAATAAATAAAGTATTAAAGATCTATATTTATGGAAAAAAAATCATCATATACCTATAAAGAATTAATTAGTTGTGGAAATGGTGAACTTTTTGGACCTGGAAATGCAAAATTACCCCTTCCTCCAATGTTGATGTTTGACAGAATAACTGAAATTAATGAAAATAATGGTATATATAAAAAAGGCTTCTTGAAAGCTGAGCTAGATATTAAAAATGAGTTATGGTTTTTTGAATGTCATTTTAAAGAAGATCCAGTGATGCCTGGTTGTTTAGGTTTAGATGCGATGTGGCAATTGGTTGGATTTTATTTAGGATGGCTTGGTAATCCAGGAAGAGGTAGAGCATTAGGTGTAAATGCAGTAAAGTTTACGGGAGAAGTATTAAAAAATATTAAAATGGCAACATACGAAATTGATATTAAAAAAATTTTAACTAAAGAAGGAGCTACAGTTGGTTTAGCAAATGGAGTATTACTAGCTGATGGGAAAAAAATTTATAGTGCTGAAAATCTTAAAGTAGGTTTGTTTAAATAATGAAAAGAGTTGTTGTTACAGGAATTGGAGTTGTGTCTTGTTTGGGAAATAACCAAGACGAAATTTATAAATCATTATTGAACTCAAAATCTGGAATAACATTTTCAGAAGAATACAAAGAATATAACTTAAAAAGTCATGTTCATGGAAAACCAAATATTAAGCTCGAAGATCACATAGATAGAAAATTTATTAGATTTATGGGCCCTGGCTCAGCATATAATTATATTTCTATGAACGAAGCAATTAAAGATTCAGGACTAGAAGAAAAGGATGTAAGTAATTTTTCAACAGGCATGATTATGGGTTCTGGAGGACCATCAATACAAAATGTTATTTTAGCAGCTGATAAAACTAGAGAAAAAAATCCAAAAAAAATGGGACCGTTTGTTGTTCCAAGAACAATGTCAAGCACTGCTTCAGCTACCTTGGCAGTGCCATTTAAAATTAAAGGTGTTAACTATACAATTAGTTCTGCTTGTGCGACAAGTGGACATTGTATTGGTAATGCGATGGAGCTAATACAGCTTGGAAAACAAAAAATTATATTTGCTGGTGGTAGTGATGAAGTTCATTTTGCAATGTCAGCAATGTTTGATGCAATGACAGCTTTGTCATCAAAATATAATGATACTCCAGAAAAAGCATCAAGACCATATGATAAGACAAGAGATGGATTTGTAATATCAGGAGGAGGAGGTGTCTTAGTTTTAGAAGAGTATGAGCATGCAAAAGTGAGAGGTGCAAAAATTTATGCTGAATTGACCGGTTATGGAGCAACTTCTGATGGATACGATATGGTGGCGCCTTCTGGTGAAGGAGCAGTTAGATGTATGAAAATGGCTCTAAATACAGCAAAAAATAAAATTGATTATTTAAATACTCATGGAACTTCAACTCCAGTTGGAGATATAACTGAACTAAAAGCAGTTGGAGAAGTATTTAAAGATTCTGTTCCAAAAATAAGTTCAACAAAGTCACTTTCAGGTCACTCATTAGGAGCTACTTCGGTACATGAGGCAATTTATAGTTTAATTATGATGAAAAATAATTTTATCTCCGCTTCTATAAATATAACAGATATGGACGATGAGGCTAAAAAGTTTCCAATAGTTACTAAAGTTGAAAAAGATATAAATTTAAATTCTATTATGTCAAATAGTTTTGGTTTTGGTGGAACTAACGCAACATTAGTATTTGAAAAGGTTTAATTAATGAGTTTGATGAAGGGTAAAAAAGGATTAATCATGGGTGTTGCCAATGAAAGATCTATTGCTTGGGGTATTTCACAAAAATTATCAGAATCTGGAGCAGAATTAGCATTTACCTATCTTGGAGACGCTTTAAAAAAGAGAGTCATTCCTTTGGCAGAGAAATTAAATTCAAATGTAACATTTAGTTGTGATGTTGAAAAAAAAGATGAAGTGATAAAACTTTTTGAGGATATAAAATCAAAATGGGGTCAAATTGATTTTGTTGTACATGCTGTAGCATTTTCTGACAAATCAGAATTATCTGGTGAATATTTAAATACTACTAGAGAAAATTTTTTGAGAAGTATGTTGATTTCATGTTTTTCCTTTACAGAAGTTGCAAAGGAAGCTTCTAAAATAATGAACATAGGTGGAAGCATGCTTACTTTAACCTACGAGTCTAATAAAGCTATTCCAAATTATAATGTAATGGGTGTTTGTAAATCTGCACTTGAGGCAAGTGTTAAATACCTAGCAAGAGATCTAGGTTCAAAAGGAATTAGAGTCAATGCAATAAGTGCTGGACCTATTAAAACTCTAGCGGCTTCAGCAATTGGGGATGCAAAATTCTTGTATAAATGGAATGAGGATCACTCATTTTTAAAAAGAAATGTAGATATTAATGATGTTGGAAATTCAGCTTTATATTTATTGAGTGAACTTGGAGGCGGTGTAACTGGTGAAATTCACTATGTAGACGCTGGTTATAATAAAGTTGGAATGCCTGACCCAAAAAATATAACTTAATTTATGTCTAAAAGATATAGTGGTAAGTCATTTAAAGACTCGAGTGTTATGAAAAAAGCTAAACTTTCATTTAAGGAAAAAAGGAAGCAAAAAAGAGAGATAAAAAAAAATAAGTAATGTTGATATTGGTTTGGTTTGTAATTTGTATTATATTTTATTTTGTT
>CACFUX010000028.1 GCA_902569615.1 uncultured Pelagibacteraceae bacterium | reverse complement strand
AACAATCTTCTAATTTATCCTTTAATGGTTTATTCTTACTCAACTTTGAAAAAATAAATAATAGATTATTCAAAAATTTAATTTTAAATATTAGGTTTAATGAGGGAAAAATTAATTTAAAAGATACAAGTTTATATTTAAGAAAAATAGGAAAAATTAATTTTTCAGATCCAGTTTTTATTGAAAAAAATCAAAAATTATTAATTAAGTCTAAAGTTAAATTTGAAATTGATGACTTAGACCAATTCTTCAAAAGATTTCAAATATCAAAAAAAAATAGAATTGATCTAGAAAAAGTTTTTTTTGAAGTTGAATATAATGTTGATGATTCTGTTTATTATTTATCTAATATTAACTTTGTTGAAACTAAAAGTGATGAATTATATTTTCAAGAAATTAATAACGTACAACAATTTAAAAACTTAGTTTCAAAAGAATTTTCAAAAATTAATTTGGACTGATCATTTTTTTTGGATCGACAATTTTATCGTACTCTTTGGATGATATTAACTTAGTTTTTAGAGCTTCTTCTTTTAAATTTGTATTATTTTTTAATGCATTTTTTGCAATTTTTGCTGCATTATCATATCCTATATAAGGTGCTAAAGCAGTTACCATCATTAGTGAATTTTCCAAATGCTGTTTTATTTTTTTCTCGTCCGCTTTTAACCCTCTTATACAATAAAGTGCAAAATTTTTTGAACTATCACTTAATAAATCTATTGATTGTAAAATGTTGTGAGCGATTAGAGGTTTGAATACGTTTAATTCAAAATGTCCATGTGAACCAGCCATAGTTATTCCGTTGTGATTTCCAATTACTTTCACACAAACCATTGTCACAGCCTCAGACTGAGTTGGATTTACTTTTCCTGGCATTATAGAAGAGCCAGGTTCATTTGCTGGTAGAATTAGTTCTCCATAACCTGCTCTAGGCCCAGACCCAAGAAATCTAATATCATTTGCAATTTTCATTAAGCATACAGCTGTTGTATTTAATGTTCCTGAAAAATTAACTATTTCATCATGTGCCGCTAAAGCTGCAAATTTATTTTTGTTTGGCCTAAAAGGAATTTTTGTAATTTTTCTAATTTCTTTAATTATTTTTTTATCAAAATTTTTTTTACTATTTATTCCAGTTCCAACAGCAGTACCCCCTTGTGCAAGATTATATATTTCATCTAATCCTTTTTTTATTCTAGAAATACAATTTTCTAGTTGAGAGTTGTAACCTGAAAATTCTTGTCCCAAGGAAAGAGGAGTGGCATCTTGTAAGTGAGTTCTACCCACTTTAATAATACTTCTAAACTTACTTGTTTTTTTTTTAAGCTCTTTGTTTAATAATATTAAAGATGGTAATAGTTTTTTTTTTGTTTCCAATGCAATAGCAATATGCATCGCTGTAGGAAATACATCATTTGTCGATTGAGACTTATTTACATGGTCGTTAGGATGAACTGGTCTTTTTGTACCTTTTCTTCCCCTTAAAATTTCAATGGCTCTATTAGCAATAACCTCATTTACATTCATATTAGTTTGAGTACCCGAACCTGTTTGCCAAACTTTTAATGGAAAATGTTCATCCAATTTTCCTTGTATTATCTCATTCGATGATTTCACAATTGCCCTGGTAATATTGCTTGGGATTTGTTTATCTTTTTGGTGAACTGTAGCTGCAGCTTTTTTTATAATTGCTATTGATTTAATTAAAATTTTTTTTACAAAAATCTCTCCAATATCAAAATATTTTTTTGATCTTTGAGTAGAAGCGCCCCAATATTTATCATTTGGAACATCAATGTATCCAATACTATCAAATTCTTTTCTTTTTTTCATAATTAAAAATAGGTTAAACGCCTTATCTGTTATACATTAAATAATTAAAAAAAAATAGTAATCACATAAGAATTAGTTTTAGGAGCAATATGACAAATTTTGAAAAAGTAGGTGTCTTTATGAAAACTTTTGGTCAGGAAGTTAAGACTAAAGCAGAGCTTAGTAATGAAAAAATCAATCAACTTAGAATAAGCCTAATCAATGAAGAATTGGAGGAATTAAAAAAAGCAATAAAAGATAATGATATTTTAGAGGTAGCGGACGCTTTGACGGACATTTTATATGTTGCCTATGGTGCAGGCCATGCTTTTGGAATAAATTTAGATAAATGTTTTCATGAAGTTCAAGAGTCAAATATGAGCAAATTAGGATCTGATGGAAAACCAATTTACCATGAAACTGGAAAAGTAATGAAGGGTCCAAATTATTTTAAACCTGATTTAAGTAAATTTTTGTAAAATAAATTTATTTAATCCAACTAGGCTTGATTACTTTTACAGTTGCATTGCCACATTTAAATTCTTTTTTAATGTCAAAATTTTCATTCAAATATTTAATTGATGCAAACGGAAATTTATTTTTTATTAAAATTCTACCAATTTCATTGTTATTATATTTAATTATATCATCTTCTATTTGACCCTTAACTAATTCTATTGGAAATAGTCTTTTAGACATTTTATTTTTAAGTTTAATTCTTGCTGTATTTTCTTGCCCAACATAACAACCTTTTTTAAAATCTATTCCATTTAATTCTTCAAAATTACACTCAATACCGAATATTTTATTTTTTAGTTGATCTGTATTTTTTTGGGCAATTCCAATTTCATGACTAAATTTATAATAATCATCTATATTTGATGCATTTAAATCAAGTTTTTTTAGAGATAAATATAATTTTTCTAAATTAATAATTATTCTTGCTCCTAATTCTTTTTTTCTTGGATCTAAAAAAATAGGATCTTCTCTGTATTTTATTGTTAGTCCTTGTATATTTTTGGCCCCATCAAATTCTAAAAATTTTTCGTAACTTATAGCAGCAACAACAAACTCATTACTTAAATTAAGTATCTCAACTTTAGATCTAAGCTTGTATAAATCTAATTGATTATACAGATTTTCTGTTTGAAGTTTTTCACAATCTATTAAATATCCATTTTTATGTTTTACGATTAAAAAATCGAAAAGATATTTTCCCTGAGGAGTTAAAAGAGAAGCAAAGCAACTATTGGTTTCATTTACTTTGTTGATATCATTCGTTATTATATTTTGCAAAAATTCTTTTGCATCTAGACCTTGAACAAATAGAACTCCACGATCCTCTAATATATAAACTTTTTTTTTATTCATAATTGAATATAATCTATTTATAATATAGTTACTTTTCTAAAAAATGTTAGATCTAATAATAAAAAATGGAAAGTGTTATATCAATGGTGAACTTAAAGATGTCGATGTAGCAATTAAAGATGGTAAAATTCAAAAGATTGGCCAAATTAAAGATGAGTCGAATGATATTGTAAATGCTGAAGGACAAATTGTTTTACCAGGATGTATAGATACACAAACCCATTTTAGAGAACCAGGATCAACCGACACAGAAGATCTTCATTCAGGAAGTAGGGCTGCAATTGTCGGAGGAATTACCAGTGTGTTTGAGATGCCTAATACTAATCCTCCAACATCTACTAAGACTGAATTTCAGAGAAAATTAGATCTCGCAAAAAATAGGATGTATTGCAATTACGCTTTTTATTTTGGTGCAACGGCTGATAATGCAAATGAATTAGCTGATTTAAAAAATCTTGAAGGATGTTGTGGAATTAAACTGTTCGCAGGATCTTCAACTGGCAATCTTTTAGTTGCTGATGAAGACGATATAGATATGGTGTTTAAAAATAGTTCAAAAGTTGTAGCCGTTCATTCTGAAGATGAAGCGATTTTAAATATTAATAAAAAATTAATTAAAAATGGAGATGTACATTCCCATCCTATTTGGAGAAGTGTTGAGTGTGCAATGTCTTCCACGAGACGAATTGTCAGAATTGCTGAGAAATATGACAAAAAAGCTCATGTTCTTCATATAACAACAAAAGAAGAAATTGATTTTTTATCACAACATAAAGGTAATATTACATTTGAGATTACTCCTCAACATTTAACAATTTATGCTCCCAATTGTTATGATAAACTTGGTACCTATGCTCAAATGAATCCTCCTTTAAGAGACAAATCTCATTACGATAGGTTGTGGTATGCAGTTAAAAATAATTTAAATGATACTATTGGATCAGACCACGCACCTCATTTAAAAGTAAATAAAGAAAAAGAATATCCCAACTCACCATCCGGTATGCCAGGAGTACAAACTCTTTTGCCTGTTATGCTTAATCATATTAATAATGGAAAATTATCATTAAATCAGTTGATGAATCTTGTTTGTGAAAATCCAGTTAAGATTTTTGGAATTAAAAATAAAGGATTTATCAAAGAAGGATACGATGCGGATTTCACAATTGTTAATATGGATAAAACAATTGAAATTAAAAATGAAAAAATTGAGAGCAAATGTGGTTGGTCTCCATTTGATGGATATAAATTTAAAGGGACTCCTACTGTAACAATAATTAATGGTAAGATTAAAATGAAAGATGGAAATATAATTGGTGAACCAGACGGAACACCAATGAAATTTAAATAACTCTAGAAGAAAAACTATTTACCAAAACAACACCTGCCACAATAAGAAATAATCCTAGTACTGCTTGCCAACTAAGACTTTGTTTAAAGAAAAAATATCCAAATATTGCAATTGTAAATATCCCTAAACCACTCCAAGTTGCATAAACAATAGCAATCGGAATTTTGTGTAGCACATGTGTAAGACAATATAAGGCTGACAAATAACAAGTAGCTGCTATTGCAGTTGGAATTATTTTAGTAAAATTTTGTGTAGAAGGAAGAAGCAATGTACCCGCGACTTCACAAAAAATTGCTATAAACATAAAAAAATAAGCTTTTGTCATTATTTTAAAATATTATTATTTATTAAATCTTGTTTTATTTCATCTAAAATTGCTGGATCATCAATTGTTGCTGGCATTTTATATTCTTCTTTATCAGCAATTTTTCTAACTGTTCCTCTTAAAATTTTCCCTGATCGAGTTTTTGGTAATCTTTTAACTACTATTGCGATTTTAAAAGCTGCAACAGGACCAACTTTATCTCTTACCATTTTAATACATTCCGTTGATATAGTCTGATTATCCTTTTGTACTCCAGCTTTCAGAGCAATTAACCCAATTGGTAATTGTCCTTTTAATTTGTCGGCAATTCCAATTACTGCACATTCAGCAACTGATTGATGCTCTGATAAAACTTCTTCTATTGCACCTGTTGAAAGTCTATGACCAGCAACATTAATAATATCGTCAGTTCTAGACATTATCCAAATATATCCATCATCATCTATATGACCTGCATCATAGGTTTGATAATATCCTTCATAGTTAGTCATATATGTTTTTTTATATCTTTCATCTGCATTCCATAAAGTTGGAAAAGTTCCAGGAGGCAAAGGTAGTTTTACTACTATATCTCCCATTTCATTTGGTTTAGCTAAAGTTTGATCTGGTTTTATAACTTTTACATCATATCCAGGAACTGCTTTACAAGCAGAACCATATTTTGTTTTCATCATTTCTATTCCTGTACAATTAGAACTTATTGCCCAGCTAGTCTCAGTTTGCCACCAGTGATCAATTACAGGAACCTTTAAAAGTGACTCTGCCCATTTTATTGTATCTGGATCTGCTCTTTCTCCAGCTAAAAACAAACTTTCAAATGAACTGAGGTCATACTTTGAAAAAAATTTACCTTCAGGATCTTCTTTTTTAATAGCTCTAAAAGCAGTAGGTGCAGTAAATAAAGATTTTACTTTATAGTCTGAAATTATTTTCCAAAAAGCACCAGCATCTGGAGTACCAACTGGTTTACCTTCAAATAAAACTGTAGTGCAACCTTTAAATAGTGGAGCATAGACAATATAAGAATGACCAACTATCCAACCAATATCACTAGCTGACCACCAAACATCATTCTCATCAATATTATAAATATTTTTCATTGTCCACTTGAGAGCAGCTATATGTCCACCAACATCTCTTACTATTCCTTTTGGAATACCAGTTGTTCCTGAGGTATATAAAATATATGCAAAATCATTTGAATTAATTTCTACACAATCAACATTTTTTGCATTGGATAAAGCTTCTTCCCAACTAATTTCTTTTGGTGCATTTAATTTTACTTTGTTATCTGGTCTTTGAAATAATATAGTTTTTTCAATTTTGTGAGTTGCTAATTTAAGAGCTTCGTCTACTAGGGGCTTGTATTGAACTGTTCTTCCTGGTTCAAAACCACAAGAAGCTGTTAGTAAAATTTTTGCTTTACTGTCATCAATTCTACTAGCTAATTCATTTGAAGCAAACCCTCCAAACACAACTGAATGAATTGCACCAATTCTTGCGCATGCAAGCATGCCAATAACTGCCTCAGGTA
The DNA here is from genome assembly GCA_902569615.1 of uncultured Pelagibacteraceae bacterium. Classification (GTDB taxonomy): domain Bacteria; phylum Pseudomonadota; class Alphaproteobacteria; order Pelagibacterales; family Pelagibacteraceae; genus Pelagibacter. Next base: position 13 of record CACFUX010000028.1, on the reverse strand, counting down.
TCATGGGCATGTA
>CACFUX010000027.1 GCA_902569615.1 uncultured Pelagibacteraceae bacterium | reverse complement strand
TCTTTAGCAATGTTTGCTGTAATACTTATTTGTTTATTAAGATTTTTTTTATATCTTCTTTCTTTATTTTGGCCTGGATACAAAATTTCCTTTACACCTTTTATTTTTGGTAATCTTTTAATTCTTTTAATATTTTCCTTTATTCTTTCGCTATAATTGCCAACAAAAAGATTAGGTTTCATAATAAAAAATAAGTGACCAATATTTTGTGGACCAGAGAAATCATCAAAAGGATCTTTTACTTTACCTCCATGATTTCCACCAGTAAAGACACCACTTAATATATCGACCATCCACGCAAGTCCTGAACCTCTAAAACCCGCTATAGGCAATTGAACACCCTTCAACGCTTTTTTAGCATCTGTAGTTGGTTTACCAAATTTATCTAAAGCAACACCTTTTGGTATTTTTTTTCCATTTCTTGCTGCAAATCTTATTTTACCTCTATTAATTACTGAAACGGATGTATCTAGTATAAAAGGAATTTTTGATGACGTGGGCGTTCCAAAGCAAATTGGGTTTGTTCCAAATAAACTTTTTTTTGCTCCGTGAGGCGCTATTGCTGGAGGTGCATTTGTAAAACAAAAAACTATTAAGTTTTTTTTTACAGCTTGTTCTGCATAATAACCTGATAGACCATAGTGACCACTATTTTTAATTCCAACTAAACCTATTCCAGTTTTTTTTGCATTTTTAATTGCTTGTTTTATTCCGATGTCTGCTGCTACAAAACCAATACTATTATTAGCATCTATTTGACTTATAGATTGAGAAATTTTTTTAATTTTAATTTTTGGTTTTGGATTAATTACTTTTTTGTTTATTCGATCACAATACATTTTTAATCTAGATAACCCATGTGTAGGTGCACCAACTAACTCTGCATTAATTAAAGCATTAGCACATATTAAAGCATGTTCATTACTTAATTTATGTTTTTTAAAAATTTTTATGATTTTATTTTTTAAAATCTTTTGATGCACTTTTAACCCTTGCCACGCCAAGGAATTGTTTTGTCTATTATTTTTCTAATCGTAACATCAAATAACAAACCTAGCATTCCCATCACAAATATAGTTATCCAAATAACCTCATATTGCATATATTTTCTTGCAACGTTCTCAACAAATCCAATACCTGAAGTACCTGCTAAAAATTCGGCAGCAACTAAAGTTCCCCAACACATACCAACAGCAACTCTAACACCTGTTAATATTTCAGGTAGAGAGTTTGGAAATATAACTTCTCTTAATATTTGCCACCTTGAAGCCCCTAAGGAGTGTGCGGCATGAATTTTAGAAAGTTGAGTTCCAGATGCACCAGCTCTTGCAGAAATAATCATAATAGAAAAAGAAACCATAAATAATAAAAATACTTTTCCTAGGTTATCAATTCCAAAAACTGTAATTACCAATGGAGCCCATGCAAGAGGGGGAACTGGCCTGTAAAGTTCAACTAATGGATCAAAAAATCCTTTAGCAAATCTATTAAGACCCATAAATAATCCTAATGGAACACCAAGAATAATACCAAGCGTTAATCCTAAAAATACTCTTAAAAAAGAATCCCATATATGACCTGTTGGAACAGGAATTTTAAATGCATCAAACTCACCTGTTACAATATCAAGTACCTTACTTTTAAAATTAGGTTTAACAGTTCCATCTGGGCTATGAACAGGATATTTTCCAGGCATTAAATCTGCTATCCAATCAGGTAGCATAAAACCAACTATCCTATTTACTCCCATCATTTCGTACCAAATCATTGGAATCATTTTAAATCCAACACTTGGTTTTAAAAGATCTCCAAATATTCTAAAAGTATCTGATGGTTTTGGAAGCCATCTTCCAGGTCCATCTTCTGCACATGTTGGACCACTAGCAACGATAGTTCCAGCAGGAAATAAAAACATATCTATATAAATTAAGTTTCCTTGTTCATTTTTTTGGACAACATCAAATTCTCTAATTGATTTTTCCATTTCATCTAATGCTTTTGGAGGGAAAACACTTTCATACTCAATTCTTTGTCCAAGTTTTTTAATTTCTTTGATAAAAGTCATTTCTAATTCTTGGCTATCATCCAAACCGTCTTTATATTTCTTAATTTCTTCCCTAATTTCTTTTAATAATTTTAAATATTCTGGATTGTGATTCCTTAATGCAAAGAATTCATCACTAATTTCATTTAATTCTTGAGCAGCTGAGTGAAATTTTAAACCTTTTTTACTTTCTGGCAGAGGAGGGACCTCCATTCCTGTTGCACCCCAACCAAGCTGCTTTTTTAGTGCTTCTATTCTTTTATTTTCTTCATCTATACTTTTAATTGGTGGATAGCTTACTTTTTGGAAGTCTTCTGTTAACCAAGTAATTCTATTTGTTAAATCTTTAATTTTATTCTTTGTTTCATTTTCTAAAAGTCTTTCATCAGTTAGCAAGGGTATAGTTTTTTTTGTTTTATTAAGCAATTTTACAAATAGCTCTTTATCTTTATTTTTTAACTCAGTAGAATTTTGAATAATTATTATTTTGTTTTCTATATTGATATTTTCTCTTTTAATTAAAGCTGTACTTTTATGTTGTCTTTCTTCAATTGGGAAAAGATATTTTAATGACAATAACGATTCATTAACTTTTGCAACTTGACAAAGTTCATTCGCAGATTTTGGATAAAAAGCTTTTGCAATATCCCATGAATAATAAAGCCATGACAATAAAAGAAAACTCGAACCAACTATAACCCAATGAACCCCACCTTTTGCTCTTTCAGGATTACCAAAAACTGCATCAGTTTTTTCAGTTTTGATTAATCTTTGCCCATATAAAATTGATCCAATAACAGCAAAAATAATCAGAAAAGTAATAATTCCAGTAACCATTTTAATTTTCTTTACCCATAATTTCTTCTTCCATATCCCAAATCATCGATAGGATTTCTTCTCTTTTTGATACAAATTCTTTATTATTTTTTATTTCTCTTAAATCTTCCTTTAAACCCATATTTGCAAAAGGAAGTTTATATTCTTTATGAATTCTTCCAGGTCGTGGAGCCATAACATAAACTCTTTCACCTAATAACAATGCTTCTTCAACTGAGTGTGTAATTAAAATAATTGTCTTACCAGTTTCTTTCCAAATTTTTAAAACTAGAGACTGCATTTTTTCTCTCGTTAATGCATCTAGAGCACCTAATGGTTCATCCATTAATATTAAATCTGGATCATTGATTAAACATCTTGCAAGAGCAACTCTTTGTTGCATACCTCCAGATAATTGATATGTAGGAGTATTTCCGAAACCTTTTAACCCAACAATATCAAGCCATTCTTCAACTTTTTCTGCAGTTTTGTTTGGATCTTCTTTTTTCATTCGTAGACCAAAGTTTACATTTTCTGCAACTGTTAACCATTCGAATAAAGCACCTTGTTGAAATACCATTCCTCTTTCCACTCCTGGGCCATTTATTTCTTTATCTCCAAGAGTAATATTCCCAGAAGTTGGACGTAAAAATCCTGCTGCAATATTTAGTAAAGTTGTTTTTCCACAACCAGAGGGACCAAGTACAGTTAAAAGTTCACCTTTTCTTAATGTGAAACTAATATCCTTTAAAGCATGAACAGTTTCTCCCTTAGGAGATTTAAAAATCATATTTAAGTTTTGAGATACTAAATCACTCATAATAATACGACTTTATATTAGAAATTTTGTTAAAAAAATAGGCACCAATTTAATAATTGGCGCCTATTTAATATTTTATTTTCAACTCTTAGATTACGGAAGGAAATTAGTATCTACTACTTTCGAGTAATCTTTAAGAGCAGGGTTTTCAGATGTAGCAAACATATTACCCATAACACTTAGGTAAGTCATAAGTATTCCACCATCGTTTAAATACTTAGATTTCATAGTTGCTGCATTAGGGAATTCAAATCCACCCATTTGCTTCTTAGTTCCAGCAAGATCCATAGCTGCATCTTTAGCAATTACGTTCATGTCAGAATTTCCTGCATTGTATCTTGCGTTTGCTTCGTGAGTTACTTCAACGAAAGTTCTAACCATTCCAGGGTTCTCTTTTAGGAATTTGTTAGTTACTGAAGTAATATCAATACCAGCAATACCAGCATCTTGAGCTTCTTTAACAGTTAGTAATGAAGCACCTTTTTCTTTAGCTGCTTTAATAGATTTACCACCGAATAAACAAGCCATTGCAACGTCACCGTTAACAAATGCTGCAGATCCATCTTCTGGGTTCATATCAACAACTTTCATTTTAGAAATATCAGCTCCTACAACTCTCATTGTTTCTTTAAAAACATAGTCAGCCATAGTTCCTAAAGGAACAGCAACTTTTTGACCATCTAATTTAGATGCTGCGTTTCCTTTATCTATACCTTTAGCTGCAACACAAGTTGTTCCTCCCATTCCGTAAATAACTGCAATATCAACAAGCTTAATAGGCGCTTTAGCGTTAACAGCGTTTACGAAAGGTGTTAAACCTTGTGAGTAAGAAATATCGATATCTCCTGACAACATAGCCTCAGTCATTTCACCACCAGTTGCAAAGTTAGTCCATTTTACTGGCACACCCAAAGCTTTATCAAAAGTCTTTTTAACTTTTGCTTCTTGATTTGGAGTTGCCCATTCTAAGAAAAATGCAACTCTAACTTCATTTGCAGCAGCATTAGCAACTGAAACTGATAAATTAAGAGCAACAATAGTTCCTAAAATAAAACTAATTATTTTTTTCATTTAATCTCCTCTTTTTTTAAATTTAAAAAGCTAATTTAATTAGAAAATAAGGGACTTGTAAATGATAGTTTATTATATCCCTGCGATGTAATAAACTATATACAACTCACAAGTGTATCGTTTAAAATACGATTTTTATGGAGAGCTTTAAAAAATTAGTCTATGAAATTAAATAATTAAAATTACAAAAATTTAAAAAATTATGAGTTCAGAAAATAAATTTAAGATGCCTAATTCTTTAAATGAACATTGGATGCCTTTTACATCCAATAAAGATTTTAAAGAAAAACCAAGACTAATAACAGAAGCAAAAGGTGTTTACATGAAAAACCATCAAGGACAAACTTTAATTGATGCTAGTTCTGGATTGTTTTGTAACCCTTTAGGACATGGAAGAAAAGAAATTATAAATGCTATAACTAAGCAATTAGAAACTTTAGATTATTGTCAACCGTTCCAACAGGGTTTTGGTGGATCTTTTGAACTTGCAACAAGAATTTCGAAACACACACCAGGTAACTTAAATAGAATTTTTTATACTATTTGTGGATCTACAGCAGTTGAAACTGCAATTAAAATTGCCATTGCTTATCATAAAGCTAGAGGTGAAGGACAAAGGTTTAGATTTGTTGGAAGAGAAAGAGCGTATCATGGAATGAATATTGGAGCCACTTCAGTAGGAGGAATGGTTAACAATGTTAAAACATTTGCAAGTGTGTTAATGCCTGGAGTTGTTCATATGAGACATACTCACTTACCAGAGCATAAATTTATTTCAGGACAGCCAGAAACGGGTGCAGAAATAGCAAATGATCTAGAGAGAATTTGTACAAATTTTGGTTCAGAAAATATTGCAGCATGTATTGTTGAGCCAGTAGCTGGTTCTACGGGTACACTTGTTCCTCCAAAAGGTTATTTACAAAGATTAAGAGAAATTTGTGACAAACATGGGATACTTTTAATATTTGATGAAGTGATAACTGGATGGGGAAGAATGGGATCAGCATTTGGTGCACAAGAATTTGGTGTAACACCTGATCTTATGACTATGGCTAAAGCTACAACAAATGGAATTGTTCCAATGGGAGTTGTAGCATGTAAAGAAGAAATTTATGATGCAATTGTAGATAACTCTCCAAAAGGAACAATCGAACTATTTCATGGATATACTTACTCAGGTATTCCAATATCTGTTGCAGCAGCACTTGCTGTACAAGATATATTTGAAAAAGAAGATATATTTAAAAAATCAAAAGAATTGGCTCCTTATTTTCAAGAAGCACTATTCTCTTTAAAAGATATTGATGTAATTGAAAATATAAGAGGGTATGGAATGATGGGTGGAATTGATATGAAGATGGATAAAAAACCAGGAGTAGCAGGTTTTACATGTTTTAAACATTGTTATGAAGCAGGTGTAAATTTTAAAGCCACTGGAGATTGTTTGATCATTGCTCCAATGTTTATTTCTGAAAAAAAACATATCGACGAAATAATTGATAAACTTAGAGTTGGAATAAATAATTACGCTAAATCTAAAAAAAATTAGTTCTTAATGAAAATTGGAGTTCCAAAAGAAATTAAGCCTCAAGAAAATCGAATAGGACTTACTCCAGATAGCGTTAAATCATTAATATCAAATGGACACGAAGTTTTAGTTGAAAACAACGGTGGTTTTGAAGCTGGTTTTGATAATGAACAATATGAAACTGCTGGAGCAAAAATTGTTCAAAAAGCAGAAGATATATTTA
>CACFUX010000026.1 GCA_902569615.1 uncultured Pelagibacteraceae bacterium | reverse complement strand
TTAGAAAAATTTAATGACAGTAATTTTATTAAAAGTTTAAAAGCAGGCTATTCAATTTGAAAAAAAAAAGAAATTTTATTGCTAAAGATTTATTTTCAAAAAAATTTAAGCAAAAAATAGTTAAGCCGAAAAAGGGTAAAGGTAGCTTTAAAAGACGTAAGAAATAAATTTACAATCTAGCACCAATTTGTTGAATAACTTTTGAAGACATTTCAGTACCTTTTTCTAAACATTCTTTAATTGATAAATTATTTACATGTCCGTGTAAAAAACCAGCTGCAAATAAGTCTCCTGCACCTGTCAAATCGACTATCTTAAGACTTTTTTGAATGCCACATTCAAAAACTTCTTCTCCTTTAATAGCAATCGCACCACTTTCACCACGGGTAACTACAATTAATTTACCAAGTTGTTTTGAAAAGTTTATTACTTCATCAAAACTTTTAGCATCAATTAATGAGATAATTTCCTGCTCATTTGCAAACGTTATATCTAATTTATTTTTAACTAAATCTAAAAAATGAGATTTATGTCTATCAACACAAAATTGATCTGATAATGACATTGCAACTTTATTTGCACTATTTATTGCTTTATCAAATGCTTTTTTTGGCTCACCTTCATCCCACAAATATCCTTCAAGAAATATTATTTCACTACTCTTTATCGCATTAGAATCAACGTCACTCTCATTAATTTTTCCTGCAGTACCTAAAAATGTACACATAGTTCTTTCAGAATCTGGTGTAACTAAAATTAAACATGTGCCAGTCGGCAACTCTTCTTTTTTTTTAGAGTAAAAGTATTCTACATTTTCTTTTTTCAATCCATCTTCATATTTACTTCCCAAATCATCATCAGATACCTTTCCTATAAATCCTACCTTGTTACCTAGCTGAGATATTCCAACAATTGAATTTGCAACTGATCCCCCAGAGACAGTTTTTTCTATTTTAAGATTAGTTAATAATTTTTTAAATTCATTTTCATCAAAAATTAACTTCATTGTGCTTTTAGTTAAGCCATTTTGTGTAATAAAATTGTCATCTACTTTACATATAACGTCTACAATCGCATTTCCTATTCCTAAAATTTTCATAATTAAGCTTTCTTTGTTTTAATTGCTGATTTTCTATTAGGATAACAAGTAGTACAAATTTTACAAGTTAAACCATAACATTCTCTAGCCTTACAGTACTCTCTTCCATAATAAATTATTTGAAGGTGAAGTTTATTCCAAAATCTTTTAGGAAATAATCTTTTCAAATCTTTTTCAGTTTGAACAACATTATCACCATTACTTAAACCCCATCTTTGTGCTAATCTATGAATATGCGTATCCACTGGAAACGCTGGGTGGCCAAATCCCTGTGACATTACTACACTAGCAGTTTTATGACCTACACCAGGAAGTTCTTCTAATTCTACAAAAGTTTCTGGAACTTTTCCTTTATGTTTTTCAATTAATTGCTTTGATAGAAAATAAATACTTTTAGCTTTAATTCTAAAAATACCTATACTTTTAATTAATTTTTCAATTTTCTTTCTTCCTAATTTTACAAAGTGTTCTGGTTTATAGTATTTAGGATATATATTCTTTGTAACATTATTTACATTAACGTCTGTTGTTTGAGCAGAGAGTAAAACGGAAATTAAGAGAGTAAATTTATTTTTATGCTTTAAAGGAATTGGAGTACTTGGATAAATATTATTTAATAATTTTAATATTACTTTAGATCTTTGCACTTCATTCATTTAAAATTCAAAACATCTCTCATAGAATAAAGACCAGGTTTTTTTTTCATTAACCATTTAGCTGCTGTAAATGCTCCTTCTGAATAAAGAGATCGATCAAATGCTTCATGATTTAATGTAATTATTTCTTTACCGCTTGAAAAAGCTACTTCATGTTCGCCTATAACTTCTCCTTTTCTCAATGAATTAAAATTAATTTTTTTTCCGTAAGGAAAAGATTTTTTGTTTAAATATTTTTTTCCAATTAATTTATAAAAATCCTTATTTTTTCCAACAGCTATACCCTTTCCTAACATTAATGCCGTTCCCGAAGGGTGATCTTTTTTGTGTTTATGATGAATTTCAAAAACTTTACTAAAAAAATTATTTCCTAAAGATTTTGATGTTATTTCAGTTAAATACATTAATAAATTTATACCTAAGCTCATATTTCCAGCTCTTAGTATAGGTATTTTTTTAGAATATTTTTTTATTAAATTTTCTTCTTTTTTTGAAAATCCAGTTGTTCCAATAACAACTCTTTTTTTTAATTTTGAAGCAATCTGCAAAACCTCAAGTGTACATTTAGGAACTGTAAAATCTATAATCAAATTAGCTTTTTTGAATACTTCAGAAGTATTTAAGCAAGGTTTTATTCCCGCAATTTTTTTACTAATTATTCTATTTTCAGTAAGAGCAACTAATTTAAAATTTTTATCAGATCTTGCAGATTTAATAATCTGTTGGCCCATTCTACCCATACATCCGGTGATAGCTAAATTAATTTTTTTCATCTTATGATAAGATATAAAAGTATCATAACTACTAAAACAATTATAGTCCAAATAGATAAATTTGTTAAAAACTGTTTTAATTTTGAATTAGACTTAAGAAATGCTGGTAGAACTAATATTAAAACCGCTATTAAAGATATTGCTGGAACAATTTCTTCCAATACCATTTTCTAATTTTTCCAGAAACTCTTAGCTTTTTGAAAGAATTTTTTAATACTAGGGTTTGACTTTTCATTTTCAATTTCTCTAAATTTTTCAAGTAATTCTTTTTGTTCTCTATTCAAGGAAACTGGAACTTCAGTATTAACCTGTACATAAAGATCTCCAACTCCATTTCCCCTCATATAAGGCATACCTTTACCTTTTAATCTAAATTGTTTTCCACTTTGAGTTCCTGATGGAATTTTTATTTTGGCTTTTCCTCCATCAATTGTTGGTATCTCAATTGATGTTCCTAATGCTGCGTCTGCAATAGAAACTGGACACTCAAAAAATAAATTTTCGTCAGATCTTTTGAATAAATCATGTGAATAGACATTTATAAATAGATATAGGTCGCCATTTCCTGCCCCTCTAGATCCCGCCTCACCTTTGCCTGATAATCTAATTCTTGTGCCATCATCTACACCTTTAGGAATCGTAACAGAAAGTCTTTTTGATGTTTGATTCTTTCCTTGCCCTCCACAATTTGTACATGGATTTGTTATTTCTTCACCAGATCCTGAACATTGAGGACATGTTTGTTGAACGGTAAAAAATCCTTGGCTTGATCTAACTTGACCATGACCTCCACACATAGAACATGAACCTGCATCATGTCCTGGTTTAGAACCTGATCCTTTACAAGTATCGCATTTTTCAGAGGTTGAAAATTTTATATCTTGTTTCTTTCCATTAAAAGCTTCTTCCAAGGTAATTGATAAGTCATATCTAAGATCAGAACCTCTATTGTTTGATCTTCGAGATCGTCTTCCTCCTCCAAAACCTTCTCCAAAAAAGTCTTCAAAAATATCTGAAAACGAACTAGAAAAGTCAAAGTTTCCAAAACCACCTCTTCCTCCTCCACCATTTTCAAAAGCTGCATGGCCAAAGTTATCATAACTTTGTTTCCGCTCAGAATTAGATAAAATATGATAAGCTTCAGATGCCTCTTTAAACTTTTCTTCAGCTGCTTTGTCGTCTTTATTTTTGTCAGGATGATATTTGACAGCTAATTTTCTATAAGCTGATTTTATTTGATCAGGAGAAGCACTTTTATTTACACCCAAGACTTCATAATAATCTCTTTTTGCCATAACTAATTAGACAAACAGTTGTTAGCTTAGGCGCTTTTTTCTTTATTTTCGTCTTTTACTTCTTCAAAGTCTGCATCAACAACATTTTCGTCTTTTTTTCCTTCTTCTTTCATCTTCGCATCTTTAGGAGCATCACTTGGTTTATTGCCTTGCTGAGATTTATAAATAGCTTCTCCTAATTTCATTGAAGCCTGAACTAAGTCTTGTGTTTTTTTCTTGATGTCTTCATTATCAGAGCCTTTTAATGAATTTCTTAAATTTGCAGATGCAGTTTCAATTGCTTTTTTATCTGCATCTGAAACTTTACTTCCATGTTCTTTTAAATTTTTTTCTGTAGAATGTAATAAAGTATCTGCTTGATTTCTAGCATCTACTGACTCTCTTTTCTTTTTGTCAGCTTCTTTATTTGCTTCGGCATCTTTAACCATTTTATTAATTTCTTCTTCACTTAATCCACCTGAAGCTTGAATTTGAATTTTTTGTTCTTTACCAGTTCCCTTATCTTTTGCAGAAACATTCACTATTCCATTTGCATCAATATCAAAAGTTACTTCAACCTGAGGAACGCCTCTAGGAGCAGGTGCAATCCCTACTAATTCAAAATTTCCAAGCAACTTATTATCTGTTGCCATTTCTCTTTCCCCTTGTAGTACTCTTATTGATACAGCAGGTTGATTATCTTCAGCTGTTGAAAATACCTGGCTTTTTTTTGTCGGTATTGTTGTATTTTTTTCAATTAACTTAGTTGATACACCACCAAGAGTTTCAATTCCTAGGGATAAAGGAGTAACATCTAGCAATAATACATCTTTAACATCACCTTGAAGAACACCAGCCTGAATAGCTGCACCCATTGCAACAACTTCATCTGGATTTACACTTTTATTTGGTTCTTTACCAAAAAAGTTTTTAACTTCTTCAATCACTTTAGGCATTCTTGTCATTCCACCGACCAAAATAATTTCATCAATCTCACTTGCAGATAGTCCTGCATCTTTAAGAGCGGTTTTACAAGGTGGAACTGTTCTTCCAATTAGATCTTCAACTAGCGCTTCTAATTTTGCTCTAGTCATTTTTAAATTAATATGTTTAGGACCAGTTTTATCAGCAGTAATAAAAGGTAAATTTATTTCAGTTTGTGTTGCTGATGATAATTCAATTTTTGCTTTTTCAGCCGCTTCTTTTAATCTTTGAAGAGCAAGTTTATCTGATTTAAGATCAATACCATTTTCTTTTTTAAACTCACTTAATAGATATTCTACAATTGTATTATCAAAATCCTCACCACCTAAAAACGTGTCACCGTTAGTAGATTTAACTTCAAAAACACCATCACCAAGTTCTAAAATGGAAACGTCAAAAGTTCCTCCACCAAGATCGTAAACTGCAATTTTTTTACTTTGCTTTTTATCCAAACCATATGCCAAAGAAGCTGCAGTTGGTTCATTTATAATTCTTAAAACCTCTAAACCAGCAATTTTTCCAGCATCCTTAGTTGCTTGTCTTTGAGCATCATTAAAATATGCTGGCACAGTTATTACTGCTTTAGTTACTGCTTGCCCAAGATATTTTTCAGCTGTTTCTTTCATTTTTTGCAAAACAAATGCTGAGATTTGAGAAGGTGAATATTTTTTTCCTTGAGCCTCGATCCAAGCATCTCCTTTCTCAGAATTTATAATTTTGAAGGGAGCTGCATCTATATCTTTTTTAACTGTTTGGTCTTCAAAATTTCTTCCAATTAATCTTTTAACTGCAAATATTGTATTTTCAGGATTGGTTACTGCTTGTCTTTTAGCTGGCTGACCTACTAATTTTTCGTCAGATTCTGTAAATGCAACAACAGAAGGAGTAGTTCTTGCTCCCTCAGCATTTTCTAAAACCTTAGGCTGCGTTCCTTCCATAATGGAAACACATGAATTAGTTGTTCCTAAATCTATTCCTATAACTTTGCTCATAATTGATCCTTTATATATGTGTTATTTTTTAATCTACAAGTTCTACACAAAACTATTTTTTCGTAGTTTTTGATTGATTTTCCTCACTTTTTTTATCAGTTTTTTTATTATCTTCACTACTATTTGATTTTTTAGAAACTGCTACAAGAGATGGTCTTAACAATCGATCTTTCATCAAAAATCCTTTTTGAATTTCCTGTACTACCGTTCCAGGTTCTTTACTATCATCTTCAATTTCCATCATTGTCTGATGAAGATTAGGATCTAGTTTTTGATTTATAGATTTAATTTCTTCAATGTTATTTTTTTTAAGTATTTTTATCATATCTTGCTGAATAATATTTAAATGTTCTAAGGTTTTTTTTAGTGCCTCAGAATTTTCTAATTTTTCATCATTATTTAAAGCGTCTTTAGATCTTTCTAAATTGTCAATTAAATTCAAAGTTTCCCGAGCTAATGAAAATCCTCCATAATCAAATGCGTCATCTTTTTCTTTTTCAAATCTTCTTCTCTGATTTTCAATCTCAGCATATGCTCTTGCAAGTTTATCTTCTAATTCTTTTATGTTATCTTCTGGAGTTAAATCTGCTTCAGTAGATATTTCTACATTATCTTTGCTGTGACTTTTGTTTTCTTCTTTATTTTCAGTTTCAAGATTTTTGTTTTCTTCTTTGTCCATAACATTCTATATGGTAAGAAAAACTATAATTTCTAGATGAAAAAAGAAAAAATATTAAATTTATTTGTAGGATCAAATAACCAAGGTAAAATAAAGGAAATAAGAGCTTTATTGCCTAAAAATTTAAAAATTTCAACTCCCAGGGATTATAGTTTAGATAGCCCAAACGAAAATGGCAGAACTTTTGATGAAAACTCTTTATTAAAAGCAAAATACTTCTCAAAAAAAACAGGCATGATTTGTATGGCAGATGACTCTGGTCTTGAAATTGATATTTTAAATAAACTTCCTGGAATTTATTCGGCTAGATGGGGAGGAAAAAAAAGTAATTTTAATTTAGCGATAAAAAAAGTTTTTAATCAACTTAAAAAAAAAAAAATAAATTGGAAAAAAAATAAACCGACAGCTAGATTTGTGTGTTCCCTAACAATTTTTTGGCCTGATAATAAATTTATAACA
>CACFUX010000025.1 GCA_902569615.1 uncultured Pelagibacteraceae bacterium | reverse complement strand
ATTTTATTTACTTGTAATAGAGCAAAATATCTTTCTCCCTCTTTTGGAGCTCTTATGGGACCCTCAACAGTATCTCCAGTTCTTAGACCAAATTTCCTAATCTGATTTGGGCTAATATAAATATCATCAGCTCCCGGAAGATAGTTAGACTCCATCGCTCTTAAAAAACCAAAGCCATCCTGCAAAAGTTGAAGAACTCCTCCTCCGGTTATTTCTTCTCCTTTTTCTGCAAGTTTTTTTAAAATAGCAAAATATATTTCCTGTCTTTTTAAAGTGCTTGCATTTTCAATACCCAGCTTTTCAGCTTCTTCGATTAATTGTTCTGAGCTTTTTTGTTTAAGATCTTGTATATTCATAAGTTTAGGGGAGTTTATTAGATGTTAGAGAAATAGAATATATATATTATTTTAAAAATTACAACCCTAGATTGGCTTAAAAACCACAATAAAAATAATAATAATTAATATTATTGTAGGAACTTCATTAATAATTCTGAAAAATTTAGTAGATTTATTATTATTCCCCAATTTTAGATCCCTTAAGCATTTTCCTAAATATTCATGGTAAGCTGTTAATAAAACAACAAGAGCTAGTTTTACTTGTAACCACAAATGAGTGACAACCTCTAATCCATTAAAATGTATTAACAAAATACCAAAAATCCAAGACGTAAGCATCGCTGGTCTCATAATATAATTATATAGCTTTCTTTCCATGGTTTCAAAAATTCGCCTAGCTTCAATTTTTTCATAATTTTCAACGTGATATACGAAAATTCTTGGAAGATATAAAAGTCCTGCCATCCAAGATATTACTGCTATTAGATGAAGTGATTTAAATATTAAATATGAATTCATAAATTATAAATATTTTGAAACTAAATGTTCTAATAAATTAATTTGATCAGCATTATCATTAAGACATGGCACAGTATCAAAGTTAAGACCACCTGATTTTATGAAACTATCTTTTCCCTGTATTGATATTTCTTCAAGAGTTTCAACACAATCAGAAGAAAAACCTGGACAAATTACTAATATATTCTTTTTTCCCTCTTTAGGTAAGCTCTCTAGTGTTTTGTCAGTGTAAGGTTGCAACCATTCTTGTGGTCCAAATCTAGACTGAAAAGTAGTTGTTATGGGTATACTTTTAAATTTCTCTGAAAGTAATCTTGTTGTCTTTAAACAATAGCAATGATAGGGGTCACCTTTTTCAAAATATTTTTTAGGTATGCCATGATATGAAGCAATTACTAAGTCTGGTGTCCATTTAATGTTTTCTACTTTATTGTTCAAACTATTTACTAAAGCGTTAATATACAATGGTTCAGATTCGTAGTGAGGTATTATTTGTAAATTTGGCTGCCATCTCATTTGCATCAACGTTCTATAAACTTCATCACATACTGTAGCGGTTGTTGCTGCGGCGTATTGTGGATATAATGGTAGAACTATTAAATTTTCGCAACCAGCTTTTTGAAGTTTTATAATTGTATTTTTAATACTTGGATTTCCGTATCTCATTGCATATTCAACTATTACATTTTCTGAGCCTATCTTAGATTTGAGTTTTTCTGATTGTTTAATAGTAAAATATCTAAGAGGAGACATATTTTCTTCTTTCATCCATATTTCTTTATAAGCCTTTGCAGTCTTAGAAGGCCTAAAATTTAATATAATAAAGTTTAAAATTATTTGCCAAATGAATGGGTTTACTTCGATAACACGCTTGTCTGATAAAAACTCTTTTAAGTATTTTCTTATATCCCACCAACTTGTGCTATCTGGAGTTCCCAAGTTAACTAGCAAAACTCCGTTTTTTCCAAAATTTATTTTAGGATGATTTTTCATTATTTTGCGTCTTTAACAAATTTAACAAGATAATCTACAGTTTCAGGTTTTGTTTCTGGCAGTATTCCATGTCCTAAATTAAAAATATAAGGAACATCCTTAAAAATTTGTAGATATTTTAAAGCGTGTTTTTTAACAGTTTCTTTATCTTCAAGTAAAATTCTTGGATCTAGACCTCCTTGAATTGGTATATTAATATTCTTTAATATTTCTTCAGGGTTTACATTGTAATCGATACTGATTACATCAGGATTAACAGTACTACAAAATTCTTTATAGTTTTTGATCTCTCTTGGAAAACATATAACTGGGGTATTAAAGCTTTTAATATAATTAACTAAATTTAATGTAGGATTATAAATATACTCTGATAAATGTTTTTCTTCTACCAGCCCAGCCCAGCTATCAAATATTTGGATTATAGTTGCTCCACTTTCTATTTGATTTTTAATATGTAATTTTAAAAACTTTTCAATTATATTTAAAAGATTTCCAATAAGCATTTTGTCATTAAAAAAATTATCATTTAACTTCAGTTTTGGTGATTTTCTATTAATCATATAAACTAATAATGTCCAAGGTGCACCTATAAAGCCTATAAGATCTTTTTTATTTCTAACAATTTGATTACTTGAAACAATTTTCAGTAAATTATAAATTGGTTTTAATTTATTTATAAAATCTTTTTCCTCTGTATTTTTTATTTTATCGAAATTAATTAAACTTAGCTCTGGTCCAAAATTTTTTTTAAATTTTACTTCCTGTCCTATTCCATGAGGAAGCATTAAGATATCTGAAAAAATAATAGCTGCGTCTAAATCAAATCTTTTTAAAGGTTGAAGTGTTATTTCAGAAGATAAATTCTCATTTAAGCATAGTTTTATAAAATCAGGGTTTTTAGCTCTGATTTCTCTAAATTCTGGCAGATATCTTCCAGCCTGCCTCATTATCCATATAGGATTTATTCTATGATTTTTATTAACGATACAGTCCTGAATTGGAGTCATATAATAATTATTTATAACCTTTAATATTTGTTTTATATCCTGTTAATACAATGAATTATTATTATTTAACATTTTACTAACTAATTACTAACAGATAAAAACCTTAAAAAATTAAGACAAATAGCCTCTTTTTGATAGGTTTTAGATTAAATAAATAATTGTGTATAATAATTATTAAGATGTTTATTTATGTTAATAAAACAAGGCTTATTCAGATTTAAAAAAATATGAAGATAGTTATTAACTTTTAGCTTATTTATTAGATTAATATAAACACTTTATACATGGACATTAAACACGATATTTACCTAATTTCAGATTCGACAGGAGAAACAATTGATCGAATATTTTTAGCTTTAAAAGCTCAATTTAAAAATTTTGAGTATGATAATCATCAATTTTCATTCACAAGAACTGAAAACCAAGTATTAAAAATTATTGAACTAGCAAAAAAACAAAAAGAGCCAATAATTCTATATACAATTGTAGATGAAAAACTCTCTAAAAACTTAGAAGAAAAAGCTAAAGTAAATAATATTCCATGCTTTAGTGTTCTGGGAGATTTAATAATAAATTTTTCTAAGTTATTAAAACAGAAAGCTTCTCATATTCCAAGCGGACAACACACACTTGAAGAACATTATAAAAGAATAGAAGCCATACAATTTACTATGAACCATGATGATGGAAATATGATAAATGACTTAGAAAAATCAGATATAATTTTACTTGGGGTCAGTAGAACAAGCAAAACACCAACATCAATTTATCTTGCAAATCGAGGGTTTAAAACTTCAAATATTCCATTAATAAATGAGAATTCAATTCCAAAAATTTTAAAAGAAAAACCAGACTTAAAATGTGTAGTGGGTTTAACTGCTGAACCAACAAGATTAATCGATGTTAGAAAAAATAGGATGACAGCATTAAAAGAAGAACATCTAACCGATTATACAAATATAGAAAAAATAGAACTTGAAATAAAAAAAGCAAAGGAAGCTTTTAAAAAATATCAATGGCCTGTAATTGATGTAACTAGAAAATCTGTTGAGGAAACAGCTGCTTCGATTATTAAAATTTACGAAATAAAAAATCAAAATGCTTAAAATAATTCTTGCATCTAATAGCAAGGTGAGAAAAAAGATATTAGACGAAAATAGTATTGAAAGTGAAGTTTTTCCCTCAAATGTTGATGAAGATTCTGCTAAAGAAAGTATGCTACAAGAAAATATAGGTCCTGAACAAATATCAAAAAATTTAGCCGAACTAAAAGCCAACAAAGTGAGTTTAAAATTTAATAGTGATATTGTAATTGGAGCAGATAGTGTAATAGATGTAGATGGGGAATTGATATCAAAACCAACAAATAGAATAGAAGCACTTCAAATATTAAAAAAACTAAATGGGAAAAAACATTATTTAATTAGTTCTGTCTGTATATCTAGAAATGGTTCTATGATTTGGAATTATACTGATAAAGCAATATTAACAATGAAAAAATTTAATGTAGAAGAATTAGAAAATTATTTATCTAAAATATCGGATGAATTATTGTATGCATATAATGTTTACCAAATTGAAGGCGAGGGTAGAAATTTATTTTTAAAAATAGAAGGGGATAAAAATACTATAATGGGCCTACCAATAACCAAAATTAAGGAATATTTAAGGAATTTAGAATGAAAAAATATTTAGTAATTGGAAAACCAATAGAGCATTCACTTTCGCCAAAGCTACATAATTATTGGATAAAAAAAAATAATATAAATGCCTTGTATGAAAAAAAATTAATTAATGAAGCTGAAATAAAATCTATTATTTCTAATGTAAAAGAGAAGAAAATTGATGGAATAAATGTGACAGTTCCTTTTAAAAAATCAGTTATTCCTTTTTTAGACCAATTGAGTTTAGAGGCTGAAGAATCACAATCAGTTAATACGATTTATCTTCAAAATGAAAAAGTTATTGGACACAATACAGACATATCAGGTTTCGAGCTTGCTATTAAACATTGCAAATACAATGTTAATGATAAAGCTGCATTTATTCTAGGCGCTGGTGGAGTCGTCCCATCAATAATAATTGCTCTAAAAAAAATGGGCGTAAGTAAAATATTTTTAAGCAACAGGACAAAAGAAAAAGCCAAAAATTTAAAAAACTTCTTTCATGATATTGAAATATTGGAATGGGGAAATTTACCTAAAGCCAATATGGTAATTAATGCAACAAGTGTAGGTTTAAATCAGAGTGATGAAATAAAATTAGATTTTAGTAAAATTGGAAAAAATAATTTTTTTTATGATGTTATTTATAATCAAAAGGAAACAAATTTTTTAAAAAAAGCAAAAAATCTTGGTAATAGAATAGAAAATGGAAAAATGATGTTTATTTATCAGGCTCATCAAGCTTTTACTATATGGCATAAACTGATGCCTGAACTGAACGATGAAATAATAAGCTTATTAGATCAATGATTAAGATTGGAATTGTTGGAGATATAGGATCAGGTAAGAGCTTTGTTGCAAAGCAATTTGGTTATCCAGTTTTTAACGCTGATGTAGAGGTCGCTAGAATTTATAAAAAAGATAGAAATTGTTTTATAAAATTAAATAAAGAGTTTCCAAAACAAGTAACAACATTTCCTGTAAATAAAAAAGAAATTACAAAATCTATATTGTCAAATCCTAAAAATCTTAAAAAGATAATAAAAATTGTACATCCACTAGTTAGAAAAAAAATGAATAAGTTTATCTATCAAAATAGAAATAAGAAAATGATAATTTTTGATATTCCACTATTATTAGAAAATAATTTAAATAAAAGTGATTACGTCCTAGTATTTGTACAAGCCAAAAAAGAAAAAATTATTAATAAACTCAAAAAAAGAAATAATTTTGATTCAAGGATTTTTAGAATATTAAGGAAATCTCAATTACCTTTAGTTTATAAAAAGAAAAAATCTAATTTTATTATAAATAATAATTTCTCAAAGAAATCTGTTAAAAAAAGTGTTAAGCTATTGAAAAATATAATATTTAATCAATGAAAGAAATCATTTTAGATACAGAAACCACAGGCTTATCAGTAAAAGAGGGTCATCGAATAGTTGAAATTGGATGTATAGAACTTGAAGATTTAGTTCCAACCAAAAATACTTTCCATTGCTATCTAAACCCTGGAAGAAAAGTCTCAGAAAAAGCCTTAGAAGTTCACGGCTATACAGATCAATTTTTATCCGATAAAAAAAAATTTATAGATGTCGCTGACGATTTAATAACATTTATTGAAAATAAAAAATTAATTATACACAATGCAGAATTTGATATTACACATTTAAACAATGAACTAAAAATAGCCGGTAAAAAAATAATTGATAAAAGCAATGTAATTGACACTTTAGAAATTGCTCGAAACAAGTTCCCAGGATCTCAAATTAGCTTAGATGCATTGTGTAAAAGATATAGAATTGATAACTCAAAACGTGCAAAACATACTGCGCTTATCGATTGTGAATTGTTAACTAAAGTATATATAAACTTGATTGATCAAAAAGAACCATCTTTGGATTTCAAAAATAATAATGATAACATTATAAATTTGAGTTCAAAAACAAAAAATATTTATTCAAAAAAAATAATTAAACCTTCTGAAGAAGAAAATAAGTTGCATAAACATTTTTTAAAAAATTATCTTAAAAAAAATTTTTTTTAGTTCGTTCTTTTCTTGTATAGATCTTCAAAGTCAATTTTTTTTTCGATTTTTACTCCTGGGTATCCTGAGTCATTAAGAAGATTTAAAAATATTTTCTCTAAGTTTGGGTATATTTTATTCTGAACATCGCACAGAACGATTTTTTCCATAACTTTTACATCTTTAACATCTTCATCAATTTTTACAATTGTGGCATAAGTAATTTCAAAAAAAGATTTATTTTTTGATTTACTTTTATCTTGGTAAGTTAATTTTGTATTAACTTCTATCATCCTATTTTTTAATGCTTTTGATGATATGCTAATATCTAAATTATAATTTTTAAGATATTCTTTAACATAAAGAAAGGTTATTGCGTCAGGCGTTTCACTAGACATATCTTTTATAAACTGTGCCATTATTTTAAATTTCTCTGCCATTTTTAATTTTTATCGTCTAAATCTTCAGACTCTCCATCAATGAATTTATTTTTATTTTTATGATTATTAAATTTTATATTTTTAAACAATAATTTTCTTGTTAGGGGAAAAATTAGTATTAGACCAAATAAGTCAGTTAAGAAACCAGGTAAAATCATAAGAACTGAAGCAAAAGCAAGAGCAGCTCCCGAAATTATTTCATAAATTGGTAATTCATTTTTTACAATTTGATTAAATGCAGATCTAAGGGTATTTAAACCCTCATATTTTGCGTAATAAATTCCTATAATGGCTGTTAAAAATATTAGAGAAATAGTATTAAATGCTCCTATTTGAGACCCTATCTTTATAAAAAGATAAATTTCAATAATTGGAATAAGTATAATTGACAATATAACTGTGTTCATTTGTCTTTAATCTAATTTGCTAGTTGAAATTAAGCAACATAGTAAATATTATTTAGTTATGAATTATAGTTTTGAATATATTGATATAATACTTTTAGCAATGATTGCTGGCTTTATTTTTCTCAGATTAAGAGGAATTTTAGGTAAAAAGTCAGGTCATGAGGAAAACTTAGGTGCAACTTTTGAACAAGATTTTCCAAAAAACAATGAAAAGGTCAAAAAAATAGATGAATCTAATTTCGATCAAAATGCAAAAGAAGATTTTTTAAAAGGTGCAAAAATTGCATATGAAACAGTAATTACAAATTTTTCGTCTGGCGATATTAAAAAAATTAAAGATTTATTGGATAAAAAAGTATTTAATGATTTTAGTGAAGCCATTCGGGAGAGAAAAACAAATGGGTTTATATCTGAAACAACTTTTATTGGTATAAATTCAGCTGATATAAAAGATTATAAACAAACAAA
>CACFUX010000024.1 GCA_902569615.1 uncultured Pelagibacteraceae bacterium | reverse complement strand
ATTAAAAAAAAATTATGAAATAAAAAATTTTAATAAGGATCATAGAGTTTTTATGATGACTTGTATTGCTGCATTATCTTTAGGTGGAAAATGGAAAATACATGATAAAGATTCTATTAACTCATCCTTTCCAAATTTCCTTTCTATAGCAAAATCTTTAGGAGCTAAGATTAAATGAAAATTAATAAAAAATTTAATTTTTCAATAGCAGTAGATGGTGGCTCAGCTTCAGGAAAAACATTTGGAAGTAAAATAATATCAAAAGAATTTAATTTTAAACTATTGTCTTCGGGTAAATTATATAGATATTTGGCTTATCAAATAATTAAAAATAGATTTAAATATAACAAAAACTATATTAGAAAGTTATCTAAAAATATTTCTACTAGCCAACTTAATTCGAGTAGACTTTATAGTGTTAATGTAACAAAACTAGCGTCAATTATTGCAAAAAAAAAATATGTAAGATCATATCTTAAAAAGTTTCAATTAGATTTTATAAAGAATAATGCAAAAGTAATTGTTGAAGGAAGAGATATTGCATCAAAAATAATGCCAAGTGCTGACCTTAAAATTTTTTTTAAATGCTCACAAAAGGAAAAGGCAATGAGAAGATATCTGGAGTTAAAAAAAATAAATAAAAAAATAGAACTTGAAGATGTTAAAAAAGCTTTAAAATTAAGAGATTTTAACGATAAGAATAGAAAACAAAGTCCTTTGCTTTTTGTAAGAGGTGCTGTATTAGTTGACACCACAAATTTAACTAAAAAACAGGTAAAGGTTAAATTGATAAAATTAGTGAAAAAGGAAATTAGATTAAAAAAAAAGAAATATGGAAATTTATAAAGATCTAACTAGTCCAGGTGTAAAAGAATTTGAAGCTTTGTTAGATAGCCAGCTTTCAAAAGCAAAAATAGAAGAAGGCAAATTAATTAAAGGTACAGTAACTAAAATAACTGAAAAATTTATATTTCTTTTTATTGAAGGATTAAAATCTGAACCTATCCTTGATATAAATGAGGTAAAAAATCTTAAATTATTGGATAGTGTTAAGTTGGGCTCTAAATTAGAAGTTCTTTTAGAAAAAATAGAGGATAAAGATGGAGCTGTAGTAGTTTCATTAGCAAAAGCACAAAAATTAAAAGGTTGGTATCAGCTCGAAGAAGCATTCGAGACAAACAAACCTATAATGGGCAAGATTACATCTAAATGCAAAGGTGGAGTAATAGTAGAACATATAGATAGTGGATCTCTGATGTTTTGTCCTGGATCACAAATATCTGACAAGCCTCTTAAAGATATATCACATTTAATGAATGAACCTCAAAAGTTTTCATTAATTAAATTAGATAAAGTTAGAGGCAATGCATGTGTTTCAAGAAGACAAATTATTTCAACAAATAAAAAAGTTGATAAAGCAAAAATAATTGAAAAATATAAAGTTGGAGATATTATTAAAAACGCAATAGTAAAAGGTTATAGTTCATTTGGATGTTTTTTTGATGTAAATAATGGAGAGCTGGATGTTCTAGTGCATTTACAAGAAATCTCTTACTCTAGAGTTAGTCATCCAGATGAAATTTTTAACATCGGTGAAAAACATGACATTCTTGTTATTTCAGTTGATAAAGATAAGCTACAAGTTGGGTGTTCAATTAAGCAGCTATCACCTGATCCATTTAACCATATTGATAATTATGAGCTTAATAAAATATATAAAGCAAAAGTAGTAAAGATCACAGACTATGGATGCTTTTGTGAACTTGAACCTGGATTAACATCTTTATTACATTCAAGTGAGCTAAGTTGGACAAAACAAGCATTAAACAACTAACTCAAGGAAATTTAAGTCATTATCAAATGCTTGGTGAAGTTGAAAAAATTTTTAAAAAATGGAGTCCAGCAATCTTCTTAGGATGGTCAAATATAGGATTTGATGATGAAATGATTAGGAAGGAGTTTTTTAAAGGTATAAGATACCCTTATATTACCAATGCATCTCCAAATAAAAGACATGATGGTATTAACATTGCGAGAGCTGCTTACGCTGTTGATCCTTCAGTACTAGAGACAGAAATAAATGAAAAAAATAATCCAGTATTCAAATTAGAGTCGCTTGCGCGTATGCAAGGTTTAGATTCTAGTGATGCTCATAGCGCTTTAACTGATGCAATTTTAACTACAAAAATATTAGGTATAATTAAAAAAAAACAACCTTCAACGTGGGATATGTTTTTAAGAACAGCAAACAAATTAGACACTGAAACAATTTTTAAAAAAGAAAATATAATTACTTTAAATGAATATTTTTATGGAAAATCAAGATTATATCTATGCGCTCCTCTACATCCGAAACACTGTATACACCCAATTTATAACTGGGGCCAAGCTGTTGATCTTAGGGTTGATATAGAACCAATTTTAAATATGTCTATCAATGAATTAAAACTTGAGATGAAAAAAACTCCTAAATTTTTAAGAACTATTAGATCAAATAAAGCTCCAATAATTTTAGATCTAAAATATGCCATGAAAGAAGAACCTTATAATGCAATGGATCTAAGTTTAATCAAAAAAAGGGCTAAATTGGTAAAAGATAATGAAAAATTTTCACAAAATATTTTAATAGCACTTAGAGAAATAGCAGAAGAAAAAGAGCAATCAAAATCTCAAGAAGATATATATGCTGAAGAAAGTATCTATAATAAATTTACTTCAAATAAAGACACTGCACTTTTCCCAGCTTGGCATGCTGCATCGTGGCAAGAAAAGTTAAAGTTACTAGATAAATTTGAAGATGAAAGACTTATAGGTTTTGGTAAAAAAATAATTTTTCAAGAAGCGCCAGAAATACTACCTCCCGACATGTTTAAATCAATCAAAAGATCTATTTCTAAAAGAATTTTAAGTGAAAAATTTGAAAAATGGTGGACTGTTTCTGCATGCTTCAATGAAATTGATACTCTTAGAGATAAATATTCAAATGAAAATGATCAAGCAAAATTAAAATTTTTGGATGAACTTAATTCTCATATAATGTCAATACAAAAAAGATATGAAAATTCTTAGTGTGGATAATTAAAAAAAAATAATTTTACCTATTGAATATAAAATTATTTAAAATATAAAACTATTATGTCAATTCAAGAAATCACTGACGAAAACTTTCAGGAAAAAGTTTTAAAAAGCTCAAAACCATTCTGCCTTAAATTCGAAGCTGACTGGTGTGGGCCATGCAAAGCTTTGACGCCTATAGTCTCTGAAATCTCAGATGAGATAACTGATATTGATTTTGGTTCAATGAATATTGACAATCATCCTAATACTCCAACTCAATATGGAGTTAGAGGAATACCAACATGTATACTTGTAGTGGGTGGAGAATTAAAATCTACAAAAGTCGGAATGACAAAAAAAAGTGATTTTCTAAGTTGGCTTAAGGAAAATATTTAATTTAAATTCAAAACTTCCCCCGCAAGATAAAGAGATCCAGTAATAATAATAATATCATTATCTTTTAATTCTATTGATTTAATTGCTTCTTTAATTGATTTTTTATAATTAATTTTTTTTAAATTTTTTAATTTTTTCATTAAATCTTCACCATTAATAGCATTAGGCTGATTTGGGATATCTACAGTTGTTAAAGAAGAAATTTTATCTTTTAAATAACTAATATATTCAATATGATTTTTATTATTCATCATTCCTAAAATTATATGTTTATTACATTCCAATGAATTTAAATGCTTACTTAAAACGCTAGCCCCAAGAGGATTATGTGATCCGTCAATATAAATTTTATTATTTTTTACTAAATCTTTTAATTTTCCATTTTTTATTTCTGAAAATCTTGCAACACTCTTAATTTTTTTTATTCCATTTATAATATTTTGATCTTTAATTCTTATTTCTTCAATATTTCTTATTGTAGATATTGCTGTAGATATA
Organism: uncultured Pelagibacteraceae bacterium; assembly: GCA_902569615.1. GTDB lineage: Bacteria > Pseudomonadota > Alphaproteobacteria > Pelagibacterales > Pelagibacteraceae > Pelagibacter. The sequence goes on along the minus strand of CACFUX010000024.1, from coordinate 5,033 downwards.
TTAGATAATTGAAATTCTCCTTCTAAATTTGGTAGTGGAAGTTTTAGACCTCCATACTTATCTTCATAATAAAAAAATCCATTCTCATTTAAAGAGTAATTAAAATCATTAGTATAAAATACTTTTTTTGAAGAATTTTCTTTAATTGAATCTTTTATTTTATTTAAAATTTCATTTGAGCTTTGTTTTGAAACAATTATTTTAGAAGTTACTAAAGATGATGTCTTTTCAAATATTATTTGATCTATCGTTTGTTTATTTTTTGGTAGCCAATCTAAGTGATCTAAACCAATAGCTGTAATAATGCTTGCTAAATTTGATTTAATTATGGAACACGCATCTGCTCTATGAAATAAGCCGCTTTCAAGAAGATTAATATTATTTTTAAATTTTTTAGCATTATAAAAATAAGCTGCAGTTAATATCTCAAAGTAAGTAATAGGTTCACCGGCATTTATTTCTTCTACTTCAGATAATAATTTTGCAAGATTTTCATCAGAAATTTCCTCATCATTATATATGAATCTTTCATTAATTTTTTGAATATGAGGACTTGTGTAAATATTACATTTTATATTAGCATCTTTAAGTATAGCCCTGATTGCTTGAATTGTAGAATATTTTCCATTTGTTCCAATTACAGATATATATTTTAAATTATCTTGGGGATTGCCAAGTTTTTTACAGAGCTTATTAATTCTATCTAAGCTTAAATCTATTTCTTTAGGATGCAACCTTTGTAGGTTGTGTAATATTTGTTGCAGTTTCATTTATTAATTCTGAATTTACCTCAGAATTTTTCTTTAGCAATATTTCTAATAGTTTTCCAATCTCTCTTGGTATATCTTTTCTATTAATTACTTTATCAACAAATCCATGTTTTTCTAAAAATTCGGCTGTTTGAAAATCTGCACTTAAATCTTCTTTAACTGTTGCCTGAATCACACGTTTACCAGCGAAAGCAATTAGACACCCTGACTCAGCAAAATGTACATCTCCCAGCATTGCAAATGATGCTGTTATTCCTCCCGCAGTTGGATCTGTAAAACATACTATATAAGGAAGATTATTTTTTTTTAATTCATTTATCGCAAGTGTTGTTCTGGTCATGTTTGCTAAAGCTATTGGAGACTCAAACATTCTTTGCCCACCTCCGCATGGAAAAAAAACATATGGAGTTTTGTTATCTATTGCATGTTGGACTCCATAAATAATAGCTTCTCCCTCAGCAGCACCAACAGATCCACCAATATAATCAAAATTTATAGCTCCAGCTGTAATTGTTATTCCATCTATTTGACCTTTTGCAATCATTACTGCACAAGTTTGACCAGTTTTTTTTCTAGCTTGAACTAATCTTTCTTTATAGGATTTTGTATCTTTCCAATTTAAAGGATCTTCTAAGGGAATTGGGGTTTCAAGAACTTCATATCTATTTTTACCAAAAAATATATCAAATCTTTGTTTACAACTTATTCTGTGATGTTTTCCACAAGAATTACATACCCATAAATTTTCTTCTAGATCTTTTTTAAGAATTGGTCCTTTACAACAACTTGTCCAATCTGAATTTTCAATTTCTTCTTTTGTAGGGAATTTCTTTTTTAAATTTCTTTTTATTTTATCACCAAGAGTTTTTATTTTTGTTATCCAGTTCATAAAATTTTATTTTTTAATTTTGATACTATTCTATTTACATTTGTGACAGGATTTTGTCTATATTTCAAACTTCTACTAATTTCTTTACAAATAGCACTTCCTACTACCAAGCCATCAGCAGATTTAAAATTTCTGATAGTTTTTTCTGTAATTCCAAATCCAATAACAATATCTTTTTTTAGATTAATTTTTTTGATTTTATAATAGTTTTTAAGTATTTCTTTAGGGGATATTTTTAATTTTCCTCCCGTTGTACTTAACATCGAGATAAAATAATTCATTGGATGAGAATCTTTTATAATTTTTTTTAGCCTTTCTTTAGTTGTTGTAGGTGATAATAGTTGTATAAAATATATTGATTTGCTTTTACATTTTTTTGCAAAAACTTTATTTTCAGGCCATGGCAAATCTACAACAATTAAACCATTAACACCTGCTGTTCTACATTTATTTAAGTAATTATTTTCCCCATATTGATAAATCATATTGTAGTATCCCATTAATATAATTGGTTTTTTTTTATTTATTTTTTTAAAATCTTTTACAATTTTAAAAATATCATCCATTCTAATTCCATTCTTTATAGCTCTATAAGCACTATTTTGGATTTGACTGCCATCTGCAACAGGAGTGTTGTGCGGGACGCCTACTTCTAATATATCAGCATTCTTAGAAATTGATTTTAATATATCTAATGATTGTTTTTTTGAGCTATCACCAGCTACAGTATAAGTTAACAAGGCAGGTCTATTTTCCTGTTTTGCTTTTTTAAATGCTAAACTAATTGGATTTAACATATTTTTTTCCTAATCTTTTTTCTAAAATTCCACGGTCTTTGTATGCATCTCCACAACTATTAACTACAACTATTGTATCTTTACTTAATTTTTTTGCTTCTTTTATTGCAACTGAGAAGGCATGGCTTGGCTCTAAAGATGGACTTAATTTTTCGTATTTAGTGACGAGTTTATAAGCGTTTAAAGCTTCTTCATCACTTGCTGCAGTATATCTTGCTCTTTTTGTATCTTTTAGAAAACAATGGAGCGGAGAAACTCCAGGGTAATCAAGTCCTGCAGAAATAGATTCAGTTTCTTCTATTTGTCCATCTGAATTTTGATTAACATACTGAGCAGCTCCATGGAGTATCCCAATTTTTGATCCATAAGTTAAGGGCGCTGCATGTTTTTTACTTTTAGCAGGACCACCAGCTTCAACTCCTATAAATTCACATTGTTTTTTATCATAATCCATAAATTCATTCCAAAATCCAAAGCTAGAGCTCCCACCACCTACACAATTATAAAGTTTAAGTTTTTTTGGAATAGATCCAAATTCATCAATCAATTGAACTTTAAGTTCTCTTGAAATCTGACTAGTGCTCCATCCACAAATACGGACAAAAGCTGCAGGACCAACAGTGCTGCCAACACACATTGCAGCTTTATCACAATTTGCAACCCAATATCTCATACATTCAGAAACAGCATCAACAAGTGTTTGGCTTCCAGAGTAAACAGGAATAACTTCAGCTCCATTTTTTTTCATTGCTTTGACATTTGGTTGCTGCCTTTGGATATCTTTCATACCCATGAAAATTTTACATTTTAGACCAAACTTCTTAGCAGCCATACTTAACATCTTTCCAGCGTACCCTGCACCAGTGTCTCCACATATAATTTTTTTACCAGATCGTTTTGCAATCAGACAATGGACTGTAGCATTGTAAATTTTATGTGCCCCTCCATTTGCATCAGATACAACTTTAGACCATATTTGTGCTCCACCAACATGTTTTGTTAAGTTGTTTAGTTTAATGAAACGAGTAGGAGAACCTACCCAATTTTTAAAATATTTATCCCTTTCTTTAATAAATTTTTTATCTTTTTTTAATTTATTAAAGAGAATTTCTAAGTCTTCAATCGGTTTTTTCAACGTTTCAGGAACAAAGTTACCACCAAATTTTCCTCCCCAAAATCCCAACTTATCTCCTTGATCAATTAATGGAATTCCTTTTTTCAATTTCATGTTTTTGCAACCAAATTTAACAATTTATCAATTTTATTTAAATCTTTATTACCCTCATTATTTTCAACCGATCCTGACAAATCAATATGAAAGTCTTTGTTTTTAAAATTAGGAATATCATCTATTTGAATATTTCCTGCAATCATTTTATTTAATGTGTTAGGTACCCAATCTAGCAGATCATGATCAAAACTTTCAGATTTATGGTAACCTTTGCTATCAAATAATATTATATCTGAAATTTCCGAATAGCTTTTATATTTATTCACATCCTCCTTATTCGAAACTGTAAGTGCTGAAATAATTTTTATTTTATATTTATTTTTTATTACTTTAGTTCTATTGGGATCAACGTCATAAAGCTGATAATAATCAAAATTTAAATCTTTAATTTTTTCTAAAATTTCATCAGTTGGATTTACAAGAACTGAAACAAAATTACTTTGTTTTTTATCAACCATTATCAAATCTTTTAATTTTTTAAACTCAACAAATCTTTTACTTTTTTTATAATTTGTTATGAAACCAATAAATTTTGGTGGGTAAGGATGATTTAAAATATAGTTTAAAGTTTTAGGATCTGAGATCCCACAAATTTTTAAACCTTTGATCATTGATTTAAATGATGAATTAATGTTTGAATATTTTTTTTAATATTACCTTCTGTAATTGGTCTTCCTATAACAAGCCAATCGCTTCCATTTTTGTAGGCTTGCTTTGGAGTTAATATTCTCTTTTGATCATTTTTTTTTGAATTAAATCTGATCCCAGGCGTTATTATTTCTTTTTTAAATACTTTTTTTACTATTTTTATTTCTTGGGGACTGCATACGATAGCATCCAATTTTGCTTTCTTTGCTACTCTGGCTTGGTCAAGAACTATTTTTTTAACATCTTTATTAAATCCAATTTCTTTTAATGCTTTATTATTTAAAGAAGTTAGCATGGTAACACCTACTAATTTCATTTTGCCTGAGACTTTCTTAGCCGCTTTAAGAGCTTCTAAGCCTGAACTAATGTGTATTGTTATATAATTTACTTTTAAATCTCTTATTGCTTTTATCGCAGATGCACAAGTATTTGGAATATCATGAAGTTTTAGATCGGCAAAAACTATTTTCTTATTAACATTACCAATAAATTTTCTTCCATTTTTAGAATTTAAAAATTCTAAACCAAATTTATATCCAACTTTTAACTTCGAATTTTGAGTTTTATTAATTATTTTTCTAATTTTTTGGACATTCGTAGTATCACAAGCAATAAATATTTTATTATTCATTATTTAAATCCTTAAACCATTTTTTAGACATCTTGAAATGTATCGTCTTTTTTTCTGGTACTTCAAT
>CACFUX010000023.1 GCA_902569615.1 uncultured Pelagibacteraceae bacterium | reverse complement strand
ATGAAAGCAAATAAATTCATTATCTTTAGTTGCATGGATGTCTGTTTCGACTCCATAACCTTTATCAAAAGATTTTTTTAAATGATTTAAGAAGGTTTTCTTTATATTTTTTATTTACAATCCCTCTATGGATTAATAATTCAGACATTGTATATTTTTAGTTCCAACCAGTAATGGTTTTAACCTCAAGATATTCTTCCAATCCCCAATTGCCACCCTCACGTCCATTTCCTGACTGTTTATAACCTCCAAAAGGAGTGCCAGAGTCGGGCGCATTTCCATTAATATAAACAATTCCAGACCTCAATTTTTTAGAGACTCTTTTTGCTTTTTCCTTATCTTCAGTTTGTAAATAATTTCCAAGACCATATTCAGTATCATTTGTTATTTTAATTGCCTCTTCTTCTGTTTCAAAAGGTATTATGGATAGAACTGGACCAAAAATTTCTTTTTTTGCTATTTGCATATCATTTGTAACATCAGTGAATATGGTTGGCTTAATAAAGTATCCTTTATTTAAACCTCTAGGCATTTCAGGTCCTCCAGCAGCCAGCGTTGCTCCTTCGTTAATGCCATCTTTTATTAAATTTATTATTTTATCATATTGCACTTTTGAAACCACCGGACCTATATGATCTCCACTTTTAGAGGCAACATCTACTTTAATTTTATTAGCTTCATCTACAGCTTCCTTAACTGCTCTTTCATAAATAGATTTTTCTACAAGCATTCTTGTTGGAGCATCACAGGATTGTCCAGAATTACTCATTACGTTTCTAATTCCATCTCTTACGGCATTAGGGTAAGAATCTGCAAAAACAATATTTCCTCCTTTTCCTCCTAATTCTAAGCAAACTCTCTTAATTGTATCGGCGGCATTTTTAGTAATTAATCTTCCCGCTCTTGTTGATCCTGTAAAAGAAACCATATCAATATCAGGATGACTAGATATATGCGTTCCTACTCCTGAACCATCACCGTTAACTAAATTAAATGTTCCCGATGGAAAACCTGCTTCATCTATCATTTCAGCAAATAACATAGCTGAAACTGGGGCAATCTCGGATGGCTTCAGTATCATTGTACAACCAGTTGCTAAAGCAGGAATTACTTTTAAAGCTATTTGATTAATTGGCCAGTTCCATGGAGTTATAAGACCACATACTCCAATTGGTTCACGAGCAATATAATTATTAGATTTTAAATCAAACCTTTCATCAAATTTAAATTTTTTTAATCTTAATATGAAATCTTCTATATGACTTTGGCCCGAAGTAGTATGAACTGATGTTGCAAAATCAATAGGGGAACCCATTTCCATCGACATAGATTCAGACATTTCATTAAATCTTTTTTTATAAACTATAAGTAGTTTTTCTAAAAAATTTATTCTTTCTTCTTTTGAAGTTTCTTTCCAATCTATAAAGGCATTTTTTGCAGCTTTAACTGCTGCATTGGTATCTTCTTTAGATCCTAAAGAAATAATAGCAAAAGGTTCTTCATTGGATGGGTTTATAACTTCAAAATCATTTGTCTTTAAAGGTTTAGTCCATTTTCCATCTATGTAAAAATTTCTTTTATTAAGCATAATTTATTTATAATATCTTAATCAAATTTCATATCCTTTTTCTTCTTTTTCATTATCAATTAGTTCTGAAGGAAAGTTAGGCGCTCTAAAACTTAACCCAAATTTATCTTCGAGTCTTTTTACTACCATTGATGACCATGCTCTAGAACCATATTTTTTTTGTGCATCTTTAAATATTTCTAATACAAAAGGAGATATTTCCAATGGAGTATTTATTTTTTTTGAAAGTTCATTAAAAAGGCTCATATCTTTTTTAACTAAATCCATTGTAAAATTAATATTATAAGAGCCATTAAGTATTACCTGGCTTTCTGTTTCATGTACAAATGAATTCCCAGATGAAATAGCTATACCTTTATAAGTTTTATCAAGATCCAAGTTAGATTTTTTTGCAACTGTCCATGCTTCTCCAAGAGCAGCAAGATGAACTGATGCCAAATAATTTGTAATTACTTTTAATATTGATGCAGTTCCAAGATCGCCTGTATGTAAAATCTTTCTTCCCATTGTAGTTAAAATGGGTAAAATTTTTTCAAAACTATTTCTTTCTCCTCCAACAAATATAGCAATGTTTCCAGTTGCAGCTCTATGGCAACCTCCACTAACAGGTCCATCTAAAGGAATAGCTTTTTTATTCATTACTAATTTACCTAATCTTTTTACTTCACCTTCATCTGTCGTACTCATTTCTAACCATATTTTATTTTCTGAAAGTCCATTAATAACACCTTCTGAAGATTCCATAACTTCAGCACATATTTTAGGAGAGGGAAGACATGTAATAATTAGATTTGTTTTTTCAGCAAGTTCTTTTGCTGAATTTGATATCTTGGCACCTTTATCTTTAAAATTTTTTGTTAAATTTTGATCCAAATCTCTTACTGTCAAATCAAATTTATTTCTAAGCAAACTTTCAGCTAGTTTACCACCTACATTTCCTAATCCTATAAATCCTATTTTCATTATATCCTTTCTTTAAGAATACTAATTTTTGAATAATTTATCTTAAATGAATTTAGTAGTTAAGGGTAGTCAGATTTATGTTGCTTCAAGAATATCTAAAGCTTGGAATAATAGTTCTAAAGCATCATAGTGTCTGCTGTCATCAGGAGTATCTTCTAGTTCTTTATGTAAAGCCCACCCTTGTTCAATTAATGCTCTAGCTTCATCAACTTTTTCCTGAGGCAAAGTACTATTTTCAAGCATTTCCATTAATTCAGGATAAAGAACAGGACAACTATTTGATTGAGCCTGAGAAGAAACAAAAAAAGATAAAACTATTATAAGTACAAATTTTTTGAGCATAAATTGAATCTATTTAAGTTTATAAAATTGTCAACAATTGTATTAAAAAAACATATTCATTTATTATTCTTTATTGTAAGATATTTAATGAATTCAATAAAAGTAGAACCAAAATACAATTCAAACATTAATCCTAGAATAGGTTTAATTGCTTTAGCTAGTGATTTTATAATTGAAAAAGATTTTCTCAGGATAATCAAAGATAAAGATATAGATTTTTTTGTTAATAGAATAGAAATATACAACCCATTAACTAGCGAAAATTTAATTAGAATGTCACAAAAGGTTACTGATGTTACCAAGGATATTCTTCCAAATCAAAAAATAGATTGTGTAGTTTATGGTTGTACGTCAGGTACCATTGCAGCTGGATATAATGAAATTGAAAAAAAAGTTCAGTTAGCAAAACCAGAAGCAAAAGTCACAACACCAAGTACTGCTGCAGTAAAAGCTTTAAAAAAATTAAAAATTAAAAAAATTGCAGTTTTTACTCCTTATATAAAAGATTTAAATAATGAAGTGATCGAGTTTTTTAAAAAAGAAAGCTTTAGCGTCACTTCCAATTCCTATTTTGATATAAAAAATGATATAGATATAGGAAAAGTTGATCCAGAATATTTGTATGAAGTTTTGTCAAAAATGGATTTAAAAGAAGCAGATGCTTTATTTGTTTCTTGCACAGCTCTTCCTGTTTTACAAATTATAGATAGACTTGAAAAAAAATTAAATAAACCTGTTTTATCAAGCAACCAAGCTTTAATTTGGGATACTTTAGAAAATATTGGTAAAAAAGTTTCTATTAATGGATTTGGTAAATTATTTTCAACTAATTAAATATGTTATTTACTAAAGACGAATATAAACAAAGATTAAAAAAAGTTCAGACTTCAATGCAGGATAAAGGTATTGAATTATTGATTTCTCAAGATACTAATAACATGAACTACCTAACAGGATATGATGCATGGTCATTTTATTATGCGCAATGTGTAATTGTTCATGTAAATGCAGATGAACCAATTTGTTTTGTAAGAGCACAAGATGCAGGAGGAGCATATATAAAAACATATTTAAAAAATGAAAATATAATTGTTTATGATGAAAAATATATTCATGTCTGGCCAGTTCATCCTTACGATAGATTGGTAGAGCTTATTAAAGAGAGAAATTGGGATAAATTAAATATTGGTGTAGAGATGGATAGTCATTATTACACAGCTTACTCTCACGATAAATTATTGAACGGGTTACCAAATGCTAAAATTAAAGATTGTGAAAGGTTAGTAAATTGGGCACGATTGGTTAAATCGGAGCAAGAAATAAAGTATATGAAGATAGCATCTCAAATTACTCAATTAGGAATGAAAACAGCTTTTGATGTAATTAATCCTGGAGTTAGGCAATGCGATGCAGTAGCAAAAATATATTCAACTTTAATAAGTGGAACAAAAGAATATGGTGGAGATTATTCATCTATAGTCCCATTAATACCAACTGGAAAAGGAACATCCGCTTCCCATTTATCTTGGACAGATGATAAATTTCTAGAAGGAGAAGCATCAATTATAGAAATTTCTGGAGTTTATAAAAAATACCATTGTCCAATGGCAAGAACAGTTTTATTAGGGAAGCCAGATCAAAAAAAAATAGACACTATGAAAAGAACTAGAGAGGCTCTTCAAGCAGGTATTGAAGCTACAAAACCAGGTAATACCGCAGATGATGTCGCTCAAGCTTTTTGGAAAATTTTAGATAAATATGGAATAGAAAAAAAATCAAGAACTGGATATTCAATTGGCATAGGTTATCCTCCCGACTGGGGAGAGCATACACTAAATATTCAGAAGGGAGATAATACTGTTTTACAGAAAAATGTTTGTTTTCATATGATTGCGGTAATGCAATTTGGAGATTGGGGAGTTGAAAGCAGTGAGTCAATTAGAGTTTCAGAAAATGGAGCTGAGAATTTTTATAATTTTCCTGGCGAGCTATATATTAAAGGATAATTAGACCTTGAATTAATCATTATCTAATGTTTTAAATGCGCATGTCAGGAAAAGATAGTTTCGTAAAGTTTGAAAATGTTGATAAAAGTTACGACGGAGAGGTTTTAGTTGTAAAAGGTTTAAATCTAGACATTCCACAAGGAGAATTTTTAACAATGCTTGGACCTTCTGGTTCAGGAAAAACAACAACATTAATGATGTTGGCAGGTTTTGAAACACCAACAAGTGGTGAAATATATTTAGAAGGAGAACCAATAAGCTCAATACCACCTTATAAAAGAGGAATTGGAATGGTTTTTCAGAACTATGCATTGTTTCCTCATATGACCGTGAATGAAAATTTGGCTTTTCCTTTAGAGGTAAGGAAATTACCTAAAGCAGAAATTGATGAAAAAGTTCATAAAGCATTATCAATGGTTGAACTTCAAGATTTTGGAACAAGAATGCCATTGCAACTATCAGGTGGGCAACAGCAGCGTGTAGCTTTAGCAAGAGCTTTAGTATTTGAACCTAGATTAGTTTTAATGGATGAACCACTTGGTGCTTTAGATAAAAAACTTAGAGAACAAATGCAATATGAAATTAAACATATTCATGAAAATATTGGTATTACAGTTGTATATGTGACTCACGATCAAAGTGAAGCATTAACTATGTCTAATAGAATTGCAGTTTTTAATGATGGAAAGATTCAACAAATCTCAACACCAGATGTACTTTATGAAAAACCTGATAATTCATTTGTTGCACAATTTATTGGAGAAAATAATCAGATAAAAGGTAAAGTTAAATCAGTAAATGGAAAAAATTGTGTAGTTGTCACTGATAATGGAGACGAAATTGTATCATTAAAAGTAAATGTTAACTCAGTTGGAGATAATTCATTGTTATCCTTAAGACCCGAAAGAGTATGGGTTAATTCAGATAAAGGTGATTATGAAAATTCTTTTGAAGCTAAAGTAGAGGAGCTAATTTATTTAGGGGACCATGTTAGAACTAGAGTAAATGTTTGTGGAAATAATCAATTTATAGTTAAAATTCCAAATTCTTCAGATCATTCAGACCTAAAAGAGGGAGCTAAAGTTAAACTATCTTGGAAGGCTGAAGATACCAGAGCCTTAGATTTTAAGGCTTAAATATAATCAAAATAAGCATATTTCTTAATAAAAAACTCTTTGATCTCTATTTATCAATGTGTTTTACTTTGCTTTGAAAAACTTAAATTAAATTTAATTTAAAGGGGAAAATAATGAGAAAAACAATCAAAGCAGCTTTCCTTGGTTTAATCTCAATGGCGTTTATTGGTTCTGCATATGCAGATCTAACTTTCGTTTCTTGGGGTGGAGCTTATACAGCCAGCCAACAGAAAGCTTATATAGATACTTGGAGCAAAGGTTCAGGTATTACTGTTGAAAACTATAACGGTGGTCTTGGAGAAGTTAAAGCACAAGTAGAAGCAAACAATGTAACTTGGGATGTTGTAGACGTACTTCCTGACCAAGCGATCACTGGTTGCGATGATGGATTATTTTTAAAAGTTGACCAAAGTCATTTTATTAATGACATGGTAGTAAAACCAGTATCTGAGTGTATATCACCACAGATTTTTTGGTCTTACGTAGCTTTCTATGATCCAGCAGCGTTTCCTGGAAAAAAACCAAAAACAATCAAAGATTTCTTTGATGTTAAAAAATTTCCTGGAAAAAGAGGAATTCATACTTGGGCAAATGCATTAATCGAAATGGCATTAGTTGCTGATGGTGTTAAACCAAGCAAAGTATATGAAGTTATGAGTTCTGATGGAGGAATTGATAGAGCTTTTGCAAAACTAGATACAATTAAAGATCATGTTGTATTCTGGTCTGCTGGTTCTAAGCCACTTGAATTAGTATCATCAGGTGAAGTTGTAATGTCACTTGCTTACAACGGAAGAATTGGTGCTGCTATTCTACAAGATGGTAAAAAGTTTAATTACATCTGGGATGGACAAGTTCTTGAACAAGAATATCTTGTTATTGTAAAAGGAACTAAAAACGAAGATGAAGCAAGAGAGTTTGTAAAACACGCTTCTTCAGCAGAGTCTTTAGCTCTTCAAGCAAAATACATTCCATACGGTCCTATGAGATCATCTAGTATTGATATCATCAAAAAAGGTGAGCCTTATTTCAATACTGGTGTAGATGTATTACCTCACATGCCTAATACTCCTAAGAGATTAAGAAGATCTGTTATTGCTGACCCATTCTGGTGGGCTGATAATGGAGCTGAAGTTTCTGAAAGATTTGGAGTTTGGAAAGGTAATTAATAACTTAAATTTTAATTAAAAAAGGCGAGATTCGTTCTCGCCTTTTTTTTTATATTAGAGTAAATTCAATAAATTTTATGAGCAGTGAAACTATCTCAGGACCAATACTTACAAGCGATGGAATACCTTTAAAAGTTAGTTTAAAAAAAGCAGAAAGAATAAATAAAATTCGTGCATTTCTTCTAGTTCTTCCTCTTTTAGCATTTATATTAATATCATTTATAATTCCTATTGGAGATATGTTGACCAGAAGTGTTGATGATAGGTATATCAATACAGTTTTCCCAAAAACTTTTGAGATTTATAAAAAATGGGACAAGCAAGGACTTCCTTCAGAAGAAGTCTATAAAACAATGTTTATCGAGATTGGTGAAGCGAAAGGATTTAAAATTGGAAAAGCAAGTACTAGAATGAATTATTCAAAATCTGGTTGGAAAAGTTTAATTAAAAAATCTCAGAGAAAATTTAAAAAAATAAAGGAAGGTCCTTATAAAGAGCAAATGATTGCAGTTGATAAAAGATGGGGAGACCCTATTTACTGGAAAGCACTTGGTGAAATGGTTGATCCCACAACTTTTGGTTATTATTTAAATGCAGTGGATCTTAAGTACGATTCTAACAAAAAAGTAATTGCACAACCTGAGAATAGAAGAATTTATATGCACACTTGGATTAAAACTTTTAAAGTAAGTCTTTTGGTAACTATTTTTACTTTAATGTTGGGATATCCAATTGCATATTTACTTGCAACACTTCCTCTTAAGTACAGTAATTTATTAATGATATGTGTACTTTTACCGTTTTGGACTTCTTTATTAGTTAGAACAGTTGCATGGATGATTATTCTTCAACAAAAAGGAGTGTTTAATAATTTGATGGTGATGGCAGGTCTTATTGCTGACGAAAATAGATGGAAACTTATGTACAATGAAACAGGTACAATTATCGTAATGACACAAATATTATTACCATTTATGGTTTTACCTCTTTACAGTGTAATGAAAACTATCTCCCCGAGCTACATGAAGGCTGCATTAAATTTGGGAGCATCACCATTACACGCTTTCTGGAAAGTTTATATGCCAAATTCTATTCCTGGTATAAGCGCAGGAGGACTTTTAGTTTTTATTATAGCGATTGGATATTTTATTACGCCAGAGTTAGTTGGGGGAAAAGATGGACAAATGATAGGAAATTGGATTGCTTATCATTTAAAAACCACTCTTAATTGGGGACTTTGTGCTGCATTAGGATCAGTTCTACTAGCAGTAATGATAGTTTTTTATTGGCTATACAATAAAATTATAGGAGTTGAAAATATTAAATTAGGATAATTATGGCTTTACCAGTATACGCAACAACAACTCAAAGAATAGGATATTATACTTTTTTAACTTATTGTGGATTGGTATTTTTCTTTTTAATTTCTCCAATATTTATAGTTTTACCATTATCTTTTAGTTCTTCTCCATTTTTTGAATTTACTAGAGAGTTTATGACACTAGATCCATCAGGATGGTCATTAAAATGGTATAAACAAATGATAAATATTTGTGGTGTAGAAGTAACAACTGTATGTACTGACAAATGGATGAGAGGAACTGTAAATAGTTTTTATATTGGTATTGTTTCTACTTTAATTGCAACGGGATTAGGAACGGTTGCAGCTTTAGGTTTGAGCAGACCTCATATGCCTTTTAGAGCTTTAATCATGGCTATTTTAATTTCACCAATGATTGTTCCTTTAATTATCACTGCTGCTGGGATGTTTTTCTTTTATTCAAAATTAGGATTAACTCATAGCTATACTGGTTTGATACTTGCTCATACTGCTTTAGGTACCCCATTTGTTGTTATAACTGTCACTGCAACACTTACTGGTTTTGATAACAATTTAATCAGAGCTTCACAAAGTTTAGGTGGAGATACAATGAGAACATTCTTTAAGGTTATTATGCCATTAATTCTTCCTGGAGTTATTTCAGGAGCATTATTCGCTTTTATCACTTCATTTGATGAGGTAGTGGTAGTTTTATTTGTTGGGAGCGTTGAACAAGTAACAATTCCAAGACAAATGTGGGCTGGTCTAAGACAAGAAATAAGCCCAGTAATCTTATGCATGGCAACATGTTTAGTAGCATTATCTATCGCTTTGTTAACAACTGTAGAACTATTAAGAAGAAGATCTGAAAGATTAAGAGGAATTAAGAATAGATAAAATTGAAATTTTTCTTAAGATACGTATAACCAAAAATTAATCATTTATGAATATAAAGAAAGTAGTAATTATCGGCTCAGGTACAATGGGAAGTGGTATAGCAGCACATTTGTGTAATGCAAATATTCCAGTCACATTACTAGATTTAAAAACTGAAATATCTGAAAAAGCTAGAGATAGAATATATAAATCAAGACCTCCACTGTTAATAGATAAATCAAAGATTAATAATATAAATATAGGAAATATAAATGACAACTTTGATACAGTTAAAGATGCTGACTGGGTAGTTGAAGCTGTTGTTGAAAGAATTGATATTAAACATAATATTTACGAAAAAATTTTCAAGTCAAGAAAACCTGGTGCGATTGTTTCATCAAATACTTCATCAATACCTATAAAAATTTTATCTGAAAAACTTTCTGAAGATGAAAAAAAAGATTTTTGTATTACTCATTTCTTCAACCCAGTTCGTTATATGGGATTATTAGAAATTGTAAAAAATGAAAATAATGATCTTAATAAAATAAACTCTTTAAAAAAATTTTGTGAACAAGAGTTAGGAAAAGGAGCAATAGTTTGCAATGATACTCCAGGTTTTTTAGGAAATAGAGTAGGGGTTTTTGCGATGCAAGTTGCCATGACTGAAGCCTTTAAAATGAAACTATCGATTGAAGAAGCAGATGCGGTTTTTGGAAGACCTATGGGAATACCAAAAACAGGAGTTTTTGGTCTTTATGATTTGATTGGAATAGATCTGATGTCAGATGTTCTAAAAAGTTTCATTAAAGAACTTTCAAAAAATGATCCTTTTCAAACTGTTGCTAAAGAAATTCCATTAGTTACGAACTTAATAAAAGATGGTTATACGGGAAGAAAAGGTAAGGGTGGCTTTTATAGAATGAATAAAAAAAATAATGAAAAAATATTAGAAGCTATTAGCCTTGAAACAGGAGAATATTCACCTTCAAAAAAAATTGACCTTGGTATTGAAACTGTAAACTTAATTTCACTAATAAATAGACAGGATAAATATGGTGAATACGCATGGTCAGTCATATCTCAAATAATAAAATACGCATCTTCTTTAGTTCCAGGAATTACTGATAAATTTAATGATATTGATGAAGCTATGCGCCTTGGTTTTAACTGGGCCATGGGTCCATTTGAAATGCTAAAATCAATAGGAGTTAAAAATTTCTTTGATCGCGTTGATAGCTTTGAAAATAATAAATTTTTAGAAAATTTATCAAAATCAAAAGATGAGAATTTTTATGGAGAAAGACAACAATATACAGATATTGAAACTTTAGGAAAAGTCAAACCTAAAGCAATTAGAGTTGACAAAAATAAATCTGCAGAAATTTACAGATTTAAAGATTTTAATATTGTTGAGTTTACTACAAAAGCTTGTGCATTAGATTATGACTCTATGGATGCATTAAAGAATGCTACAGACAAACCTTTAATAATTATTAATGAAAGTATGCAGTTTTCTGCTGGTGTAA
>CACFUX010000022.1 GCA_902569615.1 uncultured Pelagibacteraceae bacterium | reverse complement strand
TTTTGATTCCTTAATTTTTCCCTTTTCATATAAATTTTTTGCTTCTATAAAAAAATTTTCATTAGAGAATGAATTAGATACACTAAAAGAAAAAATTATTATTAAATATTTTATTATTTTAAGCATTTTATTTATTTTAAAACTCGGTCAATATTATGTACCATACTTTCATAAAAGCCTGCTTTAGTTATTTTTACAAACTTAGGTTTATTTCTTAATTTTTTTATATTTTCTGATCCCAAATAACCCATTGAAGATTTTAGACCTCCTATTAGTTGAAAAATAATTTTTTCCACAGGGCCTTTGTATTTTACTAAACCTTCAACGCCTTCTGGGACATATTTCGAACTATCTTTTTGTTTTTTTTGAAAATACCGATCTGCTGATCCTTTATTCATTGCGCCTATTGAACCCATTCCTCTAAAACTTTTAAAATATTTACCTTCCTTCTTTATAATTTTTCCTGGAGACTCTTTAGATCCAGCCAATAACGAACCTATCATTACCGCGTCTGCCCCAGCGGCTAATGCTTTTGGAATATCACCTGAAAACTTTATTCCACCATCCGCTATGATTGTAATATTTTTTTTCCCTACTCCCTTTCTTGCAGCTATAATTGCACTTAACTGAGGAACCCCTATACCTGCAACAAGTCTAGTTGTACAAATTGAACCTGGACCTATACCTACTTTAATGGCATCAACTCCAAGCTTAGATAAATATTTAGCAGCTTCAGTTGTGGCAATATTTCCCGCACAAAGAGTTGTTTTTTTTGGTTTTAGTTTTGAAATTTTTTTTATTATTTCTCCTACTTTTCTTGTATGTGCGTGAGCAGTGTCTACTACAATTAAATCTATTCCTTCTTTTAATAATGACTCTGCCCTTTTAATTTCTATTGGTCCTGCTCCAACAGCAGCTCCAACTTTTAAATTTTTTGATTTAACTTTTTTAATTTCAGTTATTTGCTTATTAATATTTAAATTTCTGTGAATAACTCCTATACCTCCTAATCTAGCAATTTCGATTGCCATATTTGATTCGGTTACGGTATCCATTGCAGAGGATACTATTGGGATTTTAAGATTTAAATATTTTGATAAGTTTGTAGAAGTCGAAACTTCTGTGGGTAAAATTTGCGAATATCTTGGAGTGAGTAAAACGTCATCATACGTTAATGCTTCTTTAATAGGATCCATAATATTGTATATATGATTCTTTGAAAAAAAAAAGAGTACTTAACGTAGCATACTGCAGATAATAAAACTTTCCTTAGATTCTTTTCTGCTTGCACTAGGTTTAAAAATTTTGCTTTTTTTAAAAATTTTTTTAGACTCAGCAATAATTTCATTAAATGTAGAACCTACAAATATTTTTGATATAAATTTTCCATCATTTTTTAATACATCCTTGGAAAAGTGCATTGCATCAAGACATAGCTCACTAGTTTGAATAGAATCTAGATTTTTATTCCCTGTAGTATTTACTGCCATATCAGATAAAACTATATCTATCTTTCCTTCAAAAAAATTTAAAATTTGTTTCTTATAATTTTTTTCAGTAAAATCTCCTATTATTTGAAAAACATTTTCAATTTTTTCAAATTTTTGCAAATCAATTGATGCTATTTTTATATTTTTAAAATTTTTAACAATGTACTGTGACCAACTACCCGGTGCTGCTCCTAGATCTAAAATAGATTTTCCATTATTAAATATTTTAAATTTTTTGTCTATTTCTTGAAGTTTATAAACGGCTCTAGATCTAAACCCTTCTATTTTAGATTGTCTGACGTAAATATCTCTTTTTTGTCTATTTATCCAATCTTTAGAAATTTTATTCTTTTTCAATTAGTTGCTGTACCTTAAACTTTTTAAGATTGTTGTATTTGATAAAGTTTGTATTTCAATTTCTACACTTTTATCTACTCTCATATCTTTATTATTTTTCCATAAACCTGCAGCTAGATGCATTATTCCTATTTTATAATTTGGCAGATATGGCTCTACAAATATTTTATTTTGTTCATCATACTTTGGTAATAAATTACTAGCTATCCAATTACAATTAAGAGGCAAGAATTCAGTATCAACTTCATCAATATATACAGACATATTTATTGCTAATCCTTCTGAGCCAAAAATTTTTCCAGAGCTTAGAGTTGTTTTTAAATTTCCTTGCCAACTCTTCCAACAAGGTGAGTTTTCTTCTAAAGAAAAAACTCCAATATTTATATGTGGAGCGAATGCTAATTTTCTTGCCTTTTCAAGACCTATGTTGGAACTTATTGCATGCTTAAAATTTTGTGATTTAATTATTGCAAATTTACCAAATAACCATTTTACTTTTGACATAATTCTATAGCCAGGACCCAATGTTTGAGTAATTCCTAATTTTCCATCCTGGCAAGCTTTAAAATATAACTCTACTGATGACCAGTCATGTACCCATGCATCACAATCAATCCATAAATATTTTTTATATCCAGGAAAATATTTTGGCAAAAATGCTCTTGATACTTGACTTTTAAGCCACTCTTTATCTCCTACTTTATAACCAGGAACTTCAATATCCCATTCTGCTTTTTTTATTTCTTTTACTTTTTTTGAAAGAATATTCTTTTGTTCATCCGTCAAACCAGCATCCAGTATACATATATCTACCTCTGAACTTTTGCTAAAATTATTAATTGAATCAACTAATTCATTTAATAAATTAAAATAGTTTGAATCAGCCAAAGAAACTATTGTATTATTATTCATCTATAAAATGTCTTCATGCTCTTCATTTGAAAAATCTTGATCTTTAAATTTTTTGTTCAAATTATTGAAGTGAATATAGCTTATCGGTATCATGATAAAGTAGATTAATCCTGATATTACAATAGCATTAAACGTATAAATTAGTAATAACCCAAAATATAAAACTACTCCTAGAAGAAGAAAAATTGTCATATTTCTAGGAACAGATATTTTTTTTAGCGCATAGGTAGGCACCTTGCTTATTAATAAAATTGAAACTACTACAAATAATATAGGAACTAAAAGATCATAATTTAAATTAAAGATTTGAATATCACTTAAACTGTATATAAGTGGCATTAAAACTATTACACCTCCAGATGGAGATGGAACGCCTTCAAAAAAATTATCTCTCCAAGAAGGCTCTTGTCCAGAATTCACATTAAATCTTGCAAGTCTAAGTGCCACACAAATTACGTAGATTAAACAAATTAACCAACCTACTCTCCCTAATTCATTTAGTTTCCAAAAATACATTATAAATGCAGGAGCTACACCAAAACTAATTACATCTGTTAAAGAGTCTAATTCTTTTCCCACTTTTGAAGTTCCTTGTATAAGTCTTGCTATTCTACCATCCAATCCATCAATAATCGCAGCAACTATTATCGCTATTACTGATAATGTAAAATTTCCATCAAAAGCAAATTTTATTGAACTTAAACCAATACATACTCCAATAAGAGTAAACATATTTGGTAAAATTACTCTAGTTTTTTTATTACTTACAATTTTAAAGTTTTTTTTTTGTTCCATTTTTTATTTTTTTGCTATCAAAGTTTCTCCAGCAATAGTTTTTTGATTTACTTTTACTAAAGGTTCATAATTTTCAAAGTAAACATCAGCTCTACTCCCGAATCTGATCATGCCAATTCTTTCTCCTTGTTTAAGATCTTGATTTTCAGAAGTTTCAGTTACAATTCTTCTTGCAATTAAGCCTGCTATTTGAACTACAATAACATCTTCTCCAGAACTATTTTTAATTTTATAATAATTTCTTTCATTTTCTTCACTAGCCTTATCAAGTGATGCATTAAAAAATTTACCAGGTTTATAAATAATCTCCGATATTTTACCTGAGCAAGGTGTTCTGTTTACATGACAGTCAAAAACATTCATAAAAATACTTATTTTTGTAAATTTTTTATTTTCTAGTCCAAGTTCTTTTGGTCCATTTGTTTCTAATACTTGTAGGACTAAACCGTCTGCAGGACTCGTTAAATAGTTATCATCATCAATTGAAGTTCGCTCAGGATCTCTAAAAAAATAGTAAACCCAAATTGTTAATACAAATCCAATAAAACCTAAAAATCCATGGATAAAATAAAGAATAATAGTAACAACTACAAATATAACTAAAAATTTATAACCTTCTGCATGTATTTTTGGAAAAATTTTATCTAGCATAATTATTTCTTTTGATGATTTTTAGGTTAATATGTATATAAAAATTCTAAATTCAATTACTTAGATACATCGAAATATGAGCAAAATTAAGGTAAAAAATGCAATAGTTGAGCTAGATGGTGATGAAATGACAAGAGTCATCTGGGACTTTATAAAAAAAAAGCTAATTCTTCCATATTTAGATCTAGGGATTGAATATTATGATCTAGGTATGAAAAGTAGAGATGCAACCAATGACCAAATTACAATTGATTGTGCTAATGCAATAAAAAAAAATGGCGTTGGAATTAAATGTGCAACTATAACTCCAGATGAATCTAGAGTAAAAGAATTTGATTTAAAAAAAATGTGGAGATCTCCTAACGGAACTATAAGAAATATTTTAGGAGGGACTGTTTTTAGAGAGCCAATAATATGTAAAAATATTCCAAAATTAGTTCCAAGTTGGACTAATCCTATTTGTATTGGAAGGCATGCCTTTGGTGATCAATATAGAGCTACTGATTTTAAAGTTCCAGGTAAGGGAAAATTAGAAATAAAATGGACATCTGAGGATGGAAATGAAAAAAAAGAATTTGAAGTATTTAACTTTCCAGGACCTGGAATTGCATTATCAATGTATAATCTAGATCAATCAATAAAAGATTTTGCTAGAGCATGTATGAATTATGGTCTCAATAGAAGGTGGCCTGTTTATCTTTCAACTAAAAATACAATTTTAAAAAAGTATGATGGACGTTTTAAAGATTTATTTGAAGAAGTTTATGAAAAAGAATTTAAAGAAAAATTTAAAGAAAGGAAAATAACTTACGAACATAGACTTATAGATGATATGGTGGCATGCGCAATGAAATGGAATGGGAATTATATTTGGGCATGTAAGAATTATGATGGCGATGTACAGTCTGACACAATTGCTCAAGGATTTGGTTCTCTTGGCTTGATGACAAGTGTTTTATTATCTCCAGATGGTAAAACTATTGAAGCTGAAGCTGCGCATGGAACTGTTACTAGGCATTACAGATTACATCAACAAGGAAAGGAAACTTCAACAAATCCAATAGCTTCGATATTTGCTTGGGCGAGAGGTCTTTACCATAGAGGTAAAATGGACCAAAATGAGGAGCTAAAAAAATTTGTAAAAACCCTAGAAAAAGTTTGTATTGAAACAGTTGAAAAAGGTTTAATGACAAAAGATTTAGCAATCTTGATAGGTCCGAATAGCAAATATCTTACAACTAATCAATTTCTTGAGGAAATTGATGGAAACTTAAAAAAAAAACTAAATTAAAGATTTAATTTGGTCAAAAGCTTCTCGTATCTTTGAACTATCAGTTCCGCCTGCTTGAGCGAAATCTGCCCTTCCTCCACCGCCTTTTCCTCCAATAATTTCTGATCCTTTTTTTACAAATTTAACTGCATCATATTTTTTTGTTAAATTATCTGTAACACCAACTCCTAAACCTATTTTTTCGTCTTTTATTGCGAAAACTATAACTATTCCTTCACCTAATTCTTTTTTTCCATTATCAACTAACTTTCTTAAATCTTTAGGAGGAAGATCAATTACTTTTTGAAATCTTATTTTAATTTTATTAATTATTTGATCATCAACTATATTTTTAGATTTGTCACTCAAAGTAGATTTTACTAATAGTTGTTCATAATGTTTTGTTAAATCTTTAATTAATGATTTATGATTATCATTTTCAATATTTGGCTTGCCACCAAGTTTGATAATTTTTGTAGATAGATCATTAATTATTTCTTCATTTTTCTGAGCATCAATTCCAGTTTGTTTTTCTTTTTTATTAAAATATTCTTGTAATTGTTTATCTCTTAAGGCTTCAACTCTTCTAATTCCTGCAGCAATAGAAGATTGGCTTATAATTTTAAATTTTCCAATATCACTTGTATTTCTCACATGAGTTCCTCCACATAATTCTGTTGAAAAATAACTAGTTTTTTCATTCCCCATTGATAAAACTCTTACTTCATCGCCATATTTTTCCCCAAACAAAGCTAGTGCTCCGTTATCTACAGCTTCTTTTGGTGTCATTAATCTTGTTTTTACTTCAGATTTTGTTTCAACCATAGAATTTACAAAATTCTCAATTTTGCTTAATTCATCAGGAGTAATAGGTTTCATGTGGCTAAAATCAAATCTTAACCTGTCTGCTTCGACCAAAGATCCTTTTTGTGTAACATGTGTTCCTAAAACTCTTCTTAATGACTCATGTAATAAATGAGTAGCTGAGTGATACGCTCTAATATTATCTCTCCTTTCAATATCAATTTTCAATTCTACATTTTGATTTATTTTTATTTCTCCTGATATGACTTTTCCATAGTGAACAAAAAGATCACCAAGTTTTTTCTGAACATCTGAAACTTTAAATTTAAAATCATTAGCAATAATCTCTCCAGTATCACCAACTTGTCCTCCTGACTCTCCATAAAAAGGGGTTTGATTAACTATTATCATGCCTTCATCATTTTTTTTCAAACTAACAACTTCCTTATTATTTTTTAATAAAGTTTGTACCACTCCTTCAGCTTGATTTGTTTCATATCCAAGAAATTCTGTTGGTCCTAATTTATCTTTTATTCCAAACCAAATGTCATCAACTGTACTATCTCCTGAACCTTTCCAATTTTTCTTTGCGAGTTCTCGGCTTTGTTTCATAAGTTCATTAAATTTTTTATTGTCAATTTTTAATGATTTATTTTTTAAAATATCTTCAGTAAGATCTAAGGGAAAACCATATGTATCGTAAAGTTTGAAGGCAATTTCTCCTGGTAAAATTTTATCGATTTTAGTTATTTCTTCATTTAGTATTTTCATTCCACGATCTAATAGAACTAAAAACTTTTCTTCTTCCATTTTTAAAGTTTCTCTAATTAACGCTTCAGCTCTTTTTAATTCAGGATAATTTCCAACCATTTCTTCCATCAATGTTTTAAATATATTAAAAAATATTGGTTCCTTTGAGCCTAACAAATGAGAATGCCTCATCCCTCTTCGCATTATTCTTCTAAGAACATAACCTCTTCCTTCATTTGATGGTAGAACACCTTCGGCAATTAAAAATGAACTTGCTCTTAGATGATCTGCTATAACTCTAAAACTAGAAATATTTTTTTCATCAGGTTTTATTTTGACAGCATCTGAAATAGATTTAATTAATTTTTCAAAATGATCAGTTTTATAATTATCATGAGTGCCTTGTAATAAAGCAGTAATTCTTTCAAGACCCATTCCTGTATCAACGGAAGGTTTTGGTAAATTTATTCTTTTATCTTTTGAAATTTGTTCAAATTGCATAAATACTAAATTCCAAATTTCTATATATCTGTCACCGTCCTGATCTTTTGTGCCTGGTAGACCTCCTTTAAGGTGACCTCCATGATCATAAAATATTTCCGAGCATGGGCCACAAGGTCCGGTTTCGCCCATTGACCAAAAATTATCAGATGTAGAAATTTTAATTATTTTATTTTCTCCAAAACCTGTTATTTTTTTCCAAATATTAAGAGCTTCTTCATCTTCGTTAAAAACTGTGAAATAGAGCCTATTTTTGTCTAATCCAAAATCTTTTGTTATTAAGTTCCACGCTAATTCAATTGCTCTTTCTTTAAAATAATCTCCAAATGAAAAATTTCCAAGCATTTCAAAAAACGTATGGTGTCTAGGCGTATAACCAACGTTTTCAAGATCATTGTGTTTACCCCCAGCTCTTACACATTTTTGAGATGTAGTTGCTGTTTTGTAATCTCTTTTTTCTAGCCCAGTAAAAACATTTTTAAACTGAACCATTCCTGAGTTTGCAAACATTAATGTTGGATCATTATTGGGAACTAAATTACTAGACTCCACAATCTTATGATCATTTTTCTCAAAATACTTGAGAAATGTACTCCTGATTTCATTTAATGTTTTGTCAGCCATATTTCTAAAATACAGCTTTTTTATATGATGTCTATATGTCTAAAGGGAAAAAAGGCGCCCAAAAGAGCGCCTTTTGATAACTAAAAGTTATATGCTAATTTTTTTTTGTAGGAACTTCTTCTGCAGATTCTACTTTTTCTTTCTCAATCGGATTTCCTTCAATTTTTTCAGAAATAAGACCTGCTTTTTCTCTTATTGCCATTTCTATTTCTGCTGCAGCTTTAGGGTTTTGTTCAAGGAACAATTTTGCATTTTCTTTTCCTTGGCCAATTTTTTCACCCTTGTAAGCGTACCAAGCTCCTGATTTTTCTACAATATCGGCTTTTGCTCCTAGGTCAATCAATTCACCGGTTTTACTTATTCCTTTTCCATACATTAAATCAAATTCAACTACTTTAAATGGCGGTGCAACTTTATTTTTAACAACTTTTACTCTAGTTGCATTTCCAATAATCTCCTCTTTATCTTTGATTGCACCTATTCTTCTTATATCCATTCTAACTGATGAATAGAATTTAAGTGAATTTCCTCCTGAGGTTGTTTCTGGACTTCCAAACATTACACCGATTTTCATTCTTATTTGGTTAATAAATATAACCATTGTATTTGTTCTAGAAACTGACCCAGTCAATTTTCTTAATGCCTGACTCATTAATCTTGCTTGAAGACCAACATGATGATCTCCCATATCTCCTTCAATTTCTGCTCTTGGAGTTAATGCTGCAACAGAATCAACTACAATAACTGACATTGAACCTGATTTAATTAAAGTATCAGTAATTTCTAAAGCTTGTTCTCCAGTGTCTGGTTGAGAAATTAGCAGTTCTTCAGTATTAACACCTAATTTTTTTGCATAAACTGGGTCTAGAGCGTGCTCTGCATCAACAAAACCACAAATACCACCTACTTTTTGTGCTTCAGCTATAACTTGTAAAGCTAGTGTAGTTTTTCCAGAAGACTCTGGCCCATAAATTTCAACAATTCTTCCCTTTGGTAAACCTCCAATACCAAGCGCTAGGTCCAAGCTTAATGAGCCTGTTGAAATAGACTCAACATCCATAGCTTTCTGTTGGCCTAGCTTCATTACAGAGCCTTTTCCAAAGTTATCTGTAATTTGACTAATTGCTGCTTCTAGTGCTTTATTTTTCTCTTTGTTTTCCAATTCTTTATCTTTTGTGGATTTGACCACTTTTAAGTTATTTTTAGTCATTTTTTGCCTCTTTTTTTGTGTTTTTTAACAATCGAATCATG
Source organism: uncultured Pelagibacteraceae bacterium (assembly GCA_902569615.1). Classification (GTDB taxonomy): domain Bacteria; phylum Pseudomonadota; class Alphaproteobacteria; order Pelagibacterales; family Pelagibacteraceae; genus Pelagibacter. The sequence goes on along the minus strand of CACFUX010000022.1, from coordinate 2,800 downwards.
CTTTAAATGTACACATTTTGTTCTCATTAGCAATAAAAATGTTTTTTAGCTTAAAAACCCAGATTTACTTGATTTTTAGGTAATCGCTATTGAGTAATCCAACAGATTTTAAAACATTAAATTGAGAAAGAAGATAATTTCTTTCAGAGTTAGCTAAAGAAATTTGTGCATTTAGCAAAAATAGATTTGATTGAATAACCTCTAATGTGGTTCTCCCTGTTCCACTTTCATATTCTGCTGTAATTCCTTCATTTGCAATCTCGGCAGCTTTGACTTGTAACTTAACTGAGTTAAGCAAGCTTCTAGTAGATTGAAAATTAGACCAAGCACTTGTTATATTTGTTTCGTTAGTTTTAGTTGAGTTATCTAATAGTAATCTTTTTCTAGTTTTTAAACTTTTATTTTTTTTATATTTAGCAATATTTTTTCCACCTGAATAAAAAGGCCAAGATACTGTGGCTTTTAAAATATCTTTTTCTCTTTCGTCGTAAGTTGTGCTCAAGTCTTCGGTATAAGATCTTTCATAAGACAGAGTTGCTGTAGGAGCCAAATCTGATTTTGCAATTGATTCATCTTTCTTTGATTGTTCATGTTCTAATTTTGCAATTATTAAATCAGGATTATTTTTTTTAGACAAATCGATTGCTTGATTTAAACCAGTGGGCATAATAAAATTTATAGTTGAATTTTTTTCTAATAAATTCGTATTAGATAATGGGCCAATAATATTTTCATAATTTAATTTACTTATTAAAACTTCATTTTGAGATTGAATTAATTTTGCTTGAGCTTCGGCAAATGAGGATTCCGATTGTGCTACATCTGATAAAGTCAATTGACCTCTTTCAAGTCTTATTCTGTCAGTTTCAACTTGCCTTTCAAATAAATTAACATTTGTTTTATTTATTTGTAATTTTTCATTTGCTAAAATAACACCAGTATAAGCTTCAATTGCTTTATATAAAATATCCTGTTCTTTTTTTAACAATTTTGCTTTTGCAAGATTAATACCAATTTTATTTTTTTGGTAGTCTGCACTTCTTCCAAAATCAATTAATGTTTGTTGAATAGTAATAGATGTCGATTGAGGATCAACATCACTAATAGTTGCATCTCCTCCAGATTGATTTGTAAGCTTGTTTGTGTCTTCTTTGCTTTTGCTTCCACTCAAAGTTAATGTTGGTAAATAAGATCCTTTTGAAATATTTAAATCTTCTTCAGAAACTTTTATATTTTCTCTTTCAGCATTTAATTCGGGATTATTTTTGTAAGCTTGGGTAAGTGCTTCATTAAGCGTTACTGCCAAAACTTTTGGTATAAAAAAAAATAATGAAATTATAATTAAAGTTATTTTTTTCATTTATTTAAAATTAATTGAATTGATTTGATGGTTACTATTTAATTTCATAATAATCGAGGCATATTTTGGCACATCTTTAAACATATTTTGTGTAATTCTTTGGTAAGTCTGCATAAAATTTATAATATCACCTCTGCTCATAATCCTTAAATTTTTTTTATTTTTTGATTTTAACCAAAGTCTTTTTTCTTGTTTAATTCTCCATTGTTGAAGAACTTTAAAATTATTTGCTCTAAGATATATTATTTCGTTCAATTGTTTAAATAGACTTTTATATTGTTTTTTCAATTGATTATTTACATACTTTCTCCAAACTAAACTTAAATCTTTTGATTTTTCTAAAGAGTTGATTGGCTTTAAAATTTGAGAATTTTTTTGAGCTTTGGCGCCGACACACCAACCTTCCAAAATAATTATATCTGGCCTAGAATTAATTTTATACCATAATTTTTTTGGACATCTGTCATCTATGGACTTATCAAATTTTGGTAATTTTAATTGTTTAAATTTTTTACTTTTAACTTTTTTAAAAAATTGTGAAATAATTTTACAATCATGAGTTCCTGGTACGCCTCTAGTCATTAACAAAGGATGTTTGTATTTTGAAAGTTTTATTCTCTCATTTCTAGTTCTATAAAAATCATCAATTGATATTTTGAAAACATTTAATTTAAAATATTTTTTTAATATTAATGAGATAATAGATGTAATTGTAGTTTTGCCTGTGCCTTGGCCACCTGCTAAACCAATAATTAGTGGTTTTTTTTTGTTAGTTTTTTTTACAATCCAAAAACATAATGGAATTAGATAAGACTTTAACATTCTATCTTTATTTTTAAATTTATTAGTGTTGGTCTCTTGAGATTTTATATACTTAAAGCAATTTTTTTTTACACTTATATAACAGTCGTTGACTAGTTTCATTTTAAATTATTTTTTTTGATCTAGAGGATGATTTTCGCCATCATTTACAGGAACATCTTTTATTTCAAATGGTTTTATTCCTTCTACACATGCAATATTAATACCGTAAATTTTTGGATTAATTCTTGGTCTATTATGAGTATGAATACCACATATTTTACAAAAATAATGCAGCGCTGTTTTTGTTTTAAATTGATAAAGAGATAAATATTCCTCACCCTTAATTATTTTAAAATCATTTTCTCCAACTACTCCTATAATGTAGCCTTTTCTTTTGCAGATTGAACAATTACAACGCATCACTTTTTCAAAACCTTTTTCAGAAACACTAACTTTTGCTTCAATTGCTCCACAATGACATGTAAGTTTTTTCATTATTTGTCCTTCAATTTTTTATGACCCTTTTCTAAAATCCCATGGATATTGAAAAGTCATTGACCACATTCCTAATTTATTTATTTTTGCAAAATCTTCATCTTTGATAAATTTTTTTGAATATTTTCTATAAGCAAATGC
>CACFUX010000021.1 GCA_902569615.1 uncultured Pelagibacteraceae bacterium | reverse complement strand
CATTTCATTATTATCAATTCCATTTGCGTGCAACCATTTAAAAATATTTTTTGTTTTTACTTTTTTTAGGTTTATTTTAGCAGTGAAGTTTTCAGGTAAAATTCTTTTAATATTATCTCTAAGACCACCACCAGTAATATTAGCACAGCCATTAACTAATTTTTTATTAATTAAATTTAATATTTCTTTTACATAAATTTTAGTTGGTTTAATTAATTCTTTTTTTAAAAACTTATTTTTTTTTAAATTAATTTTTTTCTTTTTTAATAAATATCTTATTAATGAGTATCCATTAGAATGAACCCCACTAGATGGAATAGCCAAAATTAAATTATTCAATTTTATTTTTGATTTGTCTAAAATTTTTTTTTTCTCTACTATGCCGACTGAAAATCCAGCAAGGTCAAATTTCCCTTTTGAATATGTTCCTGGCATTTCTGCAGTTTCACCTCCAACTAATTCACAATTAGATAATTTACATCCTTTAACAATTCCCTTAATTATTTGTTTCAATTTTTTTAAATCAATTTTATTAATTGAAATATAATCTAAAAATATAACTGGTTTAGCACCTTGAACGATTAGATCATTTACACACATTGCAACAAGGTCGATGCCTATAGTATCAAATTTATTCAATTCATTTGCGATTTCGATTTTAGTTCCGACACCATCAGTGCTAGCTACTAATTGTGGGTTTTTTGTTTTTCTGTCAATTTCGGTTATTGATCCAAAACCTCCAATATTTTGAAAATTCTTACTTTTTTGTCTTTTTTTTGATAATGAAGATAAAAATTTAACAAAATTATCTGCAGCTTTAATATTAACGCCACTCTTTTGATATGTTAGATTATTATTTTTCATCTATGGTTTTTACTTTCAAACAAAAAATTAAAATTAATATTTTAACTTATATATTGTTTTTATTTTTCTTAGTAATTTTTACAAAGTTTTCCACAATAAGTGTAAAAGCAAATACCTACAAAATAGAAGATTTAGAGATTTCAAAACCTTATGATAATAATTTTAATAAGGAAGCAGTAATAGATAAAGCTTTTGAAAAAGCTTTCGAGTTACTATTATTAAAAATTACAACAATAGAAGAAGATGAAGTAAAAAAATTAGCTGACTTAAAAACTATTTATGGGTTAATTGAAGCTTTTGCAATAGTAGATGAGAAATTTATTGATAATAAATATTTTTCAAAATTCGAGGTAGAATTTAATAAAAAACAATTATTTAAATATTTGGAAAAAAAAAATATTTTTCCATCAGTTCCAAAACAAAAAAAATTACTCTTAGTACCAATTTTAATTAATAATAAAGAAAATAAACTATTATTATTCTCAGAAAATTCTTTTTATTTAAATTGGAATAAATTCGATAAAAAATATTTTTTATTAGATTATATTTTACCCAATGAAGACATAGAGGATATTAATTTAATTAAAAAGAATATAAATGTGATAGAGCAGTATGATTTTAAAGAAATCATATCAAAATATGCGATTAAAGATCATATAATATTAATTTTATTTCAAAATGAAAATACATATAACGCTTTGATGAAAATTAATTTAAATGAAAAATCTATAATTCAAAACAAAAAATTTATTTGGAATGAAAACCAATCAATAGAAAATATTATTACTAGTTTAAAATTAGAATTTGAAAATCAGTGGAAAAATTTAAATATAATTAATGCCTCAATCAAATTACCAATAACACTATCTTTAGACTCAAAAGATTATAAGCTAGCTCAAAAGTTAGAACAAAAACTTTATAATTTAGATCTAGTTTCAAGTTATTACATTGATAGTTTTTCTAATGAAAAAATAATTTATAAGATAATTTATAATAATTCACCTGATAAATTTATTAATGAGTTTAAAGATGGAGATATTAAGTTAAATACTAATACAAAAATTTGGGGTATTGAGTGAGAGATTTAAATCAACAATTATTTAATTTTAAAAGTAATAAAAGTTTTAAATACAATGACTATTATGTTAGCAAAAGTAATTATTATGCTTTTCAGTTGATTGAAAAATGGCCAAAATGGGAAAAAAATATTTTAAATATATCTGGAGAAAAATTTAGCGGTAAGACACATCTTGCAAATATTTTTTTGAGTAAAAATAAAGGATTTAAAATATCTGATAATGAAATTGATGAAAATATTTTTAAAAAATTAAAATTATATGAAAATATTATAATTGACGATTATAATAATAAATGTGATGAAAAATTAATGTATTCAATATTTAATTTAGTCGATCAAGATAATAAATATTTGATAATCAATTCAGTAAGTCCAATAAATGAAATAAATTTCGATTTAAATGATTTAAAATCTAGAGCAAAAAATTGTCTTTTTGCAAAAATTGATAACCCAGACGATGAACTTATGTTTGCAATTATACTAAAAAGTTTTTCTGACAGACAAATTCAAATAGACAAAAAACTTATAGATTTCATAATTAAAAGAATAGATAGATCATATGGAAAAATTGCTCATTTTATATATAAAGTTGATGAGCTTAGTTTAAAAAAAAAGAAAGCTATTGATTTAAAGATTATTAAAGAAATTTTATAGGAAATTTTTGAATAAATATAGAACTCATACTTGTGGAGAACTTACTATTAAAGAAAAAGAAAAAAATATTTCTTTAAGTGGTTGGATAAATAAAAAAAGAGACCATGGAAATTTACTTTTTTTAGATCTAAGGGATAATTATGGAATAACCCAATGTGTAATTGAAAATAGTCATAAATCTTTTAATGAAATTGAAAAATTATCTTTGGAGACTGTTTTAAAAATTACTGGAAAAGTTTTAAAAAGAAGCGAAGAAACAATTAATAGAGAACTTAAAACTGGTGAAGTAGAAGTATCAATAATTTCTTTTGAAATTCTTGGAAATACAAAGGAACTACCAATGCCAGTTTTTTCTGATCAAGAATATTCTGAGGAAATACGATTAAAATATAGATTTTTAGATTTAAGAAGAAAAAAAATACACCAAAATATAATATTAAGATCAAAGGTAATCTCTTTTATAAGAGAAGAAATGAAAAAATTTGGTTTTTTGGAATTTCAAACGCCAATTCTAACCTCATCAAGTCCAGAAGGAGCAAGAGATTTTTTAGTTCCTAGTAGATTAAACCCTGGAAAATTTTATGCTTTACCACAAGCCCCACAACAATTTAAGCAATTAATAATGGTATCAGGTTTTGATAAATATTTTCAAATAGCTCCATGCTTTAGAGATGAAGATGCTAGAGCAGATAGAAGTCCAGGTGAATTTTATCAACTAGACTTAGAAATGTCTTTTGTAGATCAAGAAGATGTGTTTGAAGTAGTGGAAAAATTAATGGTTAATGTATTTAAAAATTTTTCACATAAAAAAATCATTAACCTAAATTTCCCAAGAATTACGTTTTCAGATTCGATGTTAAAATATGGAACCGATAAACCTGACTTAAGAAATCCTCTAATTATAAATGATTTAACAGAGATATTTAAAAGAAAAGATGTTAGCTTTGAGATATTTAAGAAACTTGTAAGCAACGGATCAATTGTAAGAGGAATAGTTACAAAAAATACTAAAGATAAACCGAGAAGTTTTTTTGATGGTATAGATAAATGGGCGAAAGAACAGGGTGCATCAGGATTAGCATATTTTACAATAGAAAAAGATACTGAAATTAAAGGTAAGGGACCTGTTGGAAAATTTTTTAGCCCAGATTCTTTAGGTGAAATTATGAAAATATCAAATGCAGAGATAGGAGATAGTATATTTTTAGCATGTGGAAAAACCTCTGAAGTTGAAACAATTCTTTCATCTGCAAGAGATAAAATAGCAAATGAATTAAAGTTGATAGATGAAAACTCTTTCGCTTTTTGTTGGATAGTTGACTATCCAATGTTTGAGATTGATGAAAAAACAAATAAAGTTGTCTTTAGCCATAATCCATTTTCTATGCCTCAAGGAGATTTGAAAAAATTAGACTTATCTAAACCTTTAGAAATAAAAGCATATCAGTATGATATTGTTTGTAATGGAATTGAACTTTCATCTGGAGCAATTAGAAATCACATCCCCGAATTAATGTATAAATTATTCTCAATAGCAGGCTACGATAAAAAGGCTGTTGATGAAAAATTTAGTGGGATGATTAACGCATTAAGTTATGGCGCTCCTCCGCATGGTGGAATAGCTCCTGGTATAGATAGAATAATAATGTTATTAGCCGGAGAAAAAAATATTAGAGAAGTAACTATGTTTCCAATGAACCAAAATGCACAAGATTTAATGATGAATGCACCTTCAGAAGTAAGCTTAAATCAGTTAAAAGAACTAAACCTTTCTATTAAAAAAAATAAATAATTATTTTTTACCTTTTAAATTAATTCTAATATCAGATAAATCTACTAATTTTTTTTTATAGTTGCTTCTTAAAAAACCTTTACTAGAAATATCTTTTACAATCTTTAAAAGTTGATTTTGATCTTCATTAATTTCTTCAGATTTTTCATCAACTATTTTATCTGAACCGCTAATTGAGGGAGTATGGGCTAGATCTTCTCTATTTAAATAAGATATTGCCAATTCTCTAAATATATAATCAAGGATGGATGAAGCACTTAAAATTCTGTCGTTACCATTAACTTTTCCAGAAGGTTCAAACTTTGTACCAACATAAGCACTTACAAATTCGTCTAAAGGAACTCCATATTGCAGGCCAAGCGATATAGCTATGGCAAAATTATTCATTAAAGCTTTTACCAATTCTCCTTCTTTACTTGTATCAATAAAAATCTCACCAATTTTTCCATCTTCATATTCTCCAGTATGCAAATATACTTTATGATTTCCTATTGTTGCCTTTTGTATATATCCTTTTCTTCTATCAGGCATACCGAATCTCTTGTTAGCATCTTGAATATTTTTGTTTGATACAATATTACTTTTTATATTTTCAGATTTTATTTCAGATAACAAATCTATCTTATTATTTTCTTTATTATTTAATTCGCTTATTTTACCAACTTTATTAAGATTTTTTGTTTTCCTATTGTCTAGTTTAACATCTATTATTTCGTACTTTCCATCATCTCTTTTTTCCAAATTTTTAAGCTCAGAATCATTTACCTCATCTAAATAATGACTTACTTTAAAAGTGCAATTATAGTAAGTTTCAACTAAATATTTTGCCATTTTTTCCCTTAATTATTATTTTTTGAGTCTTTATAGATTATTGTATATACAAATTTGAATTTTAGTCTAATTTATTTTTTACAATTTTAAATTGAAAAAAATTATTTAAATTTATGTTGACAATCTTTAAACAAATTTTTACCTGGTGGAATCACCAAACTATTGGGACTAGATTAAATATTATTTTTTTTGGAAAGTTTGTAGGTGAAGACGAATTTGGAAATAAATACTATCAAACCAAAAAAGGTAAAAGAATAGTGATTTACAATGGAGAAGTTGATGCATCAAAAATTCCTAATGAATGGTATTCTTGGATGCATTTTACCGCTAATAAAATAGAAAATAATCATGAATTAAAAAAATTTGATTGGCAAAAACCACATAGACCAAATCTTACTGGATCTGATCAAGCATATAGTCCAAAAGAAAATACAGATGCAACAAAAAAAAAGTATAATACTTGGAAAAATTAAGTTACTGCTACTTGCTAACATAATTTTTTTACTATCGCTATTTATATCCAATACTAACGCAAAAGATAATAATATTGTTGAAGTAAAGATATTAGATAAAGTAAGCTCTAAAACTAGTCAGTTAAAATTAAAAATTGAAGAAGACAAGAAGTTTGAAAATTTAATCATAAAAGTTTTGAAATGTAAAAATTCAGAATTTGACGATAATCCTGAAGTTACAGCTTATATGCAGGTTCAGGATGTTACTTTAAATAATAACGATAAAGTATTCATCTTCAATGGTTGGACCTTTTCTTCAAGCCCATCTATAAGCTTATTTGATCACCCAGTATATGATATTTGGCTTATTAAATGTTATTAGATAATTTTTTCTTTATCCAGCCAGCTTACATTGAAATTCGAGTCTAAAAACTTAGGATGATTCAGCAGCTTTTGATGTAATGGTATTGTAGTTGTTATACCTTCTATTACAAATTCATCCAAAGATCTTCTCATTCTTTGAATAGCTTCTAATCTATTTCTTCCATGACAAATTAACTTGCATACTAAACTATCATAGTATGGTGTCACCTTATAACCTTGGTAAATTGAGCCATCTACTCTAGTTCTAAAACCAGATGGTTGGTGACACATTTGAATAGTTCCTGGCGAAGGTTGAAAATTTTTACTAGCATCCTCTGCATTAATTCTACATTCTATAGCATGGCCTCTTGGTGTGATGTCACTTTGCTTTAAAGCAGTGTCTCCAGAATAAGCTATCCAAATTTGCTCTTTTATAATATCTATTCCAGTAATCATTTCTGTAACTGGATGTTCAACTTGAACTCTTGTATTCATTTCTAAAAAATAAAATTTTTCATTTTCATAAATAAATTCAACCGTTCCAGCACCTTCATATCCAATTTTACTTACCATATTTACTGTTTTTTCGAATAAATCTTTTCTTATTTTATCATTTAAAACTGGACTGGGGGTTTCTTCAATTAGTTTTTGATGTCTTCTTTGAACTGAACAATCTCTTTCATGTAAATGAACAGTTCTATTTTTTCCTGATAAAACTTGGACTTCAATATGTCTAGGATTTTGAAAAAATTTTTCTATATATACCTCATCATTGCCAAAATATTTCTGGGCTTCAGATTTAGCAGTAGCAAATAAATTTTCAAATTCAGAATCTTGATTAACTATTTTCATTCCTTTTCCACCACCACCACCTGATGCTTTAATTAGAACTGGAAAACCAATTTTTTTACATATATTTTTTGCTTCCTCTTTATCTTTCACTCCACCATCTGAACCTTCGATAACTGGAAGACCATATTCTTTTGCTATTTTTTTTGCCTGTATTTTATCACCCATCATTTTTATTAATTTGGAAGATGGACCTATAAATTTTATTTTGTAGTCCTCTAAAATTTTAGCAAATTCTGAATTTTCCGATAAAAAACCATAACCTGGATGAACCGCTTCTGCTCCCGTTAGTTCAATTGCTGATATTATTGCAGGGATATTTAAATAACTATTTATTGGTTGATGAGTTCCAATACATACACTTTCATCTGCCAGTCTTACATGCATACTCTCTCTATCTACATCAGAATGAATAGCAACTGTCTGAATTCCCCATTCTTTGCAGGCTCGAATTACTCTAACTGCAATCTCTCCTCGATTAGCAATTAATATTTTTTTAAACATTATTCTAGAATTATAATTTTTTGATCAAATTCAACAGGTTGACCATCTTCTACACAAACCTCTTTTACAACTCCATCTTTGGTTGATGGAACATGATTCATTGTTTTCATAGCCTCGATGATCATTAAAGTATCACCTTTTTTTATTTTTTTTCCAACTTCAACAAATTTTTTTCCGCCAGGTTCAGGAGCAAGATAGGCTGTTCCAACAATTGGACTTTTAATAATTATTTTATCTGATAAATCTATTTCTTCTTTTAATTCAGTACTCTCAGATTCAATATCAATACCTTTTAAAGATTTTTTTAAATCTTCTAAAACTTGAATTAATCTTAATATAATTTTTTTATCTATTTCCATTTTTTAGCAATTCATGCATTGCATTTATGGCCAAAATATAACCATTTGACCCAAATCCACAGATTACTCCTGTTGAGACATTAGAAATTAAAGATTTTTGTCTAAATTCTTCTCTCTTATAAATATTCGATATATGTAGTTCTATAATTGGTTTTTTAAATATATCCAAAGCATCTCTAATTGAAACAGATGTATGAGTATAACCTGCGGCATTTATTATAATTCCATCATTAGAGTTTCTTGAATCTTGTATTTTTGTTACTATTTCACCTTCTATATTAGACTGAAAAAAAGTTGAATTAATTCCTATTTTTTTTGAATGTTCTTGACAATCTTTTTTTAATTTTTCAAAGGTAATATTTCCATATTGGGATTGTTCTCTTTCACCTAATAGATTAAGATTTGGACCATTAATGATTATAATATCGTTCACAGTAAGCTTATAATACATGAAATTTAAAAATAAAATAAAAATTAATATCAATGGAAAAAAACTTACATTTAACAAGAATGATTCATTATTTAAGCTAATTAAAAAACTTAAAATACCTATAAATAAAGTAGCTATAGAGTTAAATAAAAAAATTATAGACAAAAAAAAAGTAAATAAAATTAAATTAAAAAGTAATGACAAAATTGAAATAGTTCATTTTATAGGAGGAGGTTAATGAAAAATAAGGATTTTCTTAAAATTGCAAATAAAAAATTTCATTCAAGGCTTATAGTTGGCACTGGAAAATATAAAAGTATGTCCGAATGCGCAAAAGCAATTAAAATATCAGGCGCAGAAATTGTAACAGTTGCAGTAAGAAGAGTTAATATTGTCGATAAAAATAAACCAATATTAATGGATTATATTGATCCAAAAAAAATTACTTACCTCCCAAATACTGCAGGTTGTTTTACTTCTGATGAAGCATTAAGAACCCTTAGGCTCGCTCGAGAAATTGGAGGCTGGAAGCTGGTTAAATTAGAGGTACTAGGAGATAAAAAAAATTTGTTTCCCGACATGATTGAAACATTAAAATCTACAGAAATTTTAACTAAAGAGGGATTTAGTGTAATGGTTTATTGCAACGATGATCCCCTGATGGCAAAAAGATTAGAAAATGTTGGTGCAAGTGCAATTATGCCATTAGCAGCCCCAATAGGTTCTGGTTTAGGAATTCAAAATAAATTAAATATTAAAATTATCAGAATGCAAACAAAACTTCCTTTAATAATTGATGCAGGAATTGGATCAGCCTCAGATGCCTCTATGGCCATGGAAATTGGATGTGATGGAGTTTTAATTAATACTGCAATTGCAAAAGCAAAAAATCCATATTTGATGGCTGATGCTATGAAGCTTGCTGTTAACTCAGGAAGAAAATCTTATTTATCTGGAAGAATAAAAAAAAATATTTTTGGTTCTGCATCTTCTCCAAAAAAAGGCTTAATTTAATTTTTTTTCTTAATTTTTTTTTTGAAAAATTTCTTTTTTTTAAACTTTTTTTTATTTGTATTATAATTTTTAACTTCAGGTTTTAATATTTCTAGCTTTTTTAAGTTTGATATTTTTTCTATTTTTTCGATTATTTTGTTTGTTTTTGATAAAAATTCAATTTCATAATCTTCAAATAATAGTGAATTTTTTTCAAAAAAATTAATTTCTATTTTATTTTTATTTTTGAAATAATTTAGGTCTTCAACATAACTTTGTTTTATAAAGTTACTCATTTTTTCATTTAAATGAATTTTAATTATTTTGGAGTTATTTTCTAAGCTTTTAAGTTCTATCAATTTTAAAATTTTTAACGCAAAAGTTTCATTTGATAATTTTATGCTCCATTTAATATTACTCTCTCTTAGCCTTTGCCTTGACATTTCCAAAAGTCCAAAATTACTTATTCTTCCTATTTGAATTCTGGCTCTATCAGTTCTACATCTATCTTTGAGTCTTCTTTCTACTAATCTTTTATTCGAATAACTTAGCATATCTATAAAATCTATAATAAGTAATCCTGATAAATCTCTTAACTTAATTTGTCTCGCAATTTCTTCAGCTGCCTCAAGATTTGTATCAACCGCTGTGCTTTCAACATTCTTCTGTTTTATCGAACTTCCCGAGTTAACATCTACAGAAACTAACGCTTCTGTAGGATTAATCACTAAATAACCACCAGATTTTAATTTTACTTGTGTTTCAAAAATTTCATATAATTTTGAATCAATTTTTTCCTTAAAAAATAATGGTATCTTATCTCTATATTTTTTTATTTTTTTTACATTACTAGGCATTACTAATTTCATATAATTTTTTGCTTTTTGATATCCTTCATTACCTTCAACAATTATATTTTGAGTTTCTTCATCGTACATATCTCTAATTGATCTTTTAATTATATCACTTTCTTGATGTATTAAATTTGGTGCAATTGAATTAATTGCTTTATCTTTAATAGAATCCCAAATATTTATTAAATTGCTCAGATCATTCTTTATTTCATTTTTTGTTTTGTTTGAACCTGCAGTTCTTACTATTAATCCCATGCCTTTTTGAATTTCAATTTCATTTAAAATTTTTCTTATTTTTTTTCTGTCAGCAGGATTAAAAATTTTTCTTGAAATTCCACCACCTTTTGGTGTGTTTGGCATCAGAACTATATATTTCCCTGCAATAGATATGAAAGTTGTTAAAGCAGCACCTTTTAAACCTCTCTCATCTTTCAGAACTTGAATGAGCATTACTTGATTAGGTTTTATTACTTCCTGAATTTTGTATCTTTTACCTGGATATCTTTTTTCTTTTGTATGTTCTTCAATTTTATTTTCTAAAGGTGTTTTTTCTATTGGATCTTGTTTTTCTAAAGTTATATTATTACCATCTACTAATCTATCTTCTGTTTTTTCATCTTCTTTAATTAATTCTTCTCTTACTTTTTCTTCTTCTTCTTTTATTTTATCTAAATCACTTTGTGGGATCTGATAATAATCAGATTGGATATCATTGAATGATAAAAACCCATGTCTTTCTCTTCCAAAATCAACAAATGCAGCTTGTAATGAAGGTTCAATTCTACTAACTTTTCCTAGGTATATGTTATTCTTAATTAAACTGTTGTTTATACTTTCATACTCATAATCCTCAATGTTATCTTCGGATTTAAGTACAACTCTAGTTTCATTAGGATGCGATGCATCAATATATAAATTTTTTGCCATAAATTTTTGATTATAATATTCATAATTTTTTATAAATTCTGTGCCTTATGTTTAACAAATTCATAATCTAAATAATACTAAAATGAGCAAGTTATTCAAAAAAATACTTATTTTTGTTGTTTCTGGAATATTAGTTTTCTTCATAGCAATTATCTCGATACTTTGGACTTATTCAAATGAACTCCCAGACTACAAGTTTTTAAAAATGTATAAACCAGCTGTTTCTAGCAAACTTTATTCAGGAGGAGGTGATTTAGTTAGTGATTTTTCATCTGAAAAAAGAATATTTGTACCTTATGAGGCAATACCAAAAATAGTAATAAATGCTTTTTTATCTGCAGAGGATAAAAATTTTTTTTCACATCCTGGAGTGGATGCAAAAGGAATAGCAAGAGCAATAATAAGAAATATTTCTAATATAATTACATCTAAAAGATTAGAGGGAGCCTCTACAATTACTCAACAGGTAGCTAAAAATTTCCTACTTACTAATGAAGTAAGTATTAATAGAAAATTAAAAGAAGCTATACTTGCCTTTAGAATTGAAAGAACGCTATCTAAAGAAAGAATACTAGAATTATACCTTAATCAAATTTATTTAGGCGAAGGATCATATGGAATAGCATCAGCAAGTTTAGAATATTTTGATAAACCTATTAGCAAATTAAATTATAAAGAAGCAGCATTATTAGCAGCACTTCCAAAGGCACCAAGTAAATATAATCCATTTAAAAATATTGAACTTGCTAAATTTAGAAGAAACCTAGTTATTAATAATTTATTAGAAAATTCCTATATAGATAAAAATAAATATAATGAAATAATTAATAGTGAAATAGTTCTTAGAAAAAGAAAAAAAACATATTTAGAAGACGCAAGATATTATGTTGAAGATGTTAGAAAATACCTTGTCGAAAAATATGGTTTTAATAAGATTTATAAACAAGGCTTAATAATAAAAACTCCAATTAATCTTGAACTACAATCAATTGCAACTGAGTCATTACGGAACGGTCTAGAAGAGTATGATAAAAGAAAAGGATGGAAAGGACCACTAACAAACAAAAAATATAGCAAAGAGTGGAATAAAGATTTAAAAAAATTTAAAATAGAGAAATCACTAGATTGGAAACTAGCAATAGTAAAAAAAGTTAATAAATTTAATTTAGAAATTGAAACTGAAAATAAAATAAATGGAATTATAAAATATAAAAATATTTCTTGGACAAAAAAAGAATTTGAAGAATTATTTAAAAAAGGTGACATAATTTACGTAAAACTTATTAAAGATAATATTTTTAGTTTAAAACAAATACCAAAAGCGAATGGTGGAATTGTTGTTATGGATCCTTATTCAGGAAGAATTCTTGCTTTGTCAGGAGGATTCAGTTTTAAATTAAGTGAATTCAACAGGGCAACACAAGCTTTAAGGCAACCTGGATCAGCGTTTAAACCTTTTGTTTATGCTTTAGCTCTAGAAAATCAATTTACACCATCTTCTTTAGTATTAGATGCTCCAATAGTTTTAGACCAAGGTGAAGATTTAAAAATGTGGAAACCAGAAAATTATGGAAAAAAGTTTTATGGTCCTTCAACCATACGAACGGGTGTTGAAAAATCTAGAAACTTAATGACAGTTAGAATTGCCCAAGAAATTGGAGTAAACAAAGTTGCCAAATTTGCAAAAAACTTAAACATTTATGATAATCCAGAAGAGTTATTATCGATTTCTTTGGGATCAGCAGAAACTACCTTATTAAAATTAACTTCAGCATATTGTTCATTTGTTAATGGTGGTAAATTGATCCAACCAATATTTTTGGATCGAATTCAAGATAGTGAAGGTAATACAATTTTTAATTCTGAAAAAAGAATTTGTAAAAAATGTAAAGAAATTTCATATCTGGGTGATGAAGTTCCAAAAATAGAAGATAATTTTAAAAGAATATTTTCTGAGGAAACTGCATACCAAATAACTTCTATTTTAGAAGGTGTAATCAAAAGAGGAACTGGAAGAAAATTAAATAAATTAAATTTAGATTTAGCTGGAAAAACAGGAACAACAAATGATAACACAGATGCATGGTTTATTGGCTATACATCAAATTTAGTTATAGGAGTTTATGTAGGTCATGATGAACCTAAAAGCCTAGGAAAATATGAGACTGGTTCTAAAACAGCAATGCCTATATTTAAATCGTTTATTGAAAAAGCAGTTAAAAAAGCTGACGCAAGACCATTTAAAGTTGCAAAAAATATTAAATTTTTAGTAATAGATCAAAAAACTGGCAAAAAAGCAGATTTTGGTTCAAAAACAACTATTATTGAAGCTTTCAAAAAAGAGGATTTTTCAAAAAACCTTGGTAACAATAATAATTTAAATTTAAAAGTAGATAAAAATAATATATTAAAATTCTATTAATGAATAATGATATTTCAAATTATAAATCCGAAATAGAAAAGATTAACCAAAGAATCAAGGAGTATCTTTGAAAAGAATCAAGTCTATTCAAAACTTGAAACTATTAATAATTTAATTTTGAAGCCAGATTTCTGGTCAAATAAATCTAAAGCAGAAAAAAGTTTAAAACAAAAAAAAATTTATGAAGATTTAATTAAAAATTATGAGAATTCTATAAAACAATTTGATGAATTTAAGGATTTATATAATTTAGCTTTCGAAGAAAATAATGATACTGTTTTAAAAGAAACTGAAACAAATATTCTTAATCTCTACAAAAATATAAAAAGAAATGAAATTAAGTGTTTTCTCTCAAATGAAGCTGACAGTCTTAATTCATATCTAGAGATACATGCAGGAGCTGGCGGTACAGAGAGCCAAGATTGGGCAGAAATGCTCAGAAGAATGTATATGAAATGGGCATCTGGAAAAGATTTTAAATATCAATTAATTAGTGAACATAAGGGTGACGAAGCAGGAATTAAATCTTCAACAATAAAAATTGATGGCAACTATGTTTATGGTTTTTTAAAGTCAGAGTCAGGTATACATCGATTAGTTAGAATATCACCATTTGATTCAGGAGCCAGAAGACATACAAGTTTTGCGAGTGTCTGGGTTTATCCAGTAGTAGATGAAAGTATAAAAGTAGAAATAATCGAAAAAGATTTACGTGTTGACACATATAGATCAAGCGGCGCAGGGGGCCAACATGTGAACACAACTGATAGTGCAGTAAGAATCACACACATTCCAACAAAAATTGTTGTTCAGTGTCAAAGCGAAAGGTCTCAACATAAAAATAAAGAAACATGTGTGAACATGCTAAAAGCAAGAATTTATGAGCATGAGTTAAAAAAAAAAGAACAAGAACTAAAAAATACTGAGAATAGTAAATCAGATATTGGATGGGGCCATCAAATTAGATCATATGTTTTACACCCTTATAGATTGGTGAAAGATAATAGAACCAACTATGAAAGCACAAGCCCAGATAAAATTTTAGATGGTGAAATTGATGAATTTTTAGAGAGCTCTTTATATAAACTAAATGATTAAAAGATTATTTAAAATTATAAGTTTGGTTGTAATATTTCTTTTAATAATTATTTTTTATCTCAGTTATTTTGGAGTTGAAACATCAAGATTTAACTCAATGATAAAAGATCAGATTAAAGCACAAAATAAAGAAATAGATATTAAATTAACTACTGTAAAACTACATTTAGATCTTAAAAATCTATCAATAAAAATAAAAACGCAAAACCCAGAACTTGCTACTGGAAACAAAAAAATCAAAATAGAGGAAATTTCTTCAATTATTTCAATTAACTCTTACATAAAAAAAAATTTTTCAATAAAAAATATTTTTATTAAAACTAAGAGCAACGATGTTATTGATTACTTAGAGTTTTATAAAATTATTAATAGAACACCACAAATTATATTAGCAACACAAATTATTAAAAAAGGAACTGCAGAATTTAGTGCTTATATTAATTTTGATAATGATGGCAATTTAA
>CACFUX010000020.1 GCA_902569615.1 uncultured Pelagibacteraceae bacterium | reverse complement strand
AAAAATTTCTAATAAGTAAGAGGTCAGTATTCCAGATTTTTCTTGTGCTTGGGTTGCAACTTTACCAATTCTTTTACCTAATGATTTTGCAGCTACTGATGCAAGAGGTATCATTATTAAAGCAAATATTGCTAACCTCCAGTTTTGATAGAACATTACACCGACTAATCCAATCAATGTTAAAAGATCTTTAGTTAAATTTAGAATTGTATTACTAACTAAGTTAACAATCATTTGGATATCAAAACTCAAGTGAGAAATAAATTTACCTGAGTGTTTTTTTTGTACAGACTCTGAGTCGGAATTAATTATAGATTGAACTACTTGAAATTGCATAGTTTTCATAACATTATTGGCAACTTTTATTAATATAGTTTTCGCCAAATATAATGAAACGCCTTTTAAGGTAAATGAAATTATAATTGCTAAAGGTATAATATAAATTAAAGTTTGATCCTTCTCTATAAAAATTTTTTTTATCGCCGGGTCGAGCAACCATGCAATTGCAGATGTACTTCCAGCAACTATAATTGAAAAAAAAACAGAAACTAATATATTTTTTAAATATACTTTAGTATACTCATTGTATAATCTTTTTAATGTTTCAAGGTTACTCATTAAACTATTTTTCCAATTAAAATATTTACAAAAACTAATAATCCTAAAAAATTATTTGACTTAAATTTATTTAAAAAAATTTTTGGATTTTTTCCAGTCAATTTATACACCTGAAAGTATAATAGATGAATTATTGGAATAATAATAAACAAAAAGTATAATAATTTAAATTTCATAAATAAACCAGTTAAAATTAGAGAAATGATTGTTAGTGAGTAACATGTATATAAAAATTTTTTTGGATTATTTTTAAATTTTATTGAAGTTGATTTAACACCAATTATTTCATCATCCTTTATATCCTGATATCCATAAATGGTGTCATAACCTAATGTCCAAAATATGGCTCCAAAATATAGTATTATAGTTGAAATATTAATACTTCCATGAATTGAAACCCATGCTAATAACAAACCATAATTAAATGTAATTCCCAAAAAAAGCTGAGGCCAATATGTGAATCTTTTCATAAGAGGGTATGAAAATGCAAATGGCATAGAAGCTATCGCTAAAATTATTGTTAAATTGTTGAAATTGATTAATACTAAAAAAGCAATAAAACATAAAATTGATGCGTATATGGAGGCTAAAAAAACAGAAATTTTTCCTGATGCTATAGGTCTATTTTTTGTTCTTTCGACTTTTTTATCAAAATTTCTATCTGCAATATCATTAACAATGCATCCAGCTGATCTCATTAAAACAGAACCAAAAAAAAATAACGCTACGTAGAATAAATATTTATCTAAATCATTTTCGAAATTATATGCCATTGTTAGACCCCAAAGACATGGCCAAAATAGCAACATATAACCAATAGGTTTATTTAGCCTTGTAAGTTCAATAAATAATTTAAGATTTTTCATTTAATTTTCTTGTAAATAACAAAGGCTAGATTCATAATCAAACTGATTCGTATGAATATAGATTACACTGTAACCGCACTAATGTTTCCAGCTATACCATTAATTATGGCTGTGTATTCAAATAGATTCCATACTCTTAGTTCATTAATTCGTAAAATTCATGATGAATTTGTTTTTGAAAAACATACCCCACCTGAATGGAAAGCACAGCTGATTAATCTAGATAACAGAATTGTAGTAATTAAATATGCTATAATGTTTGCTGCTTTTGGTTTTTTGTTTAATATGCTAACTGTATTTGCTCTCTATCTCGAAAGTTTATCAATTGCCAGAATCATATTTGGGACATGTTGCTTGTCAATGATGATATCTATAGTTTTTTTTATAAGAGAAATACAAATTTCTACTAAAGCTTTAAAACTACATCTATCTGATATGGATATTCAATTTAAGGAATAATTATTGCTGGGCCTAGTATTTTTCTAGACTCCAAATCTTTGTGT
Source organism: uncultured Pelagibacteraceae bacterium (assembly GCA_902569615.1). Classification (GTDB taxonomy): domain Bacteria; phylum Pseudomonadota; class Alphaproteobacteria; order Pelagibacterales; family Pelagibacteraceae; genus Pelagibacter. The sequence goes on along the minus strand of CACFUX010000020.1, from coordinate 13,702 downwards.
GCTTGTATAATATTTTCTAATTTATATTTTTTAAAAATTTCAATTTTAATTTTTTTTGCTAATACTTTTTCAAATAAAATTTCTGATGCTTCATTAATATCTTCTCGAGAACTTAAGTACTGTTGCATTGCAGGTCTGACAAAATACAAACCTTTTGGTTGTAATAATTTAGGAACATTTATTGGAGATAGAGGTCCAGATGCATTTCCAAAAGAGACCATGATACCTCTGACACATAAACATTTTAATGAATCTTCAAAAGTATTTTTTCCTACACCATCATAAACTACTGGAACACCTTTGCCATCTGTAATTTCTAAAACTTTTTCTGAAAAATTTTCCTTATTGTAATTAATAACATGGTCATACCCATAAGTTTTTGCTTTTTGAATTTTTTCGTCGCTACCGACAGTTCCTATTGTTGTACATCCTAAAGTTTTTGCCCATTGACCAAATATTTGACCAACACCACCTGCTGCAGCATGGAAGAGAACTGTTTGGCCAGATGATACTTTATAAGTTTTATGCAATAAGTAGAATGTTGTTAAACCTTTTGTCATCAAAGTTGCTGCTATTTCTAAATCAATACTATCCGGAACTTTTACTAGGTTCTTAGTTGGATAGTTTCTATGTGTTGAATATGCTCCTAATGGTGTTCCAGCATAAGATACTCTATCGCCTACATTAAATTCTTTAACATTTGTACCTACTTTTTTTATTATTCCGGCTCCCTCAGCTCCAATGGATGTGGGTAAGTTTAGAGGATAAAGGCCAGATCGATGATAAGTATCTATATAATTTAATCCAATAGCTTTATGCTCAATAGTAACTTCATTATCTTTTGGATTATCTAAAGAAAAATCTTTTAACTCTAAAACTTCAGGTCCTCCATGCTTAGATATTTTTACTTCTCTCATTTTTTACAAACGTACCATTATGATAATCTTGGACAGCTTGCAACACTTCTTCTTTAGTATTCATTACAAAAGGACCTCCTCTAGCAATCTCTTCACCAATTGGCTTTCCAGAAATTAACAAAAATTTAGCCTTGGATAGACCATAAATACCTAATTTTTCTCCTTTAGTTAATAAAATTAAAGTTGAATCTTTTATTTTATCATGACCCTTGTTTCCAATTTTAATTTCGCCATCAATTAAATAAATAAAAGAATTATGTGTAGAAGGTAATTCAAAAATAAACTCTTTACCTTTTTTAATTTCTATATCAAAATAAATAGGTTCAACATTATGTCCTTTTACAGGCCCAACTGCTTTTTCATATTTTCCAGCAATCACTTTAACTTGTTTTTCATTGTCTTTATGAATTTGCATTTTGTTTGAGTCTATATAAATATAATCAGGTTTATTCATTTTTAATTTTGCTGGCATATTTATCCATAATTGAAATCCATGAAGTCTTCCTTCTGACATTGCTGGCATTTCAGAGTGAATAATGCCGCTGCCAGTTTTCATCCATTGAACATCTCCAGATTTCATTCTTCCTTTGGCACCAGTACTATCCTCATGTTCAAATTCACCTTGAAGCATATAGGTAACAGTTTCTATCCCTCTATGAGGATGAGGAGGAAACCCTCCTACATAATCATCTTTATTATCTGATCCAAATTCATCTAGCATTAGAAATGGATCAAAGTAATTAGGTTTTACTCCAATACTTCTTTTTAGCTTAACACCAGCTCCATCAGAAGCCATTATAGGGTCTATTATTTGTTTAACTTCAATTTTTGACATTTTATTTTCCTAATTTTTTATCAAGACTTAAACCTTTTGGACCATTTACTACTAGAAATAAAAAACCTCCAGCTAAGCCAATATTTTTTAAAAATGACGTTAGTTGCATTTGATCGCCAAAATCATTATGAAATATAACCGCAGTAGCAATACAAAATAAACTTAATAATGCCGCAGCAATTCTAGTTTGATATCCAATAATAATTAAAATTGGTCCTAGTATTTCTAAAATAATAGCTGGAGTTAATAGTATTCCAGGCATACCAAAGCCTTCCATCCAGCCAATTGCTCCTTCATAATTATTAATTTTAAAAATTCCATTTAAAAAGAATAATATCGAAATTAAAAATCTTGCTGAAAAATCTAAAATATTGTTCATTATTATTAATCAAATAACTATTTATTAGTAAAATATCAAGTAGCAGAAGTAGGTTCTTTACTTCATTTTTTAATTTCTTGTGCTATCATAATTAAATGAAAATAGTAGATAACTTTTTATTAGAGGATTATTTTAAAGAACTACAAAAGTTAGTTTATTCTAACACTTTTCCTTGGTTTTATCAAAAACAAACCACAACATTCGAAGATGATAATAATTTTATGTTTACTCATACCTTAGTAGAAAATCAAAAAATTAATAGTAACTACTTTACTAAATTTGAAGCTATTAAATATTTTATTAGTCAACAAAGTAATTTTAATAAATTTTTACGAATAAAAGCAAATTTATATAGTAATCAAGGTAAAAAAATAAAACATAGAAAGCATCATGATTGGACAGATGCAAACAATAAACCAGATAAAGATGTAAAAATTTGTATATTGAATTTTACTAGCTGTAATGGGGGGACTGTAATTAAGGACAAAGAAGTCCAATCTAAAGAAAATCAAATGATATTTTTTAACAATACAGACGAACACTATGGAATTACACAAGATGATGTAGATTCAAGGATTTTATTAAATATAGTTTATAGATAAAGCTTCTAAATTTTCAATTAGATTTCAACAAATTGTTAATTTCATTTAAATTTTTTATTTCATTTACTGGTTTATAATCAAGGTTATCGAAAATATTATTATTTCGGTTTACCCAAATTGCATTGTAACCATAATTTCCACCACCAGAAACATCCCAAGTATTTGCACTTAAAAATAAAATCTCATTTTTTTGAAATTGATATTTTTTTATTGGAATGTCATAAACTTTTGAATTTGGTTTATAGATTCCAGCTTCCTCAATAGAAAAAACATCATCAAAAATTTTATCTAAATCGTTACTTTTAACTAATTGATTTAATAGAGTAGGTGTACCATTAGAGAGGATAGCAAGTTTATAATTATTTTCTTTAAGATTATTCAAAACATTTTTTACCTCAGGAAATGTTGACAAAATTTTATATAAATTCAAAAGTTCATTTTTCATAGACTTTTCAATATTAAAAGCTTTCATAGATTTATCTAAACTGTCCTCAGTAATTTTCCAAAAATCCTTATGTCTATTCATTAAACTTCTAAGCCAAGTATATTCCAGTTGTGTGGTTCGCCAATAATTTGCAAAACCTTCCCATTTATTACCAATTTTATCTTTACATTTTTCTGCAGCCGAATTGACATCAAATAATGTGCCATAAGCATCAAATATTATTGCTTTAATATTTTTCATAAATTAACTTATCTAAATGAGTAATATTAGATTATTTTTCAATGAAAGTTTATCAATTAATTTAAATTCAAAGCTTGATAAATCACAATCACACTATTTATCCAAAGTAATGAGGATTAATATTGGTCAAACTTTTTCTCTATTTAATCAAAGTGGAGAGTGGGAAGCAAAAATAAAGGATATTAATAAAGGTATTATAGAGTTTTCTATAATAAATAAATTAAGATTAAAAAACATTGAAAGAGAATTATGGTTAGCTTTTGCTCCTATTAAATTAAATTATTTAAATTTAATGATACAAAAAGCTACTGAATTAGGAATAACAAAATTTATACCTATATTGACCGAAAGAACAATTGTAAGAAAATTAAATGAAAAAAGACTTAACAAAATTATGATTGAGGCATCCGAACAAAGTAATAGACTTACAGTACCTGATTTAGAAAACCTTACAAGATTTGATAACTTTTTAAGATTAAATCAAAATACAAATATTATTTTTGGCGATCTCAATACTAAAAATAATAAATTTAGTATAAAACATAAAGGTCCTATTTGTATTCTTGTTGGACCAGAGGGTGATTTTACAATTAAAGAAAGACAAAATATTTTAAAATTAAAAAATTTAATATCTCTTAAAATAAATAAAAATATTTTAAGATCTGAAACTGCAGCTATTTCAATGATATCAATAGCAACTTTTAATCTTTTATCATAGATATTTATTTATATTTTTATAAATATCTTCATATGCTGCGTGGTGACTTATTCTACTAACAAATTTTCCATTTTTAAGAAGTATTATTGAAGAACTATGATTTATTAAATATTCACCGTCGCCAGTAAATATTTTTTCTGAAAGAACCCCCCAAGATTGAGACATTAAAAAAATTTTTTTGGGATCACCTGTAATTCCAAACATTTTATTTTCAAAGGAGTTTAAGTACTCTTTTATTATTTCTGGACTATCTCTTTCAGGGTCAATACTTACAAAAAAAACTTTGAACTTTGCTTTTTGTTTCTCGCTAAGTTTATTAATTACGAGATCTAAATTATTTAAAGTCATAGGACATATATCAGGGCAATTAGTAAATCCAAAAAATATAGCAGTTAATGGACCTTCAAATGAAGTTTGGGTAATAACTTCATCATTTACATCTTGCAATGAAAATTCCGACCCTTGGAAATTTGCTTCAAATTCATCTTGTTTTTTTTCTATAGATAAAAATATGGGCAACATAATAAATAGAAAAATTACCAAACAACCAGTTATTATTGTTATAGAAGTTTTTAAATTCATTGTTGTAAATTAATTTTTTCTAACTATATAAACATTATGAATTCATTCATAAAGAAAATATTTAGCACACTATCCCAAAAACCTTGGGAAGCAGAACAAGCTGCAATTGATACAGAGCACACAGGTCAGACATTTAATTTATCAAATCAAATGTCTGCAGTAATTATTATTTTCGGAATAAGTTCTGTTTTATTTAGTCTAATATTTACTGGATATTTATATTCTCTTCCACCAGAGCAGGATACAACACTAATTTTAAGAACTAATCTATTATGGATAAATACTTTAGTCTTAATTTTTGTTACATATTTTTTTGATAAAATTAGAAAAGATTTTAATAAAAAAATTACAAATAAAATAAAACAAAATCTAATTTTTGTAGGTGCTTTAAGTTATTTATTTTTAGTTCTACAGCTTCTATTATGGTATCAATTAATGATTAGTGGAAATTATGTATCTACTAATACTTATTTTTCTTCATTTTACTTTTTTACAGCACTTCATGGGATTCATCTTTTAGGTGGATTATTCTTTTGGGGAAAAGTTACTTCTAAAATATTTAAGCTGCAGGAAAAAGACTATGCCAAAGAAGAAAAAAATATAAATGTGCTTTCTGTTTATTGGCTTTTCTTATTTATTGTTTGGTTTGTATTTTTTGCAATAATGTTTGTGTACAATGATGCTGTAATAGCATTTTGTAAATCTTTGATATCTTAAAATTTAAAGAAATAAAACCAATATAGATCCAACTACAGCAACAATAATTAAAAGTATATTTACTGATCTTAAATATCTTTTTGTTTCAGATCTAACTTTACCCTTTGAGAAAGCGCCAGCACCAAAAGATATAACAAAAAAGAAAAGTAAAACTAATACGAGTATTGTAATTAAAATTCCTAATTTACTAAGCATATAAATGTTGAATATATTAGTTTATTTACTTTAGTTTTATGACATTTTGTCATAGGTATTTATACTATTATTGTTCTATATAACGCATATGCACGTAGGAATTATATTTTTTTTAGTCATACTCGGATCGGTACTTTTTCACATTTTTACCCCTTGGTACTGGACTGACATAGCCTCAAATTGGCAAGGAATGGATGACACTATTACATTAACATTCTGGGTTGGTGGTGGAGTTTTTGTGGCTGTTTGTTTGTTTATGATTTATTGTGTTTTTAAATTTTCCTACAAAGAAGGAAGAAAAGTAGAATACAAACCAGAAGATAAAAAATTAGAAAGAATTCTTACATGGGCAACAACAATCGGTGTTGCAGCATTACTTGCTCCAGGTTTGATTATCTGGAATCAATATGTAAACGTTCCAAAAAATGCTTTAGAGGTAGATGTAATGGCTTGGCAATGGGGATGGCAATATAGGTTGCCAGGTGAAGATGGAAAATTAGGAACGACAAAAGTCGTAAATATAAATGATGAAAATCCTTTTGGAATAAATCCAGACGATCCATTTGGTCAAGATGATATAATGATCCAAAGTGATGTTTTGAATTTAAAAATAGATAGGCCTGTAAAAATTTTATTAAGATCAGTTGATGTTCTTCACAATTGGTATGTTCCACAATTTAGATCCAAAATGGATGCGGTTCCAGGAGTAATTACATTTTATTGGTTTGAACCCAACAAGGTAGGTGAATATGAAGTTTTGTGTGCTGAGTATTGTGGTGTAGGACATTATGCAATGAGGGGTACAGTTATCGTCCAAGACGAGCAAAACTACAATCAGTGGCTAAATGAACAAGAAACTTATTCAGAATTAGTAGCAAAACAAAATAAATTGGAAATTGAAAAAAATAAAATTGTTAAAAAAATTGATTTAAATTAATATATAAAGGTAAATAAATTATGTCAGATGAAATAGATAATAAACAAAGTATACAAGCTCAATCCTCAGAAACTATGAATCAATATTCAGGTTCAGCTGCTGCAGATATTGATTATGTAAGACCGGCTGAAATTCCTGAGCAGGATTTATATCATGGCCACAGCTTTATTACTAAATGGGTTTTTTGTCAGGATGCAAAAGTAATTGGTGTTCAATATTTTTTAACTGCAGTATTTACTGGAGTAGTTGGGCTAATTTTATCTTGGTTAATGAGATTGCAATTAGGTTTTCCTGGACTTGCAGGCTTTATGACAGCTGAACATTATTATCAGTTTGTAACTATGCATGGAATGATAATGGTGGTGTACTTTTTGACTGCGTTATTTCTTGGAGGTTTTGGTAACTATTTAATACCATTAATGGTTGGAGCTCGTGACATGGTTTTTCCTTATGTCAATATGATAAGTTTTTGGATGTTCTTCATTGCCGTTGCAGTTTTAATGGCAAGTTTTTTTGTACCGGGAGGACCAACCGGATCAGGTTGGACCTTATATCCACCGCAAGCAATTCTAGAGGGAACCCCTGGATCTGGAATGGGAATACTTTTAATGCTTGTATCTTTGTCATTATTCGTAATTGGTTTTACAATGGGCGGGCTAAATTATTTAATTACTATTTTACAAGCTAGAACAAGGGGAATGACGTTAATGAGAATGCCACTAACTGTTTGGGGCATTTTTACTGCAACAGTATTAGCGATGCTTGCATTCCCTGCACTTTTAGTAAGTTCAATAATGATGACTCTAGATAAGGTGCTTGGAACAAGTTTCTTTATGCCAACAATTTTAAAAGCTGGTGAAGTTTTAGAGTATGGTGGTGGAAGTCCAATTCTTTTTCAACATTTGTTTTGGTTTTTTGGTCACCCTGAAGTCTATATTGTTGCATTACCTGCTTTTGGAATTGTTTCAGATTTAATTTCAGTACATGCTAGAAAAAATATATTTGGGTATAGAATGATGGTTTGGGCAATTGTAGGTATTGGCGCTCTAAGTTTCTTTGTTTGGGCTCACCACATGTATGTAAGTGGAATGAACCCATGGTTTGGTTTTTTCTTTGCTACTACAACTTTAATAATCGCCGTTCCAACTGCCATGAAAGTGTATAACTGGATTATAACACTATGGAGAGGAAATATTAGAATTAATACTGTTATGCTATGGTGTCTTGGATTTATCGTTACATTTGTGAACGGAGGTATAACAGGAATTTTCCTTGGAAATGTTTCAGTAGACGTACCATTATCTGACACATACTTTGTTGTTGCGCATTTTCATATGGTAATGGGAATTGCACCACTTATGGTAATCATGGGTGCAGTTTATCATTGGTTTCCACTAGTCGCAGGAAGAATGCTTCACGAAGGTTTGGGCAAATGGCATTTTTGGATAACATTCTTGGGAGCTTATTCAATTTACTTCCCAATGCACTATTTAGGATTTATTGGAGTTCCAAGAAGATATTTTGAAATGTATGATAGTCCATACATGACATCTGCAATAGGAATGAATGAATTTATAAGCTTAGCAGCTTTTATAGTAGGAGCTGCACAATTTATTTTAATTTTCAATATTATAAAAACTTTAAAAACTGGAAAACCAGCAGGCAAGAATCCTTGGAAGGCTAATTCTTTAGAATGGCACACATCAACAGTTCCACCAGAGCATGGAAATTTTGGTGATAGACTTCCTGTTGTTCATAGATGGCCTTATGATTTCAGTGTTCCTGGAGCAAAAGAAGATTTTATACCTCAAACTACACCTCCAAGTGAAGTTGTACATACAGAGGTAGAAAAAACTTAAAATAAATATAAAAGGCAAATAATGTCTGAACAAAAAATAGCTGACTACGAGTTTAAACCTGGTTTTACAGGTATGGCTAAGGACACGGGTTCAGACCAAACAATGTTCAAGGGTGTGCATTGGGGAAAAGCCATGATGTGGATTTTTCTATTAAGTGATACCTTTGTTTTTAGTTGTTTTTTAATTTCATACATGAAAGGTAGAGCCTCAACTACTGTAGAATGGCCTTACCCTAGTGAAGTTTTTGCACTAACAGTTTTTGGAGTTTCAGTTCCGTTACTTCTAATAGCAATCATGACCTTTGTACTAATTACCAGCAGTGGAACTATGGCTCTTGCTGTTAAATATGGTTATGAAAAAAATAGAAAAATGTGTGGTTGGCTAGTTTTAGCAACAGCAATAGGTGGATTAACTTTTGTTGGTATGCAGGCTTTTGAATGGTCAAAATTAATTCATGAAGGCGTAAGACCTTGGGAAAATCCCTTTGGAGCAGCTCAATTTGGTTCATACTTTTTTATGATTACAGGATTTCATGGGACACACGTCTCTATTGGAGTAATTTTCTTATTTATATATGCTTATAAAGTTTTTGCAGGCCATTATGATACACAAAAAAGGGGCTGGTTTACTACAATGAAGGGTGATTATGTAGAAATTGAAATACTTGGCTTATATTGGCACTTTGTAGATTTAGTGTGGGTATTTATTTTTGCATTTTTTTATTTATGGTAATTTAGATTATGGAAGAGATTAAAAAAAAAGAAGAACAAACAACAACTCATAAAATAGGAATATATCTTTGGATTTGGGGTTTGTTATTTGTACTAAGTTTTTTTTCTTACATGGTTGACTGGTATGAATTTCAAGGCCTTTTAAGATGGAGTTTAATTTTGTTTTTTATGTTTTTAAAAGCTGGATTAATTATGGCTTTCTTTATGCATTTATTTTGGGAGAGGTATGCTTTAGTAAATGTTTTATTATGGCCGATGACTGCAATTGCTTGCTTTATTGGTCTAATGGCAGCTGAAGGAAAATATACTGTATTTACAAGATTTTTTTATTTTTTTGTTGGAGGACAATAATTTATGGATGGATATACTATTTTAGCTGGATTATTAATTTTTTTTATTCTTTTCATATACCTAACTTGGTTTGGCTTTTCAGTAAAAGTTGACAATGAGAAAAATAGTGGATCTGATATAAAGATTAATCCTTATGATAATTTACCTCTTCACAGAAAACTAATAGATAAAAAAAATAGTAAAGTCGGTTTTTTTGATTTAGGAAACCATATTTTAATAATTGGTTTAGTTTTAATTGTAATATTTGTTACTTTGAATGTTGATTAAAATTGTCTACTAATTCTTTAAAACATCGAGCTTCCTCAACAATAGATATAAACTCTTTTTTAAAATCATTAATTTTATTATTAAAACCAAGAGTAATGTCTTTGGTTATTTTCACTTGTGCAGTTGGCTATATAACTTCAAACACAACAATAGAAACTTTAAATGCAATTATTGGAATTATTCTTGTTGCAATTGGAGCAGGAGCAGCTGGTTGCTTAAATATGTGGTACGACTCTGATATTGATGCAGTAATGACCAGAACTTGTTTAAGACCGATTCCGACAGGAAAAATTGCAAAAAATTATGCTTTAATATATGGAATAGTTTTAACAATTTTATCTGTTGTTCTGTTAAACCATTTTACAAATACTCTTTCAGCAGCATTATTATTATTTACAATATTATTTTATATTTTTGTATATACGATATGGCTCAAAAGGAAGACACCTCAAAATATTGTAATCGGAGGTGCAGCAGGAGCATTACCACCAATTATAGGCTGGACGATTGCAACTAATACAATTTCGGTGGAGCCGATTAGTTTATTCTTAATAATATTTTTTTGGACTCCATCTCACTTTTGGGCATTAAGTCTTTACAAAGCAAGCGATTATAAAAAAGCAAATATTCCAATGCTTCCAGTATCAGATGGAATTGAAAAAACTAAAATACATATATTTATTTATTCTTTATTGATGATGCCGGTTGTTTTATTACCTTATCTTATAAATTTTGCCGGACTTATATATTTAATCCCAACAATAATTTTAACGATTTATTATAATTATATTTGTTATGAATTACTAAATTTTAAGAAAAATAAATTTGATACTAAAAAAGCAAAAAAAATTTTTACATATTCAATTTTTTACTTATTCATTATTTTTGTCCTATTACTAGCGGATAGTCTAATTTAATATTGCTACTAAGAGTATTTGGGAGTATCAATAAATCCTATGAAATATGTAAGTACTCGAAACAACCAAATTGAGCTTGGTTTTAAAGATGTTTTTATAAAAGGCCTATCTGAAGAGGGAGGCCTTTTTGTTCCAAAAACACTAGAGGCTTATAACGAACAAGATCTAAATGATTTTAAAAAATTAAATTATAATGATTTAGCTTTAAAAATTTTACATCCCTTTTGTAGAGATTTTATAGATGAAAATAATTTAAAAATAATCATAGAAAAATCTTACTCTAAATTTAGAGAGAAAGAAGTCATAAAAATTACTAATCTTGAAAATTTAAAATTATTGGAGCTCTATCATGGTCCTACTTTGGCTTTTAAAGACATAGCAATGCAATTTATTGGAAATTTATATCAATATTATTTAAACAAAAATAAAGATTTTCTAAATATTATAGTTGCAACTTCAGGAGATACTGGTGCAGCAGCAATTGATGCAATAAAGGGAAAAAAGAATATGAATATTTTTGTTCTTCATCCAAATAATAAAATATCTAAGGTTCAAAGAAAATTAATGACTACCGTTTCGGAAAAAAATGTTTTTAATATTGCAATTGAAGGTAATTTTGATGACTGTCAAAACTTAGTTAAGGCAATGTTTTCAGATTTAGAATTTTCAAAATCAATTAATATGTCTGGAGTAAACTCAATAAATTGGGCAAGAATAATTGCTCAAGCTGTATATTATTTTTATACTTACTTCAAAATTAATTCTAAAAAATCTGTATCCTTTTCTGTTCCAACAGGAAACTTTGGAGATGTTTTTGCAGGTTATCTTGCTAAGAAAATGGGTTTGCCAATAGAAAAACTTATTGTAGCAACAAATGAAAACGATATTCTACATAGAGCTATTTCAAATGGAGACTATGTTTCAAAAAAAGTTCAAGAAACAATTTCTCCAAGTATGGATATTCAATTGGCAAGTAATTTTGAAAGATTGATTTATTATATTAATAATTCTAATTCTGAAATAACTGCAAATATAATGAAAAAAATAAAGCAAAATGATTATAAAATTGAAAAATCAAATTTAGACATTATTCAAAAAGATTTTATATCTGAAAGTTGCAATGAAGATGAAACTTTAGATGTTATTAAAAAAAATTATGAAGAAAGTAATGTAATATTGGACCCTCATACAGCGGTTGGTGTAGGTGTTGCAAAAAAATTATCTTTTAACGATTGTGTAGTTTTATCAACAGCTCACCCATGTAAATTTCCAGATGCGACAGAAAATGCAATAAATAAACACGAAAATTTACCAGAAGAACTCAAGCATGCGCTTAACAAAGATGAAAACTTTGAAGTGTTAAAAAGTGACATTGAAGAGGTAAAAAACTTTGTTAAAAGCAAAACATGAAATTAAAAGTAAACGATACTATTCCAGAGGCACAAATCTATATTTTAAAAAATGGAGAACCTAAGGAGCAGAGCATTAAAGAAACCTTAGGAAATAGTAAAATTTTGTTGTTCGGATTACCTGGCGCGTACACCTCTACATGTTCTAAATTTCATTTACCCGGGTATGTAAAGAATGCTGAAAAATTGAAAGCCAAAGGAGTGAATAGAATATTCTGTATATCTGTAAATGATCCACATGTAATGAATGCTTGGGGTGAGGCTAATAATGTCGGAAACAATATAACTATGTTGGCTGATCCATATTTATCATTTACAAAATCAATTGGTGCAGAAGTTGATAGAAATTCAAAAGGAATGGGAATTAGATCAAGTCGTTACACAATGATAATTGAAAATATGAAAGTTTTGAATATTCAAGAGGAAGAAGAAACCAAAAGTTGTGGTATTTCTTCTGCTGAAGGAATATTAGATCTTATTTAATTTAAAGACTTATTCAGGCCACCATTATGATAAGCACGAATATAATCAAAACAATTACTGGAGCAAAAAAATATTGCATATTCTTGATTACATATATTTTATAAGTTTGCAGCTTTTTTAGCAATTAAATCCACTTCATTATTTAACTGATCGCTAGAGTGTGCTTTTACCCAATTCCAACTTATTTCAAACTCATTATTTAGAAGATCTAACTCTTCCCAAAGTTCTTTATTTTTGACTGGTTGTTTGTCTGCAGTTTTCCATCCATTTTTTTTCCAATTATGGATCCACTCAGTTATTCCTGATTTTACATATTTAGAGTCTGTAAAAATTTGAACTTTGCTACCTTTGGGAATTTTTTTTAATGCCTCAATAGGAGCAAGTAATTCCATTTGGTTATTTGTAGTATTTTTTTTACTTCCTTTTATTGGAGTCTTTTTCCCGTCATCAATAATTATTGCTGCCCATCCACCATTTCCTGGATTTTCTAAGCAAGAACCATCAGTATAAATTTTAATCATTTAATTATAATAATTTTTAAAATTGTTAAATTGATTATGTACTTTTAGTTTTTGAATATACTCTCTCGGATTCTTTATCTTAATAATAGCACTTTTTGGAGTATTTAAGTAATCGTAAGTCCTTGTTAATAAATACCTAAGGGCCGCACCTCTACATAAAACATTTAAATATTTTTTCTCTTTATCAGATAATTTTCTTATTTTTGAATAGCCTTTGATAAGGTTTTTTGATTTTTTCTTATTAAATATAAATTTATTATTTTTTTTATCAAAACATAGTGCATTTATACAAATAGCAATTTCGTACATTAAAAAATCATTACACGCGAAATAGAAGTCTATATATCCGTGAAATTTATTTTTTTTAAAAAAGATATTATCAATAAATAAATCAGCATGAATAATTCCAAAAGGTAAATTTTTCGGCCATTTATTCTTTATTTGTAGGAAGCTATTTTTCATTAAACTACTTAAATCAGGACTAATAATTTTAGATTTATTTCCAATTTTACTTAATAGTTTTGGCCAATCTTTTAAAGATAAAGAATTTTTTCTATAAAGTTTTATTTTTTTTGATGCTTTGTGAAATTTGGCGAT
>CACFUX010000019.1 GCA_902569615.1 uncultured Pelagibacteraceae bacterium | reverse complement strand
AATCCTTTAGTTTTTTTAAAGTCAAAATAGTTATTTATATTTTGAACTGCTTGTCCTGCTCCACCTTTTATCAAATTATCAACTGCTGATAAAATTATTATTTTATTCTTAAATTGTGTTTTACAGACTGAAATATAGCAAAAATTTGTATTAATCACATCATTAGTGCTAATAAATTTATTAATAGGAGCTATTCTTACAAAATACTCTTTAGTATAAAATTTTTTTAATTTTGAAAAAATTTTTTTTAATGAACTATTTCCTTTCAAATCCAGATATATGGTACTTAAAATTCCTCTAAACATTGGTGTTAAATGTGGTGTAAAAGTAAATTGATTTTTTTTATTTGAGTATTTATTAAGCTCTTGCTCTATTTCAGAATTATGTCTATGAAATCCAACTCCGTATGAACTTAAAGATTCATATAAATTTTTTTTAGCAAATTTTTTATGAACACTTCTGCCCGCTCCAGAATAACCTGACTTTGAATCAATTATAATATTATTTGAACTAACTAAGTTAGATCTAATCAATGGTAACAGGGGCAGTAATACCGACGTTGGATAGCAGCCTGGACATGAAATTATTTTATAGTTTTTTACTTTATTTTTTACAATTTCGGGAAGTGAATAAATACTATTCTTAATATTAATTTTTGATTTATGTTTAATCTTGTACCATTTAAAATAATCTTTGGCAGACTGCAGTCTAAAATCAGCTGATAAATCAATTAAAATATTTTTTTTTAACAGAATATTAGATATTTTTTGAGCTTCTCCATTAGGTAAAGCAGTAAATACTAATTCAACATTTTTTAACAAATTCTTATTAAATTTAATTATCTTGGGTAGTTTTTTGTTTGTAATAGATTTATCAAAACAATAAACTGATTTTCCTTTTGAAGTATTTCCACATAAATATTTAATTTTGATATTTGGATGTTTAATTAATAATTTAATTAATTGTAAACCAATATATCCTGTAGAACCAGCAATTAGAGCATTAAGCTTAGACATAATTTATTATAACAGTTGGATTTAAAAAAGTAATTATCTTTTAGAAAATTGGAAACTTCTTCTAGCTTTTCTATGTCCATATTTCTTTCTCTCAACAGATCTAGAATCTCTAGTTGTTAGTTTTTCTTTCTTAAGTGTGGTTTTAAGTTCAGAATCAAACATTAGTAACGCTTTTGAAATTCCATGTACCATAGCGCCGACTTGACCAGTCAAACCACCACCTTTAACATTGCATCTAACATCATAACTTGTTGATTGATCAATTATATCAAATGGTCTCAATAGTTGCATTTTATGAATTGGTCTTTTGAAATAATCTTCATAATTTTTTCCATTGACATAAATTTTTCCAGAACCCTTTTTAAGCCAAACTTTAGCTATTGAAGTTTTTCTTCTACCTGTAGCGTATTTACTGTCTTTGAAGTCTAATTTAATTTTTTCTGATTTATTTGCTGACAATTCCATTTTAGATTCTTGCTATATTTTTGCTATTTAATTTTGATAGGTCGATTAATTTAGGATTTTGTGCAGTGTGTGGGTGATCAGAACCTGAGTAAATTTTTAATTTTGTTAACTGTTTTCTTCCTAATACTCCACTTGGTAACATTCTTTTAACAGCAAGTTTTAATGCTTCACCTGGTTTTTTTTCAAAAAGTTTTTCAGGTGTAGTTTCTTTGATTCCACCAGGGTAACCAGTGTGTCTATAGTATTTTTTATTTTGAAACTTTTTTCCTGTGAATTTGATTTGATCAATATTTTTAACTACTACAAAGTCTCCATGATCCATATGAGGAGTATAAGTGTTTTTATTTTTTCCTCTAATAATTTTTGATATTATAGTTGCTAATCTACCTACTACAGCATTTTTAGCATCGATTTCATACCAATCGCACTTTATCTCGCTATTTTTAACAAATTTTGTCATAGTTGCGGGATTAATACTTATAAAAGGTAATATTGTCAAATTATATTAATATTGATACTAATTGTACGGTTTAGATGCGGTAAACTGAATAAATTTACAAAACAAAATTAAAAAAATGGGAGAGATTAATGAGCGATAAAACAAAAAAAGGTACTGAAGCAAAAACTTATAAATTTGATACATTAAGCTTACACGCTGGATATCAACCACATAAAAATGCTGGCTCTAGACAAGTTCCTATATACCAAACAACATCATATCTTTTTGATGATGTTGATCATGCTGCTGCACTTTTTAATCTTGAAAGAGGTGGGCATATTTATAGCAGAATTTCAAATCCTACTGTTGGAGTTTTGGAAGAAAGAGTTGCCTCTCTTGAAGGAGGAACTGCTGCTCTCGCAACTTCCTCTGGTATGAGTGCAATATTTTTAACTGTAATGACTTTGTGTGAAGCTGGTGATCATTTAGTAGTTTCATCACAACTCTATGGAGGTACTGTAAATTTATTTAGACTAACTTTACCAAAGTTTGGGATTAAATGTACTTTTGTAAAACCTAGGGATACTGAAGGATTTAAGAAAGCAATTCAAAAAAACACAAAAGGAATATTTGGTGAACTAGTAGGTAATCCTGGAAATGAAATTATGAACATGCCTGAAATTGCAAAGATTGCACACGACGCAGGAATACCTTTGATTGTTGATGCAACTTATCAAACACCTTATCTATGCAAACCATTTGAACATGGCGCTGATATTGTAATTCATTCATTAACTAAATGGATGGCAGGTCACGGATCATCTATGGCAGGAATTTTAGTTGAAGGTGGTAAATTTGACTGGATGCAAAACGACAAATTTCCTACAATGACAAAACCTTATGAAGGATATCACGGATTATCTTTTGCTGAAGAATTTGGTCCTACAGCTTTTACGATGAAAGCAAGAGCTGAAGGTATGAGAGATTTTGGTCCATGTTTAAGTCCTCAAAACGCCTGGAATGTACTTCAGGGTATTGAGACTCTATCAGTAAGAATGAAAAAGCATTGTTCTAATGCAGAAGAAATGGTTAAATATTTATTAGGTCACGAAAGTGTTGCATGGGTTTCTCATCCAAGTGTCCCAGATCACCCTGATCATGAATTAGCAAAAAAACTTTTACCTAATGGACGTGGATCTATGATAGCCTTTGGTATTAAAGGTGGTAAAGATGCTGGAGTTGCTTTTATAAATAATGTTAAATTAGCATCCCACCTTGCAAATGTTGGTGATACTAGAACTTTAGTAATTCATCCTGCATCAGGTACTCATTCTCAAATGGATGAGGCTACTTTAAAATTTGCAGGTTTATCGCATGACATGATTAGATTGTCAGTTGGTATTGAAGATATAGACGATATTAAAAATGATTTTGAAGTCGGTTTTAGAGCAGCAAGAAAACCAAGACTTGTTTCAAATCAATGAAATTTAAAGTAAATAATGAAGAGGTTTTTGCATCTACAGGTGGCAGACCATTTGATAAAAATAAACCATTAATTATTTTTGTTCATGGGAGTGGCTTAACTCACATGACCTGGGTTCTTCAGACAAGATATTTTGCATTCCATGGTTATAGTGTTTTAGCATTAGATATGCCAGGTCACGGATTATCGGGTGGTAAAAGCTTAAAATCAATTGAAGATATGGCTGATTGGATAAATAGCGTGATAGATGCGGTTGGTTACAAGGAGGCATCTCTTGTTGGTCATTCTCAAGGTTGTCTGGTTACTATTGAATGTACTTCTAGATATCCTGATAAAATTAAAACATTAAGTTTAATGGGAGGTGCTGGAGCTATTCCTATGAATGCTGAATTATTATCATTAGCTGAAAATAACGATCCAAAGGCTGTCGATTTGATGATGGATTGGGCTCATGGACCAGCAGGTCATTTTGGAGGTCATCCCGTTCCAGGTTTATATCATATAAATACAGGTGGTATGCTTGCTAAGTCTAGAACTATAAAAGATACTCTTGGTGTCGATTTTAGAGCTTGTGATAATTATAAAAATGGCTTCGAAGCTGCAAAAAAAATTAAGATTCCAACTTTATCAATACTCGCTACAGACGATAAAATGTGTCCAGTCAAAGAGGGTAAAAAATTAGCAGATTTAATTGAAGGAAGTAAAGTCGATATTATTGATAATTGTGGTCATATGATGCTTTTAGAGGAAGCAGATAGAGTCTTAAAGGTATTAAAAAAATTTATTACAACTCATTATCCCCCTTTAAATACTTAATTTTTTAAGCTTGATTGTAGACCTTACATAAAGGAAAATGTAAGAAAAAAAGGAGATATCTATGAGCAAAAATCCAGAAACAATTGCACTGCACGGTGGCGATTATAGAAGCGATCCAGCTACAACAGCTGTTGCGGTGCCAATATATAGAACAACATCATACCAATTTAATAATACAGGTCATGCTGCAAATTTATTTGCACTAAAAGAGTTTGGTAATATTTATACTCGAATTATGAACCCTACTAATGATGTTTTAGAAAAAAGAGTAGCCGCACTCGAGGGTGGTTTAGCATGTTTAACTGTTGGTTCGGGTCAAGCAGCATCAACATTTGCTATTATGAATGTATGTCAATCAGGTGATAATTTTATAAGTTCAACTGATTTATACGGCGGAACTGTAAATTTGTTTACTCATACATTAAAAAAACTTGGAATAGAATGTAGATATGCTGATCCAGCTGATCCTAAAAATTTTGAAAAACTTATAGATGAAAATACAAGATGTTTTTATGCAGAAACATTACCAAATCCATATCTTAGAGTTTTTCCAATTAAAGAGGTAGCTGATATTGGTAGAAAGCATAACATCCCACTAATAATGGATAATACAGCATCACCAGTTATATGTAAGCCAATTGAACATGGGGCTGCTGTTGTTGTACATTCTTTAACTAAATTCATTGGTGGTCATGGAACTGTTATAGGAGGGTGCCTAGTTGATGGTGGTAACTTTGACTGGACAGCTAATCCAAAAAGACAACCTCTATTTAATGAACCTGACATGAGTTATGGGGGTGCTAAATGGGGAGAAGTTGTTCCACAATTAACAGGAGCAAATGTATCTTTTGCCGTTAGGGCTAGAGTATGTTTACTAAGAGATTTAGGTGCACCTCTAGCACCAGACAATGCATGGGGACTTATACAAGGTCTAGAAACAGCTCCTCTTAGAATGAAACAACATTGTTCAAACGCAGAAAAAGCAGTTGATTTTTTAAAAAAAAACAAAAATGTTGCTAGAGTAATATACCCCACTTTGCATGAAGGAGACATAGCAGCAAGATCAAAAAAATATCTTAAAGGAGGAAATGGAGCTCTTGTAGGTATTGAATTGAAAGGTGGTGTTGAGGCAGGTAAAAAATTTATTGAGTCATTAAAAATGTTTTATCATGTCGCTAACATTGGTGATGCTAGAAGTTTGGCAATACATCCTGCTACAACTACTCACAGTCAGTTGACCGAAGAAGAGTTACTTGCAGCTGGAGTTACACCTGGATATGTAAGATTATCTATTGGCATAGAACATCCGGACGATATTATTGCTGATTTAGATCAAGCTTTAAATGAATCTGGTAAGCCTAATTTGAAGGCTGTTGGTTAGAACTTAAATATAAAAGATAAACAGAAGAACTAACTAAAAAGATTGAACTAATTTGGTGCATAGAAGCTAAAACTATCTGTGCACCATAAATCAAAGTTAATATGCCTAGTAGAATTTGTATTAATAATAAAACTCCAACATAATTAATCGGCTTATAAAAATTTGAAACTTTTTCTTTGTATATTTTTATTAAAATAAAAAAATAGAATAACAAAATTAAATAAGCAAGATTTCTATGCATAAACTGAACTAATGATGGGTCACTAAAAGCAGATAATTTAAAAATATTATAAAATTGATTGTCATCAGGAAAATAATTTGAGCCCATTAATGGCCAAGAGTTATAAATTTGACCAGCATCCATTCCTGATACAAAAGCACCAATTGTAATTTGTAAAAAAATTAAAATTAAAAAACTAAAAAATAAATAATAATTAATATCTCTATTGTGGATTTTTTTTATTTTAATATTTAAAAAATTCCACAATATCAATGAAAGAATTAAAAAAGCAATTACCAAATGTAATGATAATCTGAAGTGACTCACATCAACTCTATCAACTAAACCACTTGAAACCATATACCATCCAACGAAACCTTGAAAACAAATTAAAGCAAAAATAAAATATAAATTTAATAATTTTTTTAAATTTAACTTAAAAGTAAAATATATAAGTGGTATTAAAAAACTTAGACCTATTAATCTACCTAAAAATCGATGAATCCATTCCCACCAAAAAATTACCTTAAACTCACTCAAAGTCATTGAATAATTTTGAAGTTCAAATTCGGGTATTTGTTTATATAAATTAAAATAATTATTCCAACTTTCTTTAGTCAAAGGTGGAAAAAATCCTGAAAATAATTCCCATTCTGTTATGGACAGACCAGAATCAGTCAATCTAGTTAATCCACCAACTATTATCATCAATGAAATTATTAAAAACATTGAAAGTAGCCAAATAGATATGTGATTTTTAAGTCTACTATTTTCTATATACATATTTACATAAATATAATAATTATTATTAAATCCAATTGATTAAATGTCGCCAGAAAATTTTAAAAAATTAAAAGAATTAAGGAAAAAATTAGATAAACTTGATAATTCATTTATAAAGTTAATTAAAAAAAGATCTAATTTAGTTGAAAAAGTTTTATCACTTAAAAAAAACAAAAATGAAATAGTAGATCAAAAAAGGATAAAATTGATACTCAAGGAAATTAGAAAAAAATCCATTAAAAATAAAATTGATCCTAAAATTACTAATCGTATATGGAGAAATATGATTTGGTCTTTTATAGATTTTGAAAGAAGAAAATTTGGAAAAAAATAATTATTTACTATGTGGTGGAAGCTTCTTTTCGATGAAAACTTCGTGTTTTCTCGTTGAAGGATTATACTTTTTAGCTTTAAGTTTAACTTTCGCTTTTTCTCCACCCGCAGGTTTCTTTACATAATAAAAGAAAGGACTATCTGGTTTTGACTCTGGTACCAGTCTTACTTTAATATGTGTTTTTTTTGCCATATTAACCTATTTTTTTTATCTCTTTCAACAAACTTGATATTTTTTCAAGCTTAGATTTTAAATTAGTTTTTGAAGTGTTTATATTATTATTAGAGTTTTCGTCAAGATTAAAAGCTCTTTCATCAATTAAAAACTTTTTAACGCCGTTAATGGTTAATCCTTTATCTTTTAATAAAAACTTAATTTTTTTAAGTATGACTATAGTATTGTTATCGTAATATCTTCTTTTTCCAGCTAAAATTTGTGGTTTTATTTGTTTAAACTGTTTTTCCCAAAATCTAATTGTGTGTGTACTTAACTTTCCAGTTTTTGGATTAATTAAATTAAGATCTTTAGCAACCTCGCCAATTGTTTTATAAATTTTATCTGTCTTATACTTCATTAACTTGATTTATTTTATTTTTTAACTCTTTTGAAGGTTTAAAAAGAACAACATTTCTCTGAGAAATCACCTTTTTTTCTTTTGTTTTAGGGTTTCTTCCAATTCGACTTTTTTTATGTCTTAACTCAAATGTACCAAATTTAGAAATTTTAACTTTTTTGTTTTTTTTTAAGCTTTCGAATATAATTTGAAAAAAATCATCTAACAGAGTCTCTGAAATTTTTTTTGAATAACCAATTTGCATGTAAATGGAATTAACTATTTCCTTTTTTGTTAAGTTAATTCTCATTTATTAGTTTATACTATTTTTTATTTTATCTATTAAGTTATTTTTAACAATTTTTTCACAAACTGACAATGAATTAGCAAAACCGTAATAATCAGTTCCACCATGGCTCTTAATTACAGGTGCATCAAGACCTAGTAAAATAGCACCATTATATAATCTTGGATCTAATTTTTTTTTAAAATTTTTTAAACTTCTATTAGAAATTAATGATCCAATCATACCAAATATTGAGCTTTTTAAGGATTTTTTTAATTCATTTGTTATAAAATTTGCTGTTCCTTCAGCAGTTTTTAAAGCAACGTTACCTGAAAAGCCATCTGCTACAACAACATTTACTTCGCCATCCATTATATGGCTTCCTTCGATAAAACCCTTGAACTCAAAATCTTCGTTATTAATTTGATTTAACTTTTGATAAGTTTCTTTTATTACTTCATTTCCTTTAAGTTCTTCTGAACCTATATTTAGCAAAGCAACTTTTGGTTTTTCATTGGGAAATAGTGACTTGAACAAAGAAGAACCCATAATCGAAAAATCGATTAAGTTTTTATCACTACATTCTATATTTGCACCTAAATCTAAAACTACACTCATTCCTTTTTTGCTTGGCCACAATCCTGACAATGCAGGTTTATCAATATTTTCAATCATTTTTAAATTTAATTTTGCAATAACTAGAAGTGCTCCAGTATTACCTGCAGAAATTACTATATCCGAATCTTTATTTTTTACACTTTCAATTGCGAGCCACATACTTGTATTTTTACCTCTTTTAGCAGCGGTAAAAGCACTATCCTCACCCATTATTTTTTGCTCTGTGTGAACTATTTCATAAGCATCTTTGTTAATTTTTTTTTTAAAGATTGCTGGTTCAATGAGTTTTTTATCACCAAATATTTTGTAAATAATATTTTTACTTTTTTGATGATGATATTCTATTCCATCAATGATTTTTTGTGGTGAATTATCGCCACCCATTGCATCAACTGCAATTTTAATCAATTTTTTCATATTGGTATTATTCTTTAGGATCTAAAACTTGTCTACCTTTATAAAAACCTGTTTTTAAATCTAAATGATGAGATAAACGATATTCTCCAGATTTTTTATCCTCTATAACATTTTTCGTTGAAAATTTTATGTGGGATCTTCTCTTTCCAGCTCTCGATTTTGTAGTTTTACGTTTTGGTACAGCCATAATTAAAATTTAAGACTTATTACATCTTTTGTAAAATAATTAAAAGCCTTTTTTGACAAATAAACAACATATTTTTCAAAATAATCAACATAAAAAGATGATTCTTTGTCTAGATTAATGTAATTATTAAAAAAATCTAATTTTTCATTTAAAGTAAGTTTTTCCCAAAATTCGATATGGTTTATTATTGAATGCATAAAATTAACATATTCTTTCATTCGTTTATTTATCGAGGCATCTCCATATCCAATTTCCCTTACGCTTAATTCTATTTGTCTAAAAACAAAATCATATAAATTTTGAAGCTCCTTTTTTGACTTTTCTTTTTTATATTTTTTTAAAAAAAAAGCAAAATGTAGTAAAAATATTGTTAATCTATCAGAAAAAGTTTCAGTATTATCTGATTTTTTATATAATGATTTATTTCTAGTTAATTTTATTAAATTATTGTAAAGATTTAAATATTTTATATTCATATGAAAAAAATAATTTTTTTTTTACTAATACTTGCTGTTACCAATTGTTCAACTAAAAAATTAGAAGTTAACCATGGATTAGTGAATTTAGATAAAAAGAAAGATGAAATAAATATTGGTAAAAGTAATAAAAATGATATTTTGGCGATTTTTGGTCCACCTTCTACAGTAAGTACCTTTGATGAAGATATTTGGATATATATAGAGATTAAAAAAATTAATCAATCAATAGTAAAACTAGGAAAAAAGAAAATTAAAAAAAATAACACATTGATAGTTAAGTTTGATAATAGAAGTTTAGTAAATAAAGTTGACTTTATAGATATTGATAATTTAAACCAGTTAAAACTTTCTGAAAAAGTTACTGAAAAAGAGTTTACTACAAATAATATGTTATTTAATGTTTTAAGTAACATTAGAGAAAAAATAAATGCACCCGTCAGAAGAAAACAAAATAAAAGATAAATAAAAAATTAATTTATTTAACCTGCTATAACTGCCAATAATAAAAGTGCAACAATATTTGTAATTTTAATCATTGGGTTAACTGCTGGACCGGCTGTATCTTTATATGGATCACCAACTGTATCACCTGTAACTGCTGCTTTATGTGCTTCAGATCCTTTTCCACCATAGTTACCATCTTCAATATATTTTTTTGCGTTATCCCATGCACCACCTCCTGCTGTCATAGATATTGCAACAAATAACCCTGTTATAATAACGCCCAACAACATTGCTCCAACTGAAGATAATGCTGCTACTTGACCACCTATTGGTAAAATAAAAAAATATAGTACTATAGGGGATAGAACTGGAAGCAAAGAAGGAACTATCATTTCTTTTATTGCTGCCTTAGTTAGTAAATCGACTAGTTTTCCATAATCAGGTTTTGCTTTTCTTTTCATAATACCTGGAATTTTTCTAAATTGTCGTCTTACTTCTACAACTACAGCTCCACCAGCTCTTCCTACAGCTTGCATGCCCATTGAACCAAATAAATATGGAAGCATCCCACCAACTAATAAACCAACCACTACAAAAGGATTCGATAAATCAAATGTAACAACTATCCCTTCAAGATTTGATCCTGCTACTTTTGAAAAATGCTTAATATCTTCGGTATAGGCAGCAAATAAAACTAATGCACCTAAACCAGCTGACCCAATTGCATAACCCTTAGTGACCGCTTTAGTAGTATTACCAACAGCATCTAAAGCATCTGTAGTTTTTCTAACATTTTTTGGCAAATTTGACATTTCTGCTATACCACCAGCATTATCTGTAACTGGGCCATATGCGTCTAATGCAACTACCATACCAGCTAATGCTAGCATTGTTGTTACAGCAATTGCTATACCAAAAAGTCCAGCGATGTAATTTGTTAATAATATTCCAGCTACAATAATTAAAGCAGGTACTGCTGTAGCCTCCATAGAAACTGCAAGTCCTTGAATAACATTCGTACCGTGTCCAGTAGTTGATGAAGAAGCAACACTTTTTACTGGTCTGTAATTTGTTCCAGTATAATATTCTGTTACCCATATAATTAAACCAGTAATAATTAAACCAATAACTCCACAAATATAAAGGCTCATTCCTGTAAATGTTTTATCTGAAATTGTATAAGTGTTATCCAAACCCAAAACATAATCAGTAATAGGATATAAAATAATTAATGAAGTTATAGCTGTTACAACAAATCCCTTATAAAGTGCAGCCATAATATTTTTTGATTTTCCTAATTTAACAAAAAAAGTTCCAACAATTGAAGTAAGTATACAAGCTCCACCAATTGATAAAGGATAAACCATCATGTTAAGATCTTGATTAAAAAATATTGATGATAAAACCATTGTGGCTACAATAGTGACTGCGTAAGTCTCAAATAAATCTGCAGCCATTCCTGCACAATCACCAACATTGTCACCAACATTATCTGCAATTACAGCTGGATTTCTTGGATCATCTTCAGGTATGCCTGCTTCAACTTTTCCGACAAGGTCTGCTCCAACATCAGCACCTTTTGTAAAAATACCACCACCTAGTCTTGCAAAAATTGAAATTAACGAAGCACCAAAACCTAGAGCAACTAAAGCATTTACAATTTCCCTTTCATCAACACCAAATGATAATAATAAATAATAGTAAACTGCGATAGATAAGAGAGCTAGTCCAGCTACTAACATACCAGTTACAGCTCCAGATTTGAATGCAATAGATAAACCTTCAGATAAACCTTTTCTCGATGCCTCAGCAGTTCTCACATTAGCTTGAACGGACACGAGCATGCCTACGTAACCTGCTATACCAGATAATGTGGCACCAATTAAATATCCCAAGCCAACTAAAATGCTAAATGCAAAGCTAATTATAACTAATACAACTACACCTACAATTGCTATAGTTTTATATTGTCGGTTAAGATATGCCTTTGCTCCGATTTGTATAGCAGATGCAATTTCTTGCATTTTGCTACTACCTGCACTTGATGCTAAAATATTTTTACCTGTAAAAAAACCGTAAACTATTGATAATAAACCTGCTAAAATAATGAGTTGAAGTATATTAGATACTGAAGCTTCCATAATTCCTTTAATTGTTAGTTAATTTGTAAATGTTAAAAATCGGACATTACAAAAAAAGCAATAAAAGGCAATATTTAACTTTTTAAAACTTATGTGAATAACCTTTAAAATTACTTACATTTATTGACTTATTGTCTAATTTTATTGAATTTTTTTTATAACCAGGAATAATTTTGCCTATAAGTGTAATTTTTTGATTCATTCTTTTCGAAATCAATCTAATTAAGGGTCTTTTTTTCTTGGATGCAGTGAAGAGAATTTGGTAGTCATCACCATTGTGTAAATAATGATATTTTTTTTTATTATATTTTTTTAGATAATATTTTAATTTATCTGAAATAGGAATTTTCTTAATGTCAATTTGATAAGAAAATTTTTGTTCATTAATAAGTTTTTCCATATCAGAAAATAAACCATCAGAAACGTCGATGGATGAATTCGCAAATTTATGTAGTTGTTTAAAAATTGTAAAGGGTAATTGAGGTGAATAATATTGATTAAAAAAATATTTTTTTAATTTACGACTAATATTATTTTTTTTTTTAATTAATTTTAAACCTAAAAAACTGTCGCCTATATTTCCTGTAACATAAATATCATCATTTAATTTAGATTTATTTCTTTCAATAATTTTATTTGAAAAACCAATTGTAGTAATTGAGAAGGATACTTTTTTTGATTTAGTAGTATCTCCACCAGAAAGTTTTAAACTATATTTATTTTGCTCATGATTAAGAGCCATTGAAATTGAGTTTAAATTTTTTCTAGTAAAATGATTTTTATTACCGCTTCCAGAAAAGAAAAAATATTTAGGCTTCACGCCTTTAGCCAACAAATCTGAAATAGAAGATCTTAAAATTTTTTTAATAACTAAATTTGGATACTTAAAATTAGGAAAATGGACACCTTCGTTATATGTATCTATCGATACAATTAAATTTTTTCTCCTATCAAAAAAAACATCATCGTTTAATTTTTTTGCACCTGGATTATTTTTAGTAATTCTTTGAAAATAGTTTTTTATTAAATCAAACTCATCCATTAGAATTTCTTATTTTTTTTGATATTTTGTCTAATAAAGCATTTAAATATTTTGTTTGTCCATCTTCAATAAAGAAATTCGAAGCTTTTAAGTATTCATTAATAATAATTTTTGAAGAAATTTTTGGTTTATATAGAAACTCAAATATTGCACTTTTAATTATTACTTGAAAAACTTTATCTAATTTTTTTATATTTAGGTCTGAATTTAAATGATTTAATATTTCGTCATTAATAATATCATCTCTTTCGATGGTTCCTAATACAACATCTTTAATAAACTTCTTAAATCTATGCTTAGGAAATGTTAAACTTTCATCTTCATTAAAAAATTTTCCATAAAGCTTTTGAATAACGATGACTCTTGGGTTGTTTTTAGGACTATATTGTAAGGTCATATTATTGTGCTAACACACTAATTACTGCTTTGGCTGCTTCTTTACCCTTTTTTCCTCTAGCGATTGCTTGTTTCATATTTAAACAAGTAATTATACCATTGCCGATTGGCTTTTTATTCTCAATAGATAACTTCATTATTGCATTTGTTGATGCACTTGAAATAAAATCAAAATGAGGTGTTTCGCCTTTTATAACACAACCTAACGCAATGAATGCATCATACTTTTTAATATTTTTTGAAATAGTTATAGGTATCTCAAAAACGCCAGGAACTTTAATTATTTTTACTGAAAAATTACTTAAATTATATTTTGCACTTTTTAGAAGTGCTGAGGAAACCTCATCATAATAATCTGCAATCACAATTAATATTTTTTTCATTTAATTATTTCTTGTTTTACTATTTTAATTCCATAACCATCTAGACCGACTACTTTTTTTCTAGATCTAGTTACTAATATCATATTTTTAATATGTAAAGATTTAATAATCTGAGCACCTATACCATAATTTCTGATCAATTTATCTTTACCTTTCTTATAAAAAGATTTGCTTTTGTAATCACGTAATGTTTGAGTAACAGATTTAAGATTAGTATCTCTTATAAATATTAAAACACAGTTATTATATTTTTTGAAATGATTCAGGGTGTTGTTAAATGAGTTTGGTAAACTTTGATTTAGTAAATAATTTTGTACTACATTTGAAGAAATAACTCTTACACGAGGGACTACACTCTTTTTAATTTTACCTTTTATAAGTGCAAAATGCTCAGAGCCATCTAATAAGTTTTCAAATATTCTTATTGTATATTTTTTACCTTTAACTGTAATATTAGATTTTTTTTTAAGCTTAATTAACTTTTCTTTTTTTAATCTATAAGCAATAAGATCATCAATTCTTCCAATTTTTAACTTATGTTTCTTTGCAAAATTTATTAATTTTTCACCTCTCGACATTGTTCCATCCTCACTCATGATTTCACAAATAACAGCTGATGGATTTTTTTTTGCTAGTTTGGAAATATCTACTGAAGCTTCTGTGTGACCTGCCCTAACAAGTACACCTCCATCCTTAGAAATAATTGGAAAAACATGCCCTGGTGATACTATTTCTTTTTTATTAACATTTTTTTTTGTTGCAACTTTAATAGTTTTTGCTCTGTCAGGCGCAGATATTCCAGTAGTTACACCTTTTTTTGCTTCTATAGAAATTGTAAATGCAGTTTGATGTCGAGATTCATTAACTGGTGACATATAAGATAAACCTAATTTTTTTGCTTGGATTGTGTCTAAGGTTAAACAAATTAAACCCCTTCCATACTTAGCCATAAAATTAATTTTTTTTGGATTAACGTCTGAAGAACAAAAAACTAAATCACCTTCATTTTCTCTATTTTCATCATCAACCAAAATGTACATTCCACCATTTTTGGCTATTCGTATTATATTTTCTATAGGACTAAATTTTTTACTTTTCATTGAAATATTTTTTTACATATTTTGATAAAATATCAATTTCAATATTTACTAAACTATTGATTTTTAAATTTGATAAGTTTGTTAAATTATATGTATGAGGTATTATCCATACTTCAAAACCTTTTTTTGTAATTTTTGAAATTGTTAATGATATGCCATTAATTAATATAGATGCTTTCTCAATCAAATTTTTTTTTTGATAATTATTTGCTGTAAACTGCATTAAATAAGATTTATCAATCAATTTAATTTTTAAAAGTTTTGAGACAAAATCTACATGTCCTTGACATATATGACCTGATATACTCTGACCATTCTTAAGTGGTAATTCCAAGTTAATAATATCATTATTTCTAATTTTTTTAAATTTTGTTCTGTTTAGTGTTTCATTAGATAAGTAAAATTCTAAAATTTTATTTTTTTTAGAAATCAGAGTGAGACAAACACCATCACAAGAAATTGAAATTCCAATGTCTTTATATTTAATTGGGAGATTAGATTTTATAAATAAATTAATACCCTTATTTCGTTTTATAATTTTGTGAACTATTCCTTGATTAAATATAATTCCATTAAACATTTTAGTAATATCTTTTTATTTCGTTGCCATCTAAGAAAGTTTCAATATTTTCTTTTTTTTTAAAAAATTTATTTAGTTTTTTTTCAAGATTAAAAATATTGTTACTTCCTTGCATTCCTAATTTTTTATCACTTTTAAACAAATAAAATTCATTAATCAATTTCTCTCTTAAAAGACTATTAGTCAACATTTTTCCTCCCTCAACAATTATTGATCCAATTCCAAAATTATAAATTTTTGAAAGCATTTTTTTTAAATTGATGTTTTTATCTATATCTAAATCTATAAATTGAAGTCTAATACCGTTTGATTTAAGAAAATTAATTTTTTTCTTATTCCTAGATGAGTGGAATATGATTGTATTTTTTTTATCGCGATCATTAATAATTGCTAAATTTTTATTTATTGTTAAATTTTTATCAACAATTAATCTTCTTGGTGAAAAATTTTCTAAACCATTAATTCTACATGATAACTTTGAATTATCAGAATTTGCTGTTTTAGATGTAGTTAAAATTGAGTCAGAATAAAATCTTAATAAATGAGAAACTGCTCTAGAATGATGATTAGTTATAAATTTTTTATTTGATGTAATAAAATAATCCTTTGAAGAAGCAATCTTTGCTACAACATATGGCATGTTAATTTTTTTTTGAAAAAAATAATTTTTGTAAATTTTTTTTGCATCTGATTTTAATAATCCTTTAATTACATTAATATTTTTTGATTTAAAATACGAATAGGCCTTATTAGCAGTTCTTTTATCAATATCATTAATTGAATAAACAACTTTTTTAATTCTTGATTTTATAATTAAATTTGCGCAAGGTGGTGTTTTGCCATAGTGAGTACATGGTTCCATAGTTACAAAAATAGTGGCTCCTTTTAATTCACTTTTAGAACATTTTTTAATTGCAACGTGTTCTGCATGTGGTCTTCCTTTAAATCCTGTTTGACCAAAAGATATTATCTCATTATCTTTTACTATTAAGCACCCTACAGAGGGATTTAGTCCAGTTAAACCAACTCTGTCTTTGGCCAAGTTCATGGCTATGCTCATGAAATATTTTTCTAAATTTTTTGATTTATCTTTTTTTGAAGACATCAATTTTATCTACGAATTGTATAAAATCTTTTTCTTCTCTAAAGTTTCTGTATACAGACGCAAATCTTACATAGGCTACAGGATCCAAATCTTTTAAACCGTTCATAACCATAGTTCCTATAGTATTTGATGTAATTTCACTTTGACCTAATTCTTCTAAAGATCTTGAGATGTTGGTTATAAACTTCTCTACAGTTTCAGTGTCTATTGGTCTTTTTTTAAGAGCTATATAAATAGATTTTGAGAGTTTATCTCTATCAAAACTTGATTTTCTTCCATTTTTTTTAACAACCATTAATTCTCTAATTTGAATTCTTTCAAATGTTGTAAATCTTTCGCCACAAACACAAAGTCTTCTTCTTCTAATAGCAGTACCATCCTCAGTTGGTCGAGAGTCCACTACTGATGTTTCACCTTTTTTTTCACATGGGCAAATCATTTTCTTAAGTTCTTATATATTGGAAAAGCAGAGCAAAGTGAAACTACTTCTTTTCTAACTTCATCTTCAACTTTACTATTATCATTAGGATTCTTAGATAGACCTGTAATTACTTTTGTTATCAATTCTCCAACTTTCTCAAATTCTTTTAATCCAAAACCTCTTGTTGTTGCAGCTTGTGAGCCTAATCTAATACCTGAAGTGACCATTGGGCTTTCAGAGTCAAATGGTATTCCATTTTTATTACATGTTATATTTGCACGTGACAAGCTTTCTGAAGCTAAATTTCCTTTTACGTTAAAAGGTCTTATATCAACTAACATTAGATGAGTGTCTGTACCTCCAGAATAAATTTTAAAACCATTATTTTTTAATGTTTCTGAAAGTATTTTTGCATTTGCCAATACAGACTTGATATAATCTTTAAATTCGGGTTTTAGTGCTTCAAGAAATCCAGCAGCTTTAGCTGCAATAATGTGCATTAAAGGACCACCTTGATAACCAGGGAAGACAGCAGTATTAAATTTTTTAGAAAGGTCTTCGTGATTAGTCAAAATAATTCCTCCTCTAGCACTTCTAAAAACTTTATGAGTAGTTGAAGTTACTACATGAGCATAATCGCAAGGGTTTGGGTAACCTTTGCCTGCAACAAGACCTGAGAAGTGAGCCATATCAACCATTAGATATGCTCCTACTTTATCAGCGATTTCTCTAAATTTTTTGAAATCAATAACTCTTGAGTATGCGCTTCCTCCGGCAATTATAAGTTTAGGCTTGTGTTCTAAAGCAAGTTTTTCAACGTTATCATAATCAATAAGTTCTGATTTCTTATCAACTTCATATCCAATTGCATTAAACCATTTTCCTGACATAGAAATTTTTAAACCATGTGTAATATGACCACCAGAATTAAGACTCATTCCCATAAATGTGTCACCAGGTTTTAATAAAGCAAGAAACACTGCTCCATTTGCTTGAGCTCCAGAATGTGGTTGAGCATTTGCAAACTTACAATTGAAAATTTTTTTTAATCTATCTATGGCTAATTCTTCTGCTACGTCTACATGCTCGCATCCATTATAGTATCTTTTTCCTGGATAACCTTCAGCGTATTTATTTGTTAAAACTGAACCTTGTGCCTCTAAAACTGCTTGAGAAACAATATTTTCAGATGCAATTAATTCAATATGGTTTTGTTGTCTGATTAATTCATCATTAATTGCCTTAAACAATTCTGGATCAGTTTCTGATAAAGATTTTTCAAAAAATCCTTTATACTGATCATTTAAATATTTGCTTTCACTAGACATAATTATATTTTCTTTACTCTTCTTAAGTGTCTGCCCCCTTCAAATTTTGTTCTTAAAAAGATTTTAATAAGACCGAATGCTTTATTTTTACTAATCAGTCTTTCGCCTAATGTAATGATGTTTGCGTTGTTATGCAATCGTGATAATTTCGTGTTTTTTATGCTGTAACATAAGGCTGCCCTTATATTTCTACTTTTATTTGCTGCAATAGCCATTCCCATCCCTGATCCGCAAATAAGAATACCAAAACTACCCTTGTTAGAAGCTACTTTTTTAGATAGTTTTTTTGCAAAATCTGGGTAATCAACTGAATCTTTTTTTTTTGGTCCTAAATCTCTAATTTTCAATGATTTTGAAAAATTTGAAATAATGCTATTTTTTAAATTATAGCCAGCGTGATCTGATGCAATAAAAATCTTTTTCAAATTGGTTAAATTTATATTCTAAAATTAATTAAATTTATAGTCTAAAACACATGCAACTAAATGAACTCTGTTCTCTTCTCCTCCATTAAATGCATTATGATATTTTAGATTATTAGTAACCCAGACAGATCCATCGGCAGGCATGTGCTGAGCTGATTTATCAATTACCATTATAGCTCCTGGATTAGTATAAATTGGAATATGTAACCTAGGTTCAGGATCTCTATGCCAACTTAAAGTTGATCTTGGTTCTTTTAATAAAAGTCTTACTCTTCCTAGTTTATATTTTTTGGATAATTCATCATAGACTTCTTTAAAGTAAGTATGTTTGAAATCTTTTACAAACTCAGTGTATTTACTCTCATCAATCATTACGTCTCTTGATACTTCAACACCAGTAGAGTCTGGTTTTGTCCAATAAACACCTCTAGTTTTATTTCCCTTAATAGAGTCAGGGTCTCCAGGGATTTGATTTAAAGAGATAGCTGCGAAATGTGGAATACCCAGGCTTGTATCAAACCCTTTTATTTTTAAAACTTCATTACATGCATTTCTAAGCTTGTCTATATCGAAATTTATATCTTGCTTTTGGAAGTCGCTTGCTCTTTTAGTAGATTTTATTTCAGTTAGTGAAGTAACATTGTTCATGTGCTTAAATAAATACTTTATTTATAATTATAATACATATAACTTTTGTCGCATATAAAAAATTATTGAGAATGATTATCACAGGAAAATACCCTAATTTAAGACTTAGAAGAAATAGAAACTCAGATTGGTCACGGAGATTAGTTAGAGAAAACACATTATCTGTAAATGATTTGATTCTTCCAATATTTCTTATTGAAGGAAGTAATAGAAAGCAATCAATTAAAACTATGCCTGATATTTATAGGTACAGTGTAAATAGATTGTCAGAAATTATTGATAAAG
Source organism: uncultured Pelagibacteraceae bacterium (assembly GCA_902569615.1). GTDB lineage: Bacteria > Pseudomonadota > Alphaproteobacteria > Pelagibacterales > Pelagibacteraceae > Pelagibacter. The sequence goes on along the minus strand of CACFUX010000019.1, from coordinate 952 downwards.
CTGTTTATAATAAAATTCCAATGGTTGCTTTATTTCCTTATACAGCAAAAAAATTAAAAAATAACTCAGGTTCAGAATCGCTTAATGAGGACAATTTAGTATGTAAAGCCATTCAATATATTAAAAAAAAATATAAAAACTCAATTGGCATTATGTGTGATGTAGCGCTTGATCCTTATACGTCTCATGGTCATGATGGTCTTTTAAATAAAGGCAAGATATTAAACGACGAGACTGTAAAAATCTTAGTTAAACAATCTTTATTACAAGCTCAAATGGGATGTGATGTAATATCGCCTTCTGATATGATGGATGGAAGAATTGGTGAAATAAGAAAAAGTTTAGACAAAAATAATTTTAAAGATATTCAGATATTGTCATACGCTGTTAAATATGCTTCAAGTTTTTATGGACCTTTTAGAGACGCGGTGGGTTCAAAAAGCCTTCTTAAAGGCAATAAAAAAACTTACCAAATGGATTATAGTAATAGTCATGAAGCATTAAGAGAGGTTGCTCTAGATGTAAAAGAAGGTGCAGATATGGTAATGGTGAAACCTGGTATGCCTTATCTGGATGTAATTAAATCAATAAAAGAAAACTTTAAAATACCTGTATTAGCTTACCAAGTTTCCGGTGAATATAGTTTAATCTGTAATGGTATAAATAAGAATATAATTGATAAAAACACTATACTAGAAGTCTTAACAGGATTTAAACGAGCTGGTGCAAACGCTGTAGTTACTTATTTTGCAGATAAAATTGCTAAGGATCTAAAATAAATTTATTCTTTCAATTGATTTAGAAATTCAATTCTTGATTTGGGTTGTAAAATATTATTTGGTTTTAAAACAGATTTTTCTAAATAATCAGTGACAAGCTTAAAACCGCTAGAAATTTGCTTCATATCAACTTCATTATAATTTTGTTCAACTAAAAAACTTGGAACGTATTT
>CACFUX010000018.1 GCA_902569615.1 uncultured Pelagibacteraceae bacterium | reverse complement strand
TTTTTGCTAGTATATATTTAAATGAAAAAATTGAAGGTTTGCCAAAAAATATATTAAATGGCTTTAGACTTAAAAATAGAATTCCTTTTACAGGAAAAATTTTTGAAAAACTTAGTTATGAAATTTGTAAGTATCAAATCAAAAAATTTAGTCCAAATATTATTCATAAAACATACTATTCAAATAAGTTAGAAAAACTTAATAGTAAAGTTATACTAACAGTTTTTGATTTGTGGCATGAAAAAAATTCTGATTACAACTACATGCCAAAAAAAAATTCATTAGATATCGCAGATCATATTCTATGTCCTTCAAAAAAAACTAAAAAAGATTTGATTGATATTTACAATGTTGATAAAGAAAAAGTCACTGTTACTTATTTTGGAATAGAAAAATTTAATAATAATGAAAATTCTACTTATTTTAATAATTTAAATAAAAATTATTTACTATTTGTTGGAGCTCGTAGTAGATATAAAAATTTTACAAATTTAGTAAAAGCTTTTTCAAAGTCTGAGAAATTAAAAAAGGATTTTTTTATAATTTGTTTGGGAGGTGGTTCTTTTTCAACCAAAGAAAAAAGATTATTTGATGAATTAAACATATCAAAAAGAATTGTTAAAACGGAGAATGATAATGATGAAACTCTTCATAACTTATATCTCAAAGCAAATTGTCTAGTTTATCCTTCATCGCATGAAGGTTTAGGATTACCACCACTAGAAGCAATGTCTTTAGGTTGCCCAGTTATATCTAGCAATCATGAAGCAATATTAGAAGCTGTTGGAAATGCTGCAGCTTTGTTTGATCCATTCGATATTGACGAAATTAAGTTTAAATTAGAAAGTACTTTATATTCAAAAGAAAAAATTGATGAATTAATAAAGAATGGAAGATTACAAGCAAAAAAATTTTCTTGGGAAAAATGTGCAAATGAAACTTTGGAAATATATAAAAGATTTGCTTAACTAAATTAATTTTTTTTTTAGTCTAAAGGTATCTTTCTCATAATTTTTTCCCCCTCTTTTACCATTAACAAAAGCTAGCATACTAGATTTTTTAATTGCCTTGAATGTGTGTGCAGTAAAAGGCTTATGTTCTATTAGCGTATTTGCAATTACTATCTCATGTTTTATTTTTCCTACAAGTTGACCAAATTTGTTTACCTTCCCTGTTAACATTTTTAACTTACCAGTTATTATAAATGAATATTGGGTACTTTTTTTGTGGAAATGATTACCTCTTATAGCAGACTTATTGAATGTTACTAATGTACAATGGTCTTTAGGTTGGTTTGTAAAAATATCAATTATTATACCTCTTTTATCTTTAAAATTATTTTTTAATTTTTTTTTCATTTAATTTTTTTACTATACTTATTTTAAACCGCTAACTATTTTTGATATCGATGTATATGAAATTTTAGATTTTTGCAAAAACTTTTTATATAAATGTTTTGTTATATTCCAAGGCAATATAATTGCAGCATCATAGTTTTTAAATTTTTTTTCATCTACAATTTTTATTCCTGTTCCAGGCATATATTTTCCAATTTTATAAGGAGATTTTTCTAGAATACATTTAATTTTAGAAGAATCTAAACCACAAAAATTTAATAAAGTATTACCTTTAGTTGCAGCTCCAAGACCCACAATAATATTATTTTTAGATATGTTTTTATCTACAAATTCTAAAATTTTACTTTTTACAATTGATATTTTTTTTTTAAAAATAAGAAAATTTTTTATATTATTTTTATTATTTAAACTATGTTTTTTTTGATATTTTTCATTTTTTGCATAAATTCTTAGAGAACCAGACATATAATCAATTTTTTCAATTTTAATTAAATTCAAATCTATAATTTTGAATAATTTAATTATTGAGTTTTTTGAAAAATATTGTCTATGCTCATGATAAATTGTATCAAAACCAACAGATTTAAATAAAGAGTCTAAATCTGGTACTTCAAGAATAATTATGCCAAATTTTTTTACAACATGTTTACAAGCCTTTAAAAAATCATGTGGATTTTCAATATGATTAAAAACATTAGCTCCATATAATACATCAAATTTACCATTTTTTTTTGTAATTAAAGTAGAGTTTTTGTTATTAAAAAAAATATTTAAAGATCTAACTCCATTTTTTTTAGCAATATTACACATATTATCTGATGGGTCGATACCCAAGATATTAGCTCCAGATAATTTTTTTATATTTTTTAAAAATGTTCCATCATTACTTCCTATTTCTATAACTTTATTTGATTTATTTATTTTGTATTTATTAACTATTTTGTTTGCAATACTGTAAAAATGTGAAATTGAAACTGGTGAGTTATCTGATGTATATGAATAATCATGTTCTTTATATCTTTCATAAGGTGAAACTTTTGTAATTGATGATAAATGATTGCAATTACAATATCCAACTATTAACGGAAATTTATTTAAATTTAATGATTTATTTTTACTTTTTAAAAAGGTATCAGCACAAGGATGTTTGCCAATATCGATAAAATATTTAATTTTTTTTTTGCAAACATTACATATTTTTTTTTTTTTCATATTAAAAATTTTTAAAATAGTACTTTAAAATTTTTGTTGAATTTTCTCTACTTTCAACCGTTTTAACACTTTTCATCGAATTTATTGTATTAATATTTTTTTTTATACCTTTAAAATTTATATTAATTTTTCTATTATATTTGTCTTTCATGAACTTTTTGAAAATAAGAGCAATTTTATTAACGGTTATTGTATTTTTATTACCATAATTTAGAATAAACTTATTTTTATGATTAGCATATTTTACCACTAGTTTTACAAATTTTTTTGCAGAAGAATATCCTCTTTCATCTTTATCATTTCCAAAAAAATTTGAGCTTCTTCTTTTTTTTATTATGAAATTTTTAATAAGCAAATTATGAAAATGATCTGAAAGTTTATTTTCATAATTCCCAATTATATTAAAAGGTCTCCAGATCTGTAAATTTTTAATCTTACTAACTCTCAATAAATTTTCACATTTTTTTTTTATATTTCCAACTTTATGATTTTTTAAATAAACACTACTTGATGAAAAATAAATAAATTGATTAAAATTAAAATATTTTAAAATTTTCTTTAACCAAAATAATTCTTTTTTTAATATTTTTTCATTCATATTTTTTTTTAAATAGTAGGGACTTGAAAGAAAATAAATTTTACCAATATTTCTTGGTAGGTTTTTTAAGTTTTTATCTAAATTTAGATATTTCCAATTAATCAATTTCAAATTTTTTGGTTTTTTTCTTGATAAAAATAATGTTTTTTTACTATTTATAATATTTGATAGTTCAATACCTATTGATCCAGAGCACCCAAAAATAATAGTTTCAATTTTATTCATTTTTTTTTACAAATCATATAATTTCTCGTATCTGAAAATTCTTCTTTATAAATAATTTCAAACAATTCTTTTACTATATTTTTTTTGTCAAAAGATAAATTTATAAAAATTAAAAAAAAATTATAATTAAGATTGTTAATATTATTTAAAATTTTACTCAAATCTTTTGGTTTCTTTAAAGGATCATTAAATATCAGTAAATCATAATTCTTCTTATCAAATCTAAAATTAAATATATCTTGATTATAAACTTTAATTTTATCATTTTCTAATTTTTTAGACTCATCAAAAACTGATTTTTCTAATTCTATTCCATCGATATAAGTATTATTTATACTTCCAATAAAATATAAAATTTTTCCATAACCCGATCCAATATCACAGACATATTTTATTTGGTTATTGCTAATAAAATTATTAATTTTTTTTAATAAATAATAAGAACAAGGAATAGAGTCGGATAAATATTTATCATTAAAATATTTGAATTTATTAAATTTTTTATCAAATTTTAGGTTAAAATATATTTCATTAAAAACGATTGGGATTGCATAAAATTTATAGTTTAATATTGTGCTAATTATAAATTTAAAATATCTTTTCATTAATTTTTTAAATATAAGAATGGATAAAATATCTGTAATATTATGCACTTTTAAGGAAAAAGAAAACATTAAAATTACCTTAGAAAAATTATTAAGCTACAATATTTATGAAATAATAATTGTAGATGATTATTCAGGAGACGGAACTGAAGATGAGATTAAAAAAATTAATAATGATAAAATAAAGTTTTATCAAAGAAAAAATAAAAGAGGTTTTGCCTCTGCATTGATTGATGGGTTAAAAGTTTCCAAAGGTAATTATATTTTAAAATTCGACATAGATATGCATGAAAGAATTGGAATTTTTTTTAAAACTATAGAGAGTAATTTAAATAAGGACTTTATAATTTTTTCTAGATATGTAGAGGGAGGAGGTGATTCCAGAGATAATTATAGAAAAATTCCAAGTTTGCTAATAAATAAAATTTGCCAACTTTTTCTTTCAAGCAAGATTAAAGATTATACGAGCGGAATAATCTATTTTAATAAAAATATATTAAATGAATTTTATCCCAAAAATACTCTATATGGAAATTTTATAATAGAATTTGTTTATATGTTGATACTTAAAAAGAAATCATATATTGAGGTTCCCTTTGTTCAATCAAGATCAACTCAAGAAAACAGCAAAAGTGCACCAAATTTCTTAAAATTCTTGTATCATGGTATATTATATGTAGTAACAATTTTAAACTGTATAATTTTAAAATTTAAATATTAAAAAATGTTTTTCTCAGTTGAAAATATTAAAATTGATAAAAAAACTGTCGCAAAGGTTTTTAAGTATAAAAAAAAAAAATTTAGAGGAATAAAATTTTTTACATCTAAAGAACTTAATCTTCAAGTTGGTTTCATGTCACATAAATCACAACATAATATTCAACCGCATTATCATCTTAAAAGGGGAAAAATAATAAAAGATATGTCAGAGTTTTTGATTATCTTTAAAGGTAAAATAAAAGTGTTATTTTATAATAAAAAAAAAAGCTATGTTAAATCAAAAATTTTAAATGAAAAAGATATGATACTAATTATTTCAGGTGCTCATGGTTTTAAAATTTTAAAAGAAACCGAAATGCTTGAAGTAAAACAAGGACCTTTTATCGGGACAAAAGACAAAAAAAGATTTTAATAATTTGAAAAATTTTATACCAGTAAATAAGCCGTTAATTCATAAATCAGATGTGAACTCTGTCAAAAAGATAATTTCTTCTGGATGGATTTCATCCGAAGGTCCAAACGTTAAAATTTTTGAAAACAAATTTTCAAATTATATTGGACATAAATATGGAGTGGCAGTTTCAAGCGGGACAGCAGCTTTAGATATAGCAATAGAAGTTCTAAAATTAAAAAAAGGTGATGAAATCATTATCTCAAACTTCACAATAATATCTACTATTTTGCCAGCTATAAGACTTGGGCTTAAAATAAAGCTAGTTGATTGTAATCTTGAAGATTGGAACATGAATATAAATCAAACAGTAAAATTAATTTCCAAAAAAACAAAAGCTATAATAGCAACTCATATATACAATTATCCAACAAGAGTGGATATTTTAAAAAAAATTTGTAAAAAAAAAAAAATTTTTTTAATAGAAGATTCATCTGAAGCTTTAGGTCAAACAATTTTTAAAAAAAAATGTGGAAGTTTTGGAGATATTAGTACTTTTAGTTTTTATGCCAATAAACAAATTACGACAGGCGAGGGCGGTATGATTACAACAAATAATAAATTGTTTTATGAAAAAGCTAAAGAATATAGAAACCTATGCTTTGGTAAAAAAAACAGATTTAATCATAATGACATTGGTTGGAATTATAGAATGACAAATATTCAGGCTACTTTAGGCATAAGTCAATTAAAAAGAATTAATTCCATCATAAAAAAAAGACATTTTGTTGGACAAACATATTATAAATATTTAAGTAAAAATAAAAATTTATTCATACCACCACCTATGAATAAATATTCAAAAAATATATATTGGGTAATTGGAGTAGTTATTAAAAATAGAAAATTAGGCTTAGATGGAAAAAAAGTAATGGAGAAATTACAAAAATTTAATATAGGATCAAGACCATTTTTCTGGCCTATGCATAAACAGGATATTTTTAAAAATTATACTTTTTTTAAATCTAAAAAGTTTAAGAAGTCTGAATTAATATCTAAATATGGTTTATATTTACCCTCAAGTTTAGATTTAACAAAAACTCAAATAAAGTACATATCTAATTGTTTGAATAAAATTACCTCAAACTAACTTTTTATAAAAAGTTGATATTTTTACAATTCCAAATGAAAAAAATATAGATAAATAAATTACACAAGGCACAAAATATCTAGTGTTACCATGCCACGACACTAGAGAATAAAAATACAATAAAGATAAAAATAAAAATGATAATTCTTCATATTTTTTTAATTTATATAATTCTACAATTCCAAGAATACAAATAAAGTAAATTAAAATTGTATAAAATATTCTGTAAGGTATTAACTTATCGTGTAGTTCAGAATAATAGTAAATCTCCCCAGAAACAAAATTATGATCAGAATATATATGAAAAGGATTTAAAAGCATCACGTGCATTGATTGTTTGATAATAAACTTTATAAAATCAAAAATATTTTCTTTAAAATATTTTATTGATCTTTCTGCAATAAAATTATCGAAATTTACTTTATCACTTTCATTTAGTATAGTATCTCTATAATTATATAGACTTTTTTCCTCAATTAGACTTTCATCATTCTGATTATAAGTTATTTTATTACCATCTAACCATAACTTTGCAGCTTTACCTTCAATAATATTAAATTCTTTTGAAGTAATATTCATTTTTTTTGACATAACTTTTGCAATTAAATCCATGTGTGCTCCATGCTTCATGTCAGCTGTTAAAACATGAAAATTTCCTGATCTTACGTAATTATTAATTCCTAAAAAAAACTGCAAAATGAAAAAACCAAAAATTAAAAAAGATATTTTTTTTAATTTTTCTTGTTTTTCAAATACTAAATAACCTAAAATTATTGGTATAATAAAGAAAATAGCATATTGTTTTTGTAGACTCAAAATTCCGATAAGAGCTCCCATAATTAAAAAATTTAAATTATTTTTTTTTTCCTTAAATAAAAAAGCTAATATAAATATTTGAATAGAAAAAAAAATTGACTCAGACCAAAATGTGCCATGGTACTGAAAAATTGTTGGCTCTAAAGATAAAAAACCTATTATAAAAAAATTTATTTTACTACTAAATTTATCTTTTATAACAAAATAAAAATAAAGAATTGATGAGTAAAAAAATAAACATTGCAAAAATAAGTATGGAAAATAAATTCCTGTTTTAATCAAACCAGTTTTTTTATCATATAAACTCTCATTAAATATTAAAAAATATAAAGATGCGATTCTTGGAGGTAAATATTTTGTGTAATTTTCTCTACCGGTTTTAAAGAAATTTTTTCCTTCTTTTATGTTTTGGCTGATTTCATCTCCATGACCCATATATCTTAACGGATCAGCTTTGATCATTTGATGGTAAATATGTCCTTCATGTTTAGATAATTTATCGTATTTAGATAAGTAATGTTTTGAAACTATCAATGAAAAACAAAACGAAAAAAATATAAGTAATAAAATAAATTTATTTACTTTTTGTTGAATCATAAATTAAAGTTTATTCATTTTTTAAAATAAAATTTAAACAATGTAAACAGAGTTCTAAATATTTCAATTTTTGGAATTTTTGATTTACCAAAATTTCTATTTTTAAAATGAATAGGAAATTCCAAACTCTTGTATCCCATTTTATTTAAATTTATTACTGTGCTCATAAAAAAACTATAACCTTTAGCTTCTATTTGATTAAAGTGGAAATTTGAAAGTTTATTTAAATTAAAGCCTCTGTATGATGTTGTGAATTCAGTACCTTCTGACTTAAGTAAAAATTTTATTAGTTTATTTCCAAATGAGCTTATAAAATATCTTATAGGAGACATATCATTTTTGCCACCCCGTATATATCTAGATCCCACTACAAAAGGGTTATTATCTAATAAATTAATTATATTAGGGATTTCTTTAGGTTCATGAGACATATCTGCATCAAGAGTAATTAATTTTTCATATTTATTTTTTAAAGCATATTCATAAGCAAGAATATGTGCTGTATTAAGGCCAAGTTTTGAATTTCTTTTTATTAAAAAAATATTATTTTTATTAGATTTAATACTCTCAACAATTTCATAAGTTCTATCTGGGCTATTATCATCAATTATTAAAAGATCTATGTTTTTATTTATTTTAAAAATTTCATCTATAAATTCTTTAATATTTTCTGCTTCATTATAAGTGGCGGTAAAAACTAATGTTTTATGCATTTTATAAATAATTAAGTAATAACTTTTAAAAATTATTTTTGTGTTTTTTAAAAATTTTTTAAACTATAAACATATAAATTTGAAGTAATTTGTATGAAAAAAGATAAATTAGCCTTTATTATTGGTGTTACTGGACAAGATGGTTGTTACTTAAGTTTATATCTATTAAAAAAAAAATATAAAATTTTGGGCTTTACAAGATCAACATCAAATAAAAACTTAAAAAATTTAAAAAAGACTAATTTAATTGGAAAAATAAAATTAAAAAAATACTCCGAAAATAATCCTATTGCTATTCTAAAAGAATTAAAAAAAAAAAAACCAGATGAAATTTATTATTTTGCAGGACAATCTTCAGTAGGTTTGTCATACAAACTTCCATTTGAAACTTACTCAAGCAATATTAGCGTTCTTTTTTATATACTAGAGTTTTTAAGGAATAATAATTTAAAATCAAAATTATATAATTCTTGTTCAACTGATTGTTTTGGATACTCAAAAAAAATATATAAAAAAGAAATAGATGAATTCAACCCAATAAGCCCATACGGAAGGTCAAAATCTTTTGCATTTTGGATAACAAAATTTTATAGGGAAAGTTATAAATTACATTCAAAAAGTGGAATTCTTTCAAATCATGAATCTACATTGAGAAACAATAATTTTGTTTTAAAAAAAGTTGTAAATTTTTTAAAAAATAGAAAAAAAAATGAAAAATTATATTTAGGGAATATTTCAGTATTTAGAGACTGGGGATGGGCTCCAGATTTTTCAGCAGCTATTCACAAAATAAATATATCCAGCAAAAAAAAAGATTATGTAGTTGGAACAGGCGAAATATCTTCACTTAAAAAATTAATTTACAAAATGTTTGAATTATCTAATGTTGACAAAAAATTTATAAGAATAAATAATAGTAATTTTTCAAGACCAGCAGAAATAAAAAAAATTTGTACAAATCCAGCCTTAATAAAAAAAGAGTTAAACTGGGCAGCTAAAACAAAAAGTAAAAATCTTTTAGAAAATTTATTAAATGAAAAAATAATTTAATTTAAATTATGAAGCATCTAAATCATGTAGATTTTTTATATTATCCAAAACTTGATTATATAAAAAATTTTATTAGTAATATCAAAAATATAAATATCTTAGAGTTTGGTGTTATGCATGGAAGGTCAACTAAAATGTTTCTTGAGGTTTGTGATAATATGGATGGCACACTAACTTCAATTGATATTAACGATCATTCTGATTTATTTAAAAATGAAAGATGGAAATTTATAAAAAGTAGAGATGATAATTTTGAATTGATGGATCAAATAAAAAATAAAAGTTTTGATGTAATCTATATTGATAGTTTACATGAGCCTAATCATATTAAAAAAATATTATATTTTTATTATGATTTCCTAAAATTAAATGGAAGAATTTTTATAGATGATATTAATTGGCTTCCTTACGTAAAAAATTCATTTAAAGATAATGAGTATTCTGAGTTAATAAATAGAAAAACATTCTCTAAAATTATAGAGATTTATTATGCAAATTTAGAAAATATACAGTTAGAATTTAATTTTAATGGTACTGGAAATGCTAATATTTTAAAACTAAAAGATAAAAAGTTAAATGAAGCCAAAAAAATAGAAAATAGATTATTTGGATTGCGAAATATAATAAGAAATATTCTGCTAATTAAACGTAAGCCTAAAATGTAATGATAAATCATTTTATCAAAAAAAATTCTAGATTAGATAACTACTTAATTTTATACCTATCATTTTTATTTTTTTTTGCAGTCTCATTTTTAATTATTAAACATGACGTAGGAAATGATTCAACAATATCAGAATGGTTAATTAATTATAATGGAGGTTTTACAAAAAGAGGTTTAATTGGACATTTTGCAATAAATTTTGCAGAGATACTTAATATTAATTTACGAGACTCAATTCTTTCTTTACAAATTTTAATAGTATTATTTTTTTATTTAAGTGTATTCTTTTATGTAAGAAATTTCGCTTTAGAGAGATTTTATATATTAGCCTTATTTACTCCAATCTTTTTACTATATCCAGTAGCAGAGATTGAAGTACTGGCTAGAAAAGAAATTTTTATTTTTATACTTTTTATTTTACACTGTTCAATTTCAATAAAACAAGTCCATATTTTTAGAATTTCTAAATTAACAATTTTACCTCTTTGTATGTTAATTTGGGAACCTGTAATTTTTTTTATACTATATTGGTTCTTTATAGATTTATTAGTAAATAAAATTTATAAAAATATTAGAAAAATTTTTGAGGAATTATTATATTATATCCCAACCATTATAATTGCTCTACATTTTATTTTTTTTCCTATAACCCAATCAAATCACTTAATAATGTCAAATTTTTTAGAAAAAAATTTTGGCGAAATTTGTTATATGTCTTGTGCACTTTTAAATGATAAATCTACTTTAATTCAGCAATTTCAAGGAAATTTATCAAGCTATTCTCTGGAGGTGTTTGTTAGGTATTTTTTAATAATTTTAATTGGCTTTGGTCCATTATTCTTCATTTTTTATAATTCAAATTTAAAAAATAAAAAAATTTCAATTATTGATAAAATAAATTTCTTAAATGTACTTGGAATTATTCTTATATTGCTAAGTCCAGTTCTATTATTGTTTGCTATGGGATATGATTGGGGCAGATGGGTTCATATTAGCTATGTAATGACTTTTATTCTATTTTTATTTCTTGTAAAAAATGGTTTTATTAAAATTAATATTACAAACCTAAAAAAAAATAAATTAAATCTAATAAAGAAAAATTTTTTCGTAACAATATTTATAGTATTTTGTTTAACATGGAATCCAAAAACAGTTGTGACTGGCGATGTAGCATCATTTCCAGTTTATAGAATACCCTATAAGTTGTTTAAAATAAATTTTTTAAATTAATGAATACTAAAACTAAAGTTTATTTTTTTAATCCCTACCCAGGTATAGGCGGTGCAGATACAACTATTAATAAAATTATTAATTCAATAGATTTAAATTCTTATGAAGTTGAGTACTTTACAATTAATAAAACAAAAAAATTACCTCAAAATAAAATAAAATACACACAGCTAAATTCAATCTCAACTTTTTTTAGCTTTTATAAAATAATAAAAATTATTAAAAATGATAAAAATAAAAAAAAAATATTTTTTTCAATGCAATATTTTGCAAATGTTTGGTCAATATTGTTTATTAAACTAGGATTAAATATTAAAACAATAACTTATGAGATTAATCATTTAAATGAATTAAAGTACCACAAAAATTTTATTGATTTTTTTAAAAAAAAAATAATTTTAATTTTTATCAAATTACTTTATAAATATTCTACTATTGTAGTCACTAATAGCCTTGAATCTAGTATGGATCTTAAAAAATATATAAATAGAAAAGTCTATACAATTTATAATCCTTGCTTCAAAAAAGTAATAAAAAGAGAAAAAAAATATAAATCAAAAAAGAAATTAGAAATTTTAAATATTGCACGACTAACTCATCAAAAGGATCAAATTACTTTATTAAAGGCTATTAATTTAAGTAAGTTTAAGAATCAAATAAAATTAATTATTATTGGTTATGGGCCCTTAAAAATAAAATTAAATGAATTTATAAACAATCATAGTCTAAATTGTAAAATAATAGACAACAAAACTAATCTTCAAAAGTATTATGCTAAAGCTGACTTATTTATCTTATCCTCTTTATATGAAGGACTTCCCACCGTAATGGTAGAGGCCGCAAGTAATTGTTTGCCTATAATATCTTCAAATTTTAAATCAGGATCGAAAGAAATACTTTGTTCAGGAAAAGGTGGATATATTTTCAAGAAAAAAGATCATATAGAACTTTCTAACTTAATAAATAAATTTTTTAAAGATCCTTCGACATTTTATAAAAAAGAAATAATTTGTAGAAAAAATATAAATAAATTTTCAATTAATAAAAATATAAAACTTTTTAAGAATTTATTTAATAGAATTTAAAATAGAATTTTATTAAGATTTTTGTAGTGTTCAAACAAAGAATATTCTTTACTAAATTTAAATGCATTTTTAATTAACTCAGCATTATTCGCTTTTTCAGATTCTATAATTTTTTTGACAAAGTCTATTTCATTATTATATTCAAAAAAATAACCAGTATTACCAAATTCCTTCATCTCTAAAGGTCCATTTTTCACTAAGGAAGATATAACTTTTTTTTTTAAAAATGCGCTTTCAATTAAAGTAAATCCTGGATCTTCATAACTAGCAACAGAAATTAAACCAAATGAGTTATTTATTATATTATAAACATTTTTCTGGAAACCCATTAAAAATATATTATTTTCCATTTTATAAAAGTTAATTTTATTCCTTAAAATATTAAAATTTTCTCCTGATCCTATTATGTATAATTTTTTAATTTTAAATTCTTTAATATTTTTAGCAAAAGTATCAATCAAAAAAATATGATTTTTTTGATTTGTTAATCTACCTACAGAAACATAGTAATCCTCTTTTGTTATTAAACTACTTGTTAATTTTTTTTTTTTATTTATTTCTTTAACAACAATTATTGGATCTTTTAAAATTTTGATCTTTTCTTTATCAAAAATTTTATTTTTAATCAGATAGTCCCTTGTTAATTTTGTTGGAGTTGTAACTATATAAAGATATTTAGAAAAAAATTTCCAAAGCAATTTTCTAAAAAGTGTTAATTCAGGGTATCCAGAAATTCTTAAAATTATTTTTGTTTTTTTAGACAAAATAGGACTTAAGACAATCGGTAAAAAAGTTAACAGATGTATAATTAAAAAGTTTGGTTTATTTTTTTTTATCTTAAAAATAAGAGGAAAAAAATTTAATATAAAAATAATTAAAAATGATAATCGGCTAAAAACAAAACCTTCTTTAGGAAGATATTTATATAGATTAATATCTTTCAAAGTACTTTGTATTTTAATTCCAAAATCGTTATTTTTAAAAAAAAGCCACTCACCTGAACTATTAATAATTGAAACCTCAGGGTTTTTTTTGCTATACTTTTTTACTGAAATAGCAGATCTTTTTACAGCATTAATTGTAGCAATATTAGTAAGATATGGACACCAGTAATAAATTTGCATAGAAATAAATTTTATTTATTATATTAATTTGAATCTATCAAAATTTACCAATAGTAAAATGAAGAATCCAAAAATTTCAATAATTACAGTAGTAAAAAATAATAAAAATTATATTGAAAAAAATATTATTAGTTTATTAGACCAAAAATACAAGAATTATGAGCATATAATTATTGATGGTAACTCTACTGATGGAACGTTAGATATTATCAACAAATATAAAAAACATTTTTCACATTTTATTTCTGAGAACGACGATGGCATATATGATGCAATGAATAAGGGAATTGATGCTGCCTCTGGAGACATTATTGGTATCTTAAATTCAGATGATTATTTTTATGAGGATGCACTAAAAATTGTAAAATCATATTTTGAAAACAAACCTGAAATTGATTTTTTATTTGGAACAGTTCATAAATTCTCTTTAAGATATGGATTCTATCCACGAAAAATTTATTGGACTTTTAATTTTTATACTACACATTCAGTTGGCTTCTTTATAAAAAAAAATTCTCAAAAAAAATTGGGATATTATAATACTAAGTATAAATATTCTTCAGATTATGATTTATTTTATAGAATGATTGTAAAAGAAAAAATGATTGGAGCTGCAACAAAAAAGAATGAAGTGTTAGGGT
Organism: uncultured Pelagibacteraceae bacterium; assembly: GCA_902569615.1. Classification (GTDB taxonomy): domain Bacteria; phylum Pseudomonadota; class Alphaproteobacteria; order Pelagibacterales; family Pelagibacteraceae; genus Pelagibacter. The sequence continues at coordinate 8,471 of CACFUX010000018.1, read as the reverse complement.
ATTTTAATCCACATGGCTTTTCATCTTCCTTAAAATATATTGACTTTTTAAATGAAAATACACAAATAAGATTAGACAACCACCAAAATAAATTAATAGTTTGGATTATTCACTTTTTAAGACTTTCAAAAAGAATTTTAAGAGTTATTAAAGAGTCAAAAAAAAAATGAATTATTTAGTTACAGGATCAGCTGGATTTATAGGATTTCATGTATGTAATTATTTGTGTCAAAAATATAAAAAATCAAAAATTATAGGAGTTGATAACATAAATAATTTTTATTCGATTAAATTAAAGAAAAAAAGACTTCAACAATTAAAAAAATTTAAAAATTTTCAATTTAATAAAATAGATCTTACTAATAAGAATAAATTAGAAAAAGTATTCAAAAAGAATAAAATAAAAACTGTTATTCATCTTGCCGCCCAAGCAGGAGTTAGAGAATCACTAAAGATGCCAGATTCATATTTTAAAAGTAACTTTATAGGATTTTTAAATATAATTTCTTTGTCAAACAATAATAAAGTTAAAAAATTTATTTTTGCTTCCTCAAGTTCAGTTTATGGCGATAAAAAGAAGTTTCCTCTATTAGAGAATATAAAAATAAATCCTAAAAATATTTATTCTGCATCAAAAAAAATTAACGAAGATATCGCTAAGGACTTTTCACATATATCAAAAATGAAAATATTAGGATTAAGATTTTTTACAATTTATGGAATTCATGGAAGACCAGATATGTTTATTTTTAAATTTTTGAACTCATTGTTCAATAAAAAAAAATTTTACCTATTTAATAAAGGAAATCACCATAGAGATTATACTCATATAGATGATGTTGTTAAAATTATATTAGGATTAATTAAAAAAAATATAAAAGATAATTTTTATATATTTAACGTGTGTTCAAAAAAAACAGTACCTATTAATAAATTGGTTAAATTAATATCTGATAAAGTTAAAACAAAGCCATTATTGATTTATAGGAAAAGGAATAAAATTGAGGTCCTGAAAACACATGGAGACAATAGAAAAATTTTAAAATTTTTAAATTTAAAGATAGAAAAAAAAATTTTTATAGAATTACCAAAAATAATTGATTGGTATAAAAAAAATAGAATTTGGCAAATAAAAAATTGATCAGATTTAAATTATGAAAATTAAAAATCTAGTATCTATATTAATAATTAATTATAATAATGCTAAGTTTTTGGATAGAGCAATTTCTTCATGTTTAGGTCAAACTTATAATAACTTAGAAATACTTATATTTGATGATAATTCAGAAGATGGATCAAAAAATGTTCTTAAAAAATATAATAAAAATAAAAAAATTAAATATTTTTTTAATAAGAAAAAAAAAGTCAATATCGCTGCAATAGATGCAAAAAATAGTTATTATAATTTAATTAGTAGATGCAAAGGTGAATTTATTTTTTTATTAGATAGTGATGATTATTTTTTGAAAAACAAAATTTTTAAAATTGTTAAAATATATAAAACAGAAAATAAAATAAATTTCATACAAAATTTACCAAAAATTTTTTTTAATAAAAATAAATCAATTTTAAAAAAAAATGAAAATAATTTCTTAAGTTTTTGGCCCTATCTTGCACCTGCTAGCTGTATATCTTTTAGAAAAAAATTTATAAATAAATTTATTAAATCTAATTTGTCATTAGAGAATAAATATTCGGATGTATGGCTAGATTTTAGACTAGGAGTGTTTTCATATTTTATAGATAATTCTTTTTTTTCATTTAATGAGAATCTAACCATATATCAGCCTTATGGTGAATCTAAAAAATATCCTACTTTTAGTAAAAATTGGTTTAGAAGAAGATTAGATTCATATAAATATTTAAATCAAATTTCTAAAGGAAAATTTAATTTTAAGTTTAATTTTGATTTTATTTTAACAAATATAATTTATAAAATTTTAAAATAATTATAATTCTTTAAAACTTTTATAGTATTTTTCTAGATTATTTTTGTAGTCGAATCTATACAATCTTTTTACTCCGAACTTTTTTAATTTACTTAACTTTTTTTTTTGTTCTTTATGAATTATTATTTTTTTTGCTAAATCTTTAAAATCGTTAACTTTAAAAAGAAGCCCTCCTTTTCCATTATCTAATATTTCTTTTGGTCCCGTTGGACAATTTGAGGAAATAATAAATTTATTCAATGATAACCCCTCTAATAGCACATTAGGTAATCCTTCAAATTTTGATGTCAAAATCATAATATCAGATTTTAGAATAAAGGGATAAGGATTAAAAACACGATCTTTAATTTTTACAATTTTTTCTAAATTATTTTTTTTAATATAAGTATCTAAATTTAATCTTTGATTACCATTTCCTAAAATTAACAATTTTACTTTGATTTTATTTTTTATTAAATTAATCGACTTTAATAAGGTTATATGGTCTTTTTGATCAACTAATCTTCCAATTGATATTAAATTTAAATAACTTTTATTGAAAAAGTTAAAATTAATTTTTTCTTTTGATAATTTTTTTATATCATTTATATTTAACGGATTATAAATACAAATACTTTTAAGATTAAATTTTTTTTTTAATTCCTTTTTAAACTCTAGACTATTGACTATTACTATATTAGACCAAGACAATACTTTGGAAAATATTTTTTTTTTTATGAAATTTTCTGACCATCCTGAAGGTGAAGAGTTTGGACGTACAATTATTTTTATATTAAAGATCCTACAAAAAATTATGCATAAAATATTGCTCTGAAAACAAAAAACATTGAAATTTTTATTATTTTTATATTCAAAAAGGAGGAGCAAAATACAGACAAAATATTTTGGAATTCTTCCATAATTATCCCAGAAATTGCTTTTTGGATTAATTAAATTTATTGAATTATCAATAAGTTTTTTAGAGTGCTTTGAAGCTGTAATTATGGAAACATCTTGTTTTTTTTTAGCAAAGTAATTAGCAATAATAGTAATATTTTTTTCAACACCACCTCCTTCAAATGAAGGCATAAAAAATATAATTTTTTTTTTATCTTTATTTTTATACATTGTGATAGATATAAGTTGATAACATAAGATTTATGAAATTAGTAAGTGTAATTATACCCTATTTCAAAAAAAAAAAATATATAGCAGATACTCTAAGTTCAGTTTTAAACCAAAGTTATAATAATTTAGAAATTATAATTATTTATGATGATCCTGAAAAAGAGGATTTTGAATATTTAAGTAATTTAATATCACATGATAAAAGAATTAAATTAATTTTTAATGATAAAAATCTAGGCGCAGGAATATCAAGAAATATCGGTATTGAAGAGTCAAAAGGAAACTATATAGCTTTTATTGATGCAGATGATCAATGGATAAAAAATAAGATAGAAGAACAATTAAGCTTTATGATTAGTGGTAATATAGATTTTTCACATACATCATATAAAATTATTGACGAAGAAAACAAATATATTTCCTCTAGAAAAGCAAAAAATTTTTTTCATATAAAAGATCTTATTAAATCATGTGATATTGGTTTATCAACAGTTATGTTTAAAAAGGAAATTCTTAAATCAAATAGATTTCCTGATTTAAGAACAAAAGAAGATTTTGTTTTGTGGCTTAAATTGATTTCAGAAGGAATTAGTATTTATGGGCTTAATAAAGATTTAGTTTTATGGAGAAAAGTAAAAAATTCTTTATCATCTTCTACAATTCAAAAGATATTTGATGGTTTTAAAGTTTATAATTATTATATGAAATTTAATATTTTTAAATCTTTCTATTATCTAATATGTTTAGGTCTTAATTTTTTGAAGAAATAAATGAATTTATATTATTATATCTTATTAACACCAGTTTTAATTTTAATAATTAATTTCTTTCTAAATAAAAAAAAAATATTGCTAAGTATAACAGGTGACAAACATCAGCTCTTTGTTGAAAAAAAAAGTATACCTTTATCTGGTGGAATAGTAATTGCTATATTAAGTATTTTTATTTTTAATTTTAAAATAGAAAATTATTATTTTATTTTTATTATAATTTTTTTTATTGGACTGCTTTCAGACGCAAAAATTTTAAAATCTGCGAAAAAAAGATTTTTTTTTCAAATTTTTTTTATATTTCTATTTGTAGTTTATTATGATTTAAGTATATCAAATGTAAGAGTATTTTTTTTAGATTATTTTCTAGAAAATAAAATTTTTTCATATTTTTTTGTTACATTTTGTTTACTAATTGTTGTTAATGGATCAAACTTTATAGATGGATTAAATGGTTTAAGTCTCGGATATTATACTATAATTACTGGTATTTTATTATATCTTAACTTGTATGATAATTTCTTAAATTTAAATATATTTTTATCTATTTACTTAATAATTTTTGTATATTTACTTTTATTTAATTATTTTAATAAATTATATTTAGGAGACTCAGGGTCTTATTTAATAGGTTTCTCTATAGCAACTTTACTTATTGTTACCTATAATAATTTTACTAATATTTCCCCATTTTTTGTTGTTCTTTTACTATGGTATCCATGTTTCGAAAATTTATTTTCAATTATTAGAAAATATAAATTTAATTTATCACCTTTAAAAGCTGATAATAAACATTTTCATCAATTGTTATTTAATTATTTGAAAAAAAAGTTTAATTATTCACATCTGTTTGCAAATAATCTTTCAAGTATAATTATAAATATTTTTAATTTAGGAATTTTTATCGTTGGTTCATTAAATATATTTGATTCAAAACTTCAAATTACACTTATTTTTACTTGTATAATTGTATATGGATATTTATATTTTAGGTTATTTACTTTCAGATTTTTGAGTAAGAATTAATCTTTTGATATTAAAAAACTATAATTTATCCAGAATATAGTAGCAGAATATGTAGTAAAAAAACTTCCTGATGGTAAAAAAGGTATAATAGTAGCAACTAAAAATAACAAAGAAGAAAATTTAAATAAATTATAATTTTTTTTCTGTGATTTAAAATATCTGTAAATTGAAATAAAAAAAAATGTACTAAATAGAATATATCCTATTAAGCCAGTTTCAGATAAAATTTCAAAATGTAATTGATGAGGATGTGTAGTTTGTCTTGCATCAGTAAAAATAAATTCTTTATTTCTATATTCGGTATTACCACTTTCAATTCTAAAATTTTTAAGTCCCACTCCAAAAAGTTTGTAATTATTAAAAATTTTGTAAGCTGTATCATAGTGAGCTCCATAAGGTGAAAATTTTAAAGATTCAATTGGATTTAAACTTTTTTCAATTAATGGCTCCAACAACATAACCCAAAATCTTTCTTTATAATTTTTATTTGAATAAATAATTAATGATAATAATAAAAATGAAATAAATATAACTATGACTTTTTTTAAATAATTTTTATCTTGAAAAAAAAATAAAAATAAAGAAACTATAAATAATATTTTGATAAAGTTAGATCTTTCACCAATTAGTAATGCAATTGTTATAAAAGCAACAGCTAAGCAAAATAAAACAATATTACTTTTAAAGCTGTAGAATAAATAAGAAAGAGTAATCAATACAAACCCAAAATAAAAATTTCCTATTTTTAATTCTTCCCCCAGAAAGCCTGATAATCGACCTTGATTTGGAGATATATTTCCAGTTAGGTTAAATCCCATAAATGTTTCAAAAACTAAGTCGATACTTACAACTAAAAAAATTAAACACCAAAATTTAAATATAACGTCTTTAAAAAAATTATTATTTTTATTAAAATAATAATTTATTCCATACGACAGTATAATAAATCTTATAAAACCAATTGACCTATCAAGTGAATTTTCAAAATTAATACCAAATGTTGCATTTATCATTAGATAAATCCAAATGAATATAAGTAAATAAAAAATTTTATCTTTAAAAAAATCTATTTGCTTATTTTTAAATATTTCAAAAATAAACAAAATATTGAATAGTATTACTAAGAAATTTATTACTCCAGAACCAATTAATAATGATAATGGTAAAAGTGCTATGATTAATAAATTTATTTTTTTAATATATTCATAATCTTTAATTTTTTGTTGAAGAATATTCATATTTAATCTTAAATTTTTTTTTTATCATATAAATTAAGTTAATTTTTATAATAAATATGATACATAAAACTTTACTAGTTATAATATGTTTTCAAATTTAGCTATTTTTATTTTTTTTTATATATTTATTTTATTTTCTGTTGTTGGCTATGGATTCCTAATATCCAAGGCAATTGGTCAATATAATATTTCAAATAATATAGGATATTTAGGTTTAAAAGGTTTATTTTTTTTAAGTATTTATTCATACCTAAGTTCAATATTTCTAAAGCATAATTATCTACATAATTCACTAATAATGCTTTTTGGTTTTTTAAGTTTTTTTTACTTTATAAGAATAAATTTTAAAAAATATAAATCACATATAATAAATTTTTTTGTAATTTTTTTAATACTATTTATTTCATCATTAATTTACAAAATGCACGATGATTTTCCTTACTATCACTTTCCCTATACATATATTTTAACACAAAATAATTTGATTGTAGGTTTAGGTCAATTGAATCTTGGTTTTAGAACACCCTCATCGTTGTTTTACCTAAACTCAATTTTTTATTTGCCATTAATAAAATTTTATCTTTTTATGATGCCTTCAATATTAATATTAGGTTTTGTGAATTTAATAATTTCGGAAAAAATTATTTATAATTTAAAAGTAAATAAAATAAATTATATTACATATTTTGGCTTATTAGTTTTAATATTTATAAATATTTTTTTTTATAGAATTGGAGAACATGGAACTGATAAGTCAGCACAAATTTTAATTTTTTTATTAATAATAGAAGTATTATTATTTATTGAGCTAAAAAACTTACCACCTAAAATATTATCAAAAATTCTTATATTAATGGGATTAATAATTTCTTTAAAAGCTTTTTATGTTCTTTACTCAATAATAATTTTTATATTGTTTTATGAAGTTATTAAAAGAAAAAAATTTTATGAAAGTATTAAATTTTTTATAGGGAATGGTTATTTTATACCTTTTTTTCTTTTTTTTCTTTTAGTTATATTTAATTATTTTGTTAATACTGGTTGTTTAATTTATCCAGTAAGCTTTACTTGCTTTGAAAACTTTTCATGGTCAATAAGTAAACTTGAAGTCAATGAAGTTAATAATTGGTATGAGTTATGGTCTAAAGCAGGAGCAGGACCAAATCATAGAGTAAATAATCCTTTAGAATATATTAGCTATTTTAATTGGGTAAATAATTGGATTGATAAATATTTCTTCAATAAAGTTTCCGATTTTTTATTAGGACTTTTGCTTCTAGTAGTTATTGTAATAATAATTTTTTATTCAAAAAAGAAAAAGAGAATTCAACTACCAAATTTAAAATTTTTATTTCTAGTATTATTATTATTATTATTTGAATGGTTTTATAATCATCCCGCACTAAGATATGGAGGATATGCTGTTATTATTTCATTAACTTTTTTGACTTTATCAATTAGATTAAATAAATACCAAATACATATTGAAAGTATAAAAAAGAAATTTAAAATTTTAATGCTAATAACAATAATAGTGTTTCTAGGAAGAAATATTAATAGAATTCATAACGAAATTACAGTTTATAACTATAAACCAATTATTGATGTAAATTATAATGTTGAAGAAAGCTATTTTAAAATTCCTTATCTTATAAATAGCAAAATATTAAATTATGAATTATGCAAAAAAAAAGAGATCAAATGCAAAGAAGAAGATAAAATTCAAATAAGGAAATCATTAAATTATTATGTTTTATATAGAGAAAAATGATTAATAATATTACACTTTTAATAATAAAAATTTTTGATTTTTTTCACAAAAAAAAAATAATTAACTTCTTAAAAAAAAATAAAAATTATAAATTTGATATTATTTTAGATATCGGAGCTCACCATGGTGAATCAATAGAATTATTTTTAAATAACTTAAATGTCAAAAAAATAATTTCTTTTGAGGCAAGTCCATATAATTTTAAATTCCTAAATTATAACTATAGAAAACTTGTTGAAAAATTTCCAAATACCGAAATTAAAATAGAAAATTTAGCAACAGGAAATGAAAATAAAATATTTAGTATTAATCAATTCGAAGAAAGTTCATCTTCAACTATGAAAAATATTGATCAAAATTCAAGCTATTTTAAAAAAAAATTTTTTTTTTTAAAAAAAAGTAATAAAAACTTGTTTCGAAAACTAGATATAAAAATCGTTAAATTAAAAAATTACTTGTCTGACAATAGTATGAAGAATATTGATTTTTTAAAAATTGATACTGAAGGTTATGAAAATGAAACTTTATTGGGGCTTGGTGAAAAAATTAAAGATGTAAAATTAATATTTTTTGAACATCATTACGATAACATGATTATAAAAAATTATAA
>CACFUX010000017.1 GCA_902569615.1 uncultured Pelagibacteraceae bacterium | reverse complement strand
AATTCCCTTGACTGATCACTATTTTGCAACTTTAAATTCTGCAGTTTTTACAGATGGATCTTTTGTTTATATTCCTCCAGGAGTTAGATGTCCTATGGAACTTTCAACGTATTTTAGAATTAACGCATCTCAAACAGGACAATTTGAAAGAACTTTAATCATCGCTGATAAAGGAAGTTATGTAAGTTATTTAGAGGGTTGTACAGCTCCCATGAGAGATGAAAATCAACTTCATGCAGCAAATGTAGAGCTAGTTGCTTTAGATGATGCTGAAATTAAATATTCAACTGTTCAAAATTGGTACCCTGGAGACGAAGATGGAAAAGGAGGTATTTATAATTTTGTAACTAAAAGAGGTTTATGTAAAGGAATAAACTCCAAGATTTCTTGGACACAAGTAGAAACTGGTTCAGCAATAACATGGAAATATCCAAGTTGTATTTTGCAAGGTGATAACTCAATTGGAGAATTCTACTCAATCGCAATTACAAATAATTATCAAAAAGCTGACACAGGAACTAAAATGATACATTTAGGAAAAAATACCAAAAGTAAAATTATTTCCAAAGGAATTAGTGCTGGCTTTTCAGATATGACTTATAGAGGATTAGTTGATATTTCTTCTAAAGCAAAAAACTCAACAAATTATACACAGTGTGATTCATTACTAATGGGAAATAAATGTGGTGCTCATACTGTTCCTTATATAAAAAATAAAAATCCAGAATCAAATATAGCTCATGAGGCTACCACATCTAAAATAAGTGAAGAACAACTTCATTATTGTCAACAGAGAGGTTTAAATCCTGAAGAAGCTGTAGGACTAATTGTTAATGGATTTTGCAAAGAGGTTTTACAACAATTGCCTATGGAATTCGCTGTTGAAGCACAGAAACTGGTTGGAATAAGTTTAGAAGGAAGTGTTGGTTAAATGTTAAAAATAAAAAATTTGAAGGCTGATATAGAAAATAAGTCAATTTTAAATAACTTTAATCTTGAAATAAAGTCAGGTGAGGTGCATGCAATAATGGGGCCAAATGGATCAGGAAAAAGTACATTATCCAATATTTTGTCAGGAAAAAAAGGTTACGATGTTTCAGGAGAAATTTTATTTGAAAATAAAAATATATTTGAACTTGAAACTGAAGAAAGAGCACACAAAGGAATCTTTTTAGCTTTTCAATATCCTTTAGAAATACCAGGCGTAAATACAAATATTTTTTTAAAAACATCTCTTAATGCAATTAGAAAAGCTAGAGGAGAAAAAGAACTTGATGCAATAGAATTTTTAAAATTAGTAAAAGTAAAAGCAAAAGAATTAAAATTTGATGAAGAAAAATTAAATAGACAATTAAATGTAGGATTTTCTGGTGGTGAAAAAAAGAAAAATGAAATATTACAAATGTCTATTTTAAATCCTAAACTTTCAATTTTGGATGAGACTGACTCCGGTTTAGATATTGATGCACTCAAAATTGTTGCTGATGGAGTTAATTCATTAAGAAAAAAAGATAATTCATTTTTAATAATTACACACTACCAAAGATTATTAGATTATATAAAACCCGATTATGTTCATGTGTTGATGAATGGTAAAATAATTAAATCTGGTGGTCCGGAACTTGCATTGGAATTAGAAGAGAAAGGATATGAAAATTTTAATTAAATGGAAGAGCAATTAAAAATAGATTTTGAAAAGTTATTAGAAACATCAAATTTTTCTAAAAAGAATATTGAGATTAAGAGAAAAAATTTTGAAAATTTTATTGAAAAAGGTTTTCCCAACAGAAGAGAAGAAAATTGGAAATTTTCAGATCTTCATCAAATAATTTCTAAAAATATTAAAAATATAAGTTTTTATAACGATTTATCAAAACCAAATAAAATAGATCGTTCTATATTTATTGATGGTTTAGAACATAATAAGCTTGTTTTTGTAAATGGTAGAATTGAAAATATAGAGTTCGATTATGAAGAAAAAAATAAAATAGAAATATTGGATGATTTAGTTTTAGAAAAATCTAACAATGCCAATAATTCTTTGCTTTTTTTGAACAATGCATTTGTAAGTAAATTTTTCAAACTAATTGTTAAAAAAAATTATTCTCTTAAAAAACCTTTGGTTATATACAATATTACAAATAAAGATTTGGTTTCAAAAAGTATTAATTTAAAGGTAGATATATTACTTGAAGAAAATAGTTCATTAAAAGTTATTGAATTTTCTAATGATAAATCAACTACTAATTTTATAAATATTAATTATAAATTTGATCTTCAAAAAAATGCTATATTAAAAAATTATAAAATAGATAATAATTCAAATAGCAATGTAAAATATTCTTTTAGTAATATTAATCAAGATTCTAATAGTGTAACAGAAATATTCCTTCTATCATCAGGATCAGAATTTACAAAAAATGAAATAAGTTGTAATCTTAATGGAAAATACTCTTCAGCATTTGTGAATGGAGTTTTTATCTTAGATAAAACGAAGCATCATGAAATTAAAACTAATATAAACCATATAGTTGAAAACACTAAAAGTTATCAATTAATAAAAGGTGTTTTAGAGGACACATCAAAAGCAGTTTATCAAGGAAAAATTTTTGTTGATTCAAAGGCTCAAAAAACAGACGGTTATCAATTAAGTAAAGCTATTTTATTAAATGACAATACCGAATTTAATGCTAAACCAGAATTGGAAATTTATGCTGATGACGTTAAATGTTCTCATGGTTCTGCATCTGGAAGTTTAAATGAAGATTCAATATTTTATTTAATGTCTAGAGGATTAAATTATCAAGAAGCAAAAAAACTTTTAATTAATGGTTTCTTATTAGACGTCATTGAAAAAATTACAGATCTCGAAATTAAAAATTTAATAAAAAATATTATGAGCTTAAAACAATGAATATTAATAATATAAAAAAAGAGTTTCCTATATTTGATAACAAAGTTCATAATAATGATCTTGTTTATTTAGATAGTGCTAATTCTTCTCAAAAACCAAGAGTAGTTGTTGATAGAATTTATGATTTTTATACTAAAGAATTTTCTAACGTAGGAAGAAGCGTTCATTATCTTGCAGTTGCTGCAACAAATTTATATGAAAATACCAGAACATCAGTTCAAAAATTTATTAATGCAAAAGATGCAAATGAAATTGTTTTTACCAAAGGAGCCACAGAAGCAATAAATTTAGTAGCAAGTACTTTTGGCCAAAATCATCTGAAAGAAGGTGATGAGGTTTTATTAACTGAGCTTGAACATCACTCAAACTATGTTCCTTGGCATTATTTAAGAAAATCAAAGGGTATTAAAATAGAGTTTGCAGAGATAAATGAAGATGGAGAAATTACTTTAGAGAGTATAGAAAAAAAAATTACACCAAAAACTAAAATTATAGGAGTAACTCATTTATCAAATGTTACTGGAGCTATTTTACCAATTAAAGAAATAGTTCAACTAGCTCACTCAAAAAATATACCAGTATTGGTAGATGGTTGTCAGGGAGCTCCACATTTAAAATTAGATATGCAAGACTTAGATTGTGATTTTTATGCCATCTCATGTCACAAAATGTATGGACCAACAGGCTTAGGTATTCTTTATGCAAAAAAAACATGGTTAGAGGAATTACCTCCGTACCAAGGTGGTGGAGGAATGATAGGTGAAGTCAAAAAAGAAGGAATAACCTACGGTGACTTACCAAATAAATATGAAGCTGGAACAATGGCAACAGCACAAGTGATAGCATTTGATGAGTCTATTAAATTTTTAAACAAAATAGGAATGGATAAAATCATTAAACATGAAAAAGAGCTTATTGAATATGGCCAGGAGATATTAAGAAAAAATAATTCTGTTAAATTAATTGGAAATCCTAAGACAAAAGGATCTGTTCTATCCTTTACTATTGATGGAATACATCCTCATGATATAGCAACTATTTTAGATGAAGATGGCGTTGCCATAAGAGCTGGTCATCACTGTTGTCAAATATTACATGACAAACTCGATATAGCAGCTTCTGCAAGGGCATCACTAGGAGTTTACAATAGTAAGGATGATCTTGATAAACTGAATTCGTCAATTAATAAATGTAAAAAAATATTTGAGCTAAAATGAACTTAAAAGAACTCTACCAAGAAATAATTTTAGATCATGGAAAAAATCCTAGAAATCTAAGAAAAACAGAAAATTTTAATAAAGATGCAAAAGGACACAACCCTTTATGTGGTGATAAGGTTCATATTTTTTTAAAGTTAAATGATAATAAAAAATTGGAAGATATTTCATTTGAAGGTCAAGGCTGTGCAATTTCAATGGCTTCGGCTTCAATAATGACTGATTTGTTAAAAGGAAAAGAAGAAAAAGAAGTAAAAGAAATTGTAAATGATTTTTTAGAAATGATTAAAGAAAAAGACGAAATTAATACCAATCTTTTGAAAGATGATGAAAAAACAAAATTAATGTGCTTATCTGGAGTAAAGCAGTATCCAATGAGAGTTAAATGTGCAACTCTTTCTTGGCACACTTTGACCTCAGCTATTGAAAAATCCCAAAATGAAATTAACAGTGAAAGCTTGGAGGTATAATGCAATTAAAAGATAAAGTTATTGCTGAAATAAAAAAAATCTATGATCCAGAAATACCAGTCAATATTTATGAATTAGGATTAATTTATGATATTATAGTCGATGATAAGAATAATGTTAAAATAGATATGACCTTAACTAGTCCGAATTGTCCTGTCGCTGAAAGTTTACCAAATGAAGTGAAAAATAGTGTTAAAGAAATAAAAGAAGTTAAAGATGTTAATTTAAAACTAGTTTGGGAACCACCATGGGATAAATCAATGATGTCAGAATCTGCAAAATTAGAATTAAATTTATGATGAAACAAATAATTACATTAAGTGATAACGCTGCTCTAAGGATAAAAGAAATTATGTCAAAAGCAGAAAAAAATGCTGTTGGAGTCAGAGTAGGCGTTAAATCAGGTGGTTGTGCAGGCATGTCATATATTATGGAATACACAAAGGAAGTTAATCCAAGTGATGAAGTAATTGAAGATAAAGGGGTTAAGCTTTTTATTGATCCTGGCGCCATAATGTACCTTTTGGGGACCGAAATGGACTATAAAAAAGAGGAATTTTCCTCATCTTTTGTATTCAAAAACCCTAATGAAACTGAAAGATGTGGATGTGGAGAGTCATTTAAGGTATAATTAGTATCATGCGGGATACTAAACATTTAGAGAAACATTCAAATAAACTTGCTGAAAACAAAAAAGAAAAAAATTTATTTAGAAATTTACGTAGAGAAGTTGAGGCAGGTGCTCACGGTACTTTAGATTACACAATTAAAGAGGGTGTAAATAAAAATAAAATAGCTGACGATAAAATTCTAAAAAGTAAAAAGTAATCTAACAGCTGTAATACATTTCAAACTCAACTGGGTGAGGCGTGTGTTCAAAATTATGTATTTCTTCAAATTTTAATGCAATATAAGCATCTATTTGATCATCTGTGAAAACATTTCCTTGTTTTAAAAAAGCTCTATCTCTATCAAGACTTTCCATTGCTTCTCTCAAAGATCCACAAACAGTAGGAACTTTTTTTACTTCTTTTTCAGATAAAGCATATAAATCTTTATCAAAAGATTTTCCTGGATCAATTTTATTTTTAATTCCATCTAAACCAGCCATTAACATAGATGCAAAAGTTAAATAAGGGTTCCCAGATGCATCTGGAAATCTAATTTCGCATCTAGCACCTTTTTTACTTAATGTGATTGGTATTCTGCAAGATGCTGATCTATTTCTAGCAGAATAGGCAAGTAAAACTGGAGCTTCAAAACCTGGGATAAGTCTTTTATAACTATTTGTTGTAGCATTTGAAAAAGCATTTATAGCTTTTGCATGTTTTAGTATTCCTCCAATGTAGTAAAGAGCGGTCTGAGATAAACCAGAATATTTATCACCAGAAAAAACTGGTGTTTTACCTTTCCATATAGATTGGTGCGTGTGCATTCCTGAACCGTTATCTCCTTTAACAGGTTTTGGCATAAATGTTGCAGTTTTTCCAAAAGAATGAGAAACCATTTGTACAACATACTTGTATAATTGTACGTTATCTGCTTGATCAACTAACGTTCCAAATAGCATTCCAAGTTCGTGTTGACTAGGTGCAACTTCATGATGGTGTTTTTCAACTGTAATACCAACTTCTTTCAAACCTTTTAAATATTCTCCTCTCATGTCTTGAGCACTATCAACTGGGGGAACAGGGAAATAACCACCTTTTATTCCTGGTCTATGGCCCATGTTTCCATTTTCATAATTTTTTCCTGAATTGTATGGTCCCTCTGCACTGTCAATAGAAAAACCGATTTCGTTCATATCATTTTTTATTTTTACATCATCAAACACAAAAAATTCTGGTTCTGGTCCAAAGTAGGCTTTATCTCCGATACCAGTTGTTTTTAAATATGCTTCAGCTTTTTTTGCTATTCCTCTTGGATCTCTTTCATAGGGATTCTTTTTTACAGCATCTAAAATATCACAAAATAGAACTAAAGTATTATGAGAAGTATAAGGATCCATTATACCTCTATTTAAATCAGGTTTTAAAATCATGTCAGATTCATTAATTGCTTTCCATCCGGCAATTGAAGATCCGTCAAAAAATACTCCTTCATTCAGCATTTCCTCATCAACTATTTTTGAATCCATAGTTAAATGTTGTAATTTACCTCTTGGATCGGTGAATCTTAAATCTATAAATTCAGCCTCCTTATCTTTCATTAATTTCAAAATCTTACTTGAACTCATAATTTCTCCTGACTATTTGATGGCCTTGATTATCAAATTTAACACTAATAAGAAGGCAATATTATAAGATAACAGCTATGCAAAATTGTCATAACTATTAACTAAATTATGTTAAAAACCTTAAGATTTTACAAAAATATATGAACGAAATATTAAATAAAGAACCTGTTCAAAGAGTTCAAAATAAACTTAAAGAATTCGATAAGTCATTGGAAGTAGTTGTTCTAGATACTTCAGCGAGAACAGCTAAGGATGCTGCAGAAAGTTTAAAAACAGAAGTAGGCTCTATTGTTAAAAGTTTATTACTTAGAACGAAAACCTCTTTCTTGTTATGTTTAGTAGCAGGTGATAAGAGGTGCTCACTAAATAAAATAAAAAAAATACTAAATCAAAAAGATGTAAGCATGGCAAATGCAGAACAAGTAAAAGAAATAACAGGATTTACTATCGGAGGAGTTTCTCCAATAGGGCATCTAAATAAAATAGAAATTTTTATAGATGAGTCATTAAAAAGATTTGCAAATATTTTTGCAGCAGCAGGTCATCCAAATAGTATATTTAAAATTAATTTTGAAAATTTATGTAAAATTACAAATGGATCAATTAGAGATATATCAGAATGAGAAATCCTAAACCTCTAGATTATTTACTGCTAGGAATATTATCATTAATTTGGGCATCTGCATTTTTTAATATTAAAATTGCAACTTATTCTTTTGGACCTATAACAATTGCATTTTTTAGAATTTTTCTTGGAGCTATACCAGTTGTACTTTTATGCTTAGCAAAAAAAATAAAGATTGAAGCATTTTCAAAAGATTGGTTATGGTTTGCTTCAATTGGATTCATAAATTTGGTAATCCCATTTTTTTTAATTGCTTATGGCGTTCAAAAAGTACAAAGTAATCTTGCTGCAATACTTATGGCAACCACACCTCTAAGCGCAACTATTCTTGCTCATTTTTTTACTGAAAATGAAAAATTTAGTTGGTTTAAGAGTATTGGAATATTAATTGGATTTTCAGGAATTGTTTTTTTATTTTCAGATAAAGTTTTAATTAATGAAGAGAATATACTTTATGCTCTCGCAATTTTATTTGGTTCCACATGTTATGTTATTGGAGGAATTTTAACTTTAAAAATAAGTAAAAAGAAAAATGAAAATGTTACCGCTTCAATATTAATTTGGGGATCAATAATTGTATTTCCAATATCAATGTTTTTTGAGCAACCTTGGAATCTGTCCCCAAGTCTAGACTCTATGATTGCATTATTATATCTTGGAGTTTTTCCAACTGGTATTGCATGGTTATTGAGATTTCATATTTTGAAAAATAACGGTGTAATTTTCCAATCTCAAGTAGCTTTTTTAATTCCAATATTTGGAGTTATTCTTGGATATATATTTTTAAATGAACTAATAACTTCAAAGGTCATTGTTTCATTGCTATTAGTTATTTTAGGAATTTATTTAGTTAAAACATCAAATAAAACTAAAGTTACTTCAATTTAGATAATTCTTTAATATGAGAAGAGTCTGTTTCACAACAACCACCTAAAATTGTTGCACCTTTTTTAATAATTTTTTTTGCAAATTCACCAAAAACTTTACCATCTACTTCATCTCTTTTTCCTAAAATTATATTTGGATTTTTTCCTACTTCATTATGCCCAGCATTATTAAATCTATGTACAGGCAAAGGTTCTTCTACAGCCCATAAGTTTGCTTTAAAACCATATGGTATTTCTAAACTCTTTAGCTCATCCGAAATTTTTTCTATTATTTCTAAAGATACACAAGCAGCAATTATTCCTAACCAATTAGCATCCTTATATTTTTTTACTATTTCTGTTATTGTTTCACCAGATGGAAGTTTACCATTTTTCTTTATATGTAAGCCAACTAATACGTTTTTATCAAATTTATGAATAATATTTAATGCTATTTCTACTTCTCTTCCACTTGAGAGTACATCTAAATAAAAAAAATCAATATAAGGATTAATTATACTAGCCTGGTCAAAAAAATCTTTTTCAATTATATTTTTTTGTCTTTTATCAACTTCATATGTATCATTTTGTGCAGGAAGACTACCTGCAATAAAAATATTTTTATTTGATAATTTTTTTGCTTTTATAGCAAGTTCACATGCCCTTTTATTAGCAAATTGAAAAAGATCTCCAACTTGATTTTGTTCCATTCTTACTCTTCTAGTAGTAAAAGTATTTGTTAATATAACTTCAGCTCCAGCTTCAATAGAAGATAAATGAGCGTCAACTACTAAACTATTAAATTTTTTATCTATTAATGAAGTCGCCGACCAAAGAGTTCCTTTAGTTACAAGTCCTCTTTTGAGCAATTCCTGACCCATTCCTGCATCTAAAATTCTAGTTTTTTTAAAATAATTTAAATCCATATCAAAAAAATAACTTCACGCCCATTCTAATTGCAACAAATAATACCAAACCTGATGTAATTAATGCAAGTAATCTTGTTGGGAATATTTTTAAATTTAAATAATTACCTATATGCCCTCCTATAATTACCATTAAAAATAAATACCAATAATTTGATATATCACTTAAAACTATATTTTTAGTTAGTTGACCAATAATTCCAGATGCAGAATTGATAAGAATAAATAAAGAGGCCGTAGTAACAATATGTTTTGGCTTAGCAGCTTTAATTAAAAATAGTATAGGACTCAAAAATATTCCACCACCGATTCCAACGACTCCTGAAACAAAACCCAATATTCCTCCAATAAAAATTGATATTACAGCTGGAATATTTCTATAAGTTGATTCATTATCATCATATGACTTGAAGTTTATTAAAAGTAGTGTTCCAGCAATAGCTAAAACTATAAATAAAAAAATCTCAAATACGTTTTTTTCTATTGGCAAAGATCCTCCAATAAATGCCAAAGGCACTGATCCAATTAGATAAGGTATAAGTAATTTTAAATTTAAATTCCCAGCTTTAATGTAATTAAAACTGTTTCCAGAAACTACAAATATATTACATAATAAAGCTATTATAGGAAAAATGTGATAAGGGATATTCCATATTAACAATAGAGCAAGATAAGTAGAACCACCTCCAAAACCAACACTGGCATATAATATAGCAGTTACAAAAAATAAAATTGATAATATAATCATTTAAAATTTTATGAGAGTAAATATAGCATTATTAACAGTTACCGATACAAGAACTTTAAAAACTGATAAATCAGGAAAAATTCTAGTAGAAAAAATAAGTAAGGCAAAACACAATTTAGTAGATAGAAAAATTTGTATAGACAGCAAAAAAGAAATTAAAAAAATATTAAAAGATTGGACTAAAAAGAAAAATATTGATGTAATAATCACAACTGGTGGTACAGGACTTACAGGAAGAGACATAACTCCAGAGGCTTTAGATGATATTGCAGATAAACATATACCTGGGTTTGGAGAAGTATTTAGAACTGTTAGTTTACAAACAGTAGGAACTTCTTCAATACAATCTAGGGCATGTGCAATACTTGCTAATGGTAAATATATATTTGCATTACCAGGATCATCAGGAGGTGTAACCGATGCATGGGATAAAATATTAGTACATCAATTAGATATAAATCATAAACCTTGTAATTTTGTAGAATTGTTTCCTAGATTAAAAGAAAAATAAAATTTAGTTTTTTTCTCTGGTAGCAATGTAAACTCCAAGAGTAGCAATAAAAAATCCAAAAATATCAATATTACTTAAATTTTCTCCAAGAAATAGCCAGGCCATAATTGCAGAAGCAGGAGGTATTAGAAAAAAAACAGATACAGTTTTACTTGCTGAATTTTTTTTTATCAAAAACATTAAAATAGTAAAAGCACCAAAAGAAACTAATAATATTTGATGACTCATGGCAATTATAAAAGTTGTTGAAAAATCTATAAAAGGTTTTTGAATAAAAAAAGCAATTAATACAAAGTGAAATAAAAAACCTCCGATTGCTTGATACATATTACTCACAGATAAAGGTAAATTATTACTTATTTTTTTTTGCCAAAGAGTTGCGGTAGTAACAGCGATTAAAGAAATAATAACAGCTAAAATTCCATAGAATGGTAAAGTTTTACCTATATCAAAACCTATAACTAAAGTTGCTCCGATAAATCCTAAAAAAACTCCTATCCATTTGTTTAATGTAATTTTTTCATTTAATACAGGACCAGCCAGTGCATTTGTAAGCACTGGCTGTAGTGTTACAATTAAAGCAGCAATTCCTGTAGGAAGACCGATCGAAATTGAATAAAAGACACCGCCAAGATAAAAACCATGAAATAATATTCCAGTAGAAATCGATGGTAAAAGATTTTTTAAATTAACAAAAATTTTTTGTTTAGAATATAAAGAAAATAAATAAAATCCAATTGCAACAATTAAAAATCTAAAACTTAAAGCTGTAAAAGGATCACTATAATCAACTATTGGTTTTGTTGTTATAAAAGCTGAAGACCATAGTAAAATAAATATTAATGGTAGAAATTTTATCACTGAAAGAAATTATTTTTGATACTTTTCTTTCCACTCTGAGTAAGGCATACCATAAACATGTTTTCTTGCTTCAGAATCTGATACTGAAATACCTTTTTTTTCTGCTTCCTCTCTATACCACTTAGATAAGCAGTTTCTGCAAAAACCTGCTAAATTCATCAAATCTAAATTTTGAACATCTTTTCTTTCTTGAAGATGTTCAATTAATCTTTCGAATGCCGCTGACTGCAATTCCTTTTTTGTGTTATCATCCATAATAATTTATGTTAAAGTTTTATTACTTTAATGAAACTATCTGGATCATATCAAATAAAATTAGAAAAACAAAAGGTTTGGGAGGCATTAAACAATCCTGAAATTCTTAAAAAAGCAATCCCTGGATGTGAAGAATTTATAAAAAAATCAGATACTGAGTTTACAGCGACTGCAAAAAATAAAATTGGCCCATTTAACGCAAGTTTTACTGGAGATATCGAACTTAAGAATATAGACGCACCAAATAGCTATAAAATTATTGGATCAGGCAATTCTCCTGTTGGTTTTGCATCTGGCGAAGCAGATGTAAAATTAGAAGATATAAATAATGGTGAAACAAACTTAACATATACTGTTGAAGCAAATGTAGGTGGCAAGATTGCACAAGTTGGTTCAAGGCTTATAGATATGACTGCTAAAAAAATGGCAGATATATTTTTTGGAAAATTTTCAGATTTAATAGCTCCATCAAGCGAGACTTTAGTTTCTGATGCGCCAGAAGAAAAAGTTTCAACAAGTGAAAATGTAAAATCAAATAAAATAAGTAAAAAAATTATTTTATATTCATTAGTTGCCTTAATAATTATTGTTATTTTATATAATTATTTTTAAATCTTCTAGTGTAGGTAGAATTATTTTTACTTGTTACAATTTCAATAAAATCATAAGATATTATTATATTAAGGAGGCGGACCTTATGACTAAAATAACACTTGAAGTAAATGGCAAGAAGGTTGCGAGAGATGTTCCAGATAATACCTTATTGTCAACTTTTTTAAGAGAACATTTAAATTTAACAGGTACACATGTTGGGTGTGACACAAGCCAATGTGGAGCTTGTGTAGTTCATGTTGATGGACAATCATTAAAGAGTTGCACAACATTAGCTGCCGACATAGCAGACTCAAAAGTTACAACTATAGAAGGGTTAGCTAATAATGGAAAAATGCACCCAATGCAGGAAGCATTTAAAAAAATGCATGGATTACAATGTGGATTTTGTACTCCAGGTATGGTCATGAGTGCTATAGATTTATTAAAAAAAAATAAAGATCCATCAGATAAAGAAATTAGAGATTGGTTGGAAGGAAATATTTGCAGATGTACTGGCTATCAAAATATAGTAGCTGCAGTAAAAGAAGCATCATCTAAAATGTAATAGAAAGGGGATATAAAGTTATGGCAAGTTTAGTAGGATCAAGAGTAGAAAGAAAAGAGGATAAAAGATTTTTAACAGGTAAAGGCAGATACACATCTGATATTAATTTAGTTAACCAAACCTACGCTATATTTGTAAGATCCCCACATGCAAGAGCTCAAATTAAGAAATTAGACATCTCTAAAGCATCAAAAGCATCTGGTGTTGTTAGTATTTTAACTGGAAATGAAATTGCTGAGGATAAAATTGGCGGACTAATTGCTGGATGGGCAATTAGAAGTGAGGATGGCACTGAAATGAAATGTCCTGCTAATCCACCTTTAGCTAAAGATAATGTTAATTTTGTTGGAGATCCAATTGCAATTGTCATAGCTGATAGTCTTGATGAAGCAAAAGCAGCAGCTGAAATGGTTAAAGTTGATTATAAAGTTTTAAAAGCTGTAACAAGTACTGGTGATGCAATGAAAGGTGATACTATTCATGATGGTATAGAAAAAAATTTATGCTTTGATTGGTTGTTAGGTGATAGACAGAAAGTAAAAGAAGCTTTTGATAAAGCTGATAAAGTAATTTCTATAGATATAATAAATAACAGACTTGTTCCAAACGCAATGGAGCCAAGAGCATGTTTGGCAGATTATAACTCAGGAAGTGACGAGATTACTTTATATACCACTAGTCAAAATCCACATTTATCAAGATTAATCATGTCTGCATTTGGAAATGTAGCTCCAGAACATAAATTAAGAGTTGTTGCTCCAGATGTTGGAGGAGGTTTTGGTTCTAAAATTAATGTTTATAATGAGGATATAGTTTGCAGTTGGGCAGCTAAAAAAATTAATAGAGCAATAAAATGGGTCGCTGAAAGATCTGAATCATTCTTAACTGATATTCATGGTAGAGACCACGTTACACATGCTGAATTGGCAGTAACAAAAGATGGAAAATTTTTAGGTTTTAAAAATGAGACTATCGCTAACTTAGGTGCTTATGCTAGAGTATTTGGAACTGTTACACCAACTTATTTATTTGGCCCATGTGCAACTGGTGTTTATGATATTCCTGCAGCCTACTCAAATGTTAAAGCAGTTTTTACAAATACTGCACCAGTAGATGCTTATAGAGGAGCAGGCAGACCAGAAGCTACTTACACAATCGAGAGACTTGTTGAAAAAGCAGCAATGGAATTGGGAATTGATAGAACAGAAATTAGAAAAATAAATTTTCCTAAAAGCTTTCCATTTAAACAAACTTTAGTTCATACAGTAGACTCAGGGGACTATGTTGCTGGTTTAGATAAAGCGAAACAAATGGCAGACTATGATGGTTTTGACGCAAGAAGAAAAGAGTCAGAATCTAGAGGAAAATTGAGAGGAATAGGTGTTACATCTTATTTTGAAGCATGTGGTATTGCTCCATCAGCGGCTGTTATGTCTTTAGGATGTGGAGTAGGTTTATGGGAGTCAGCAGAAGTTAGATTCAACCCTACTGGACAAGTAACAGTTTATACAGGATCACACTCACACGGTCAAAGTCATCAAACAACTTTTGCTCAAATAGCAGCAGATGAACTAGGAGTTCCAATGGAGAACATTGATATAGTTCATGGTGATACTGATAAAGGTACTTTTGGTATGGGAACATATGGATCTAGATCATTGACAGTAGGAGGAATTGCAATAGTTAATGCATGCAAAAAGATAGTGGAAAAAGGCAAAAGAGTTGCAGCAAAAATGCTTGAGGCAAGCCCTGATGAAGTTGATTTTAAAGATGGAGAATTTGTAGTAGCAAAATCAAATAAAAAGAAAACAATTGGAGAAGTTGCTTTTGCTTTATATTTACCTGGTTCAAGGGATAGTGATTTTAAATCTCCTTTACCAGAAGGAGAAGAGCCAGGACTTAAAGAAACATCTTTCTTTGACCCTGCGAACTTTTCATTTCCAGCAGGATCCCATATTGCAGAAGTTGAAATAGATCCAGATACTGGAGAAGTGAAACTTGAAAAATATACTGCATGTGATGACTTTGGAAGAATTGTTAATCCAATGATAGTTGAAGGACAAGTTCACGGCGGATTAGCCCAAGGAATAGGACAAGCACTTCATGAAAACGCTGAATACGATGAGACAGGTCAATTAATGACAGGATCATATATGGATTATACAATGCCTAGAGCGGATAATTTCCCGGAGTTTAACATCGGCTATACATGTACTCACGCAACTACCAATCCTTTAGGGGTAAAAGGATGTGGAGAAGCTGGAGCAATAGCAGCACCTCCAACAGTAATGAACGCAGTAATTGATGCATTGGGCGGTCAAGAAATTACAATGCCAGCAACTGCTGAGAAAGTTTGGAAGGCTTGTAAATCAATGAAAAAATCTAACGCTAAAGCAGCTTAAGGAGAGTTATGAAAACATTTAATTATCATTCAGCAAAAGATAGTAAAGAGGCATCAAAACTATCCTCATCAAATTCTGCGTTTTTAGCAGGAGGCATGACCACAATACCCTCAATGAAGTTAGGGTTGGCAAGCTATAAAGATATAATTGATATTAAAAGTATAAAAAAGCTTTCTGGAATTAAAGTAAGCAGTAAGTCTGTTGTTATTGGAGCAACAACAAAACATGTAGAGGTAGCAAATTCAAAAGAAATCAAAAAAACTATTCCCTCTCTCGCTTCGTTAGCAGAAGGAATTGGTGATCCACAAGTTAGAAATAGAGGAACAATTGGAGGTTCAATTGCAAATAATGATCCTTCAGCCGATTATCCTTCAGCATGTATAGCTTTAGAAGCAACAATACATACTAACGAAAGGAAAATAGAAGCTTCTAAATTTTTTAAAGGAATGTTTGAAACTGCATTAAAAAAAGGCGAATTAATAGAAGCAATAGAATTTAAAGTTCCTGAAAAATCTAGTTATCAAAAACACCCAAATCCAGCATCAAGATATGCTGTGGTAGGAGTATACATAGCAAAACACAAAAGCGGGGTAAAGGTTGCTGTTACTGGAGCAAAACCATGTGTATATAATGATGATGATTTATCAAAAGCATTAGAATCAGATTTTTCTGCAAGTTCAGTTGCAGGTATGAAACTGAAAAGTTCAGATATGAATTCTGATATACATGCGTCAGCAGAATATAGAGCAAACTTAGTAGTAATTCAGGCAAAAAAAGCTGTTGAGGCTTGCTAGTAAATATTTATATTTTATCAAATGAAAAACTCATTTGATGAAAAAATTCTCGAAGAAGCTAATGATTGGATTGAAGCTAATCAAAAAGTAGTTTTAGCAACAGTAATTCAAACTTGGGGATCATCACCAAGACAAGTTGGAAGTAGAATGATTGTAAATGAAAAAGGAGATTTTTCAGGATCTGTTTCTGGTGGATGTGTTGAATCAGCTGTTGTTAGAGAATGCATGGGTTTAATTAAAGATAATAAATCATGCAAAAAAATAGAATTTAAAGTTTCAAATGAGAGTGCGTGGGAAGTAGGACTTGCTTGTGGTGGAGAAATTGCAGTTTACCTAGAACAGATTACTTAAAATAAATGAAATATTCTCAACTTAAGGAAATAATAAAAAAAAAAGCCTCAAAAACGGAATTTGCAATTGTAACAAATCTTGAAAATGGATTAAGTGAAATATATGAGCCAAAGAAATCATTGAGTAAAAATTTTGATACACATAAGGATCAAATAGATAATTTTTTTAAATTAAAAAAAAATGGAATTATAGAAAATACAGAAGTATTCGTTGAAACATATATTAGACCTATAAAAGTAATTATCGTTGGCGCTGTTCATATTGCTCAATATTTAGTGGATTTTGCAAAAAGTTTGAATTTTGAAATTTCAATTATAGATCCTAGAGGGTATTTTGCATCCGAGCAAAGATTTCCAGATATTAAAATTATAAATAAATGGCCAGATGAAGCATTTAAAGAAATAGAAACTAATGAAAATTCTGCACTTATTGCACTTACACATGATCCAAAGATAGATGATCCAGCTTTACAGCATGCTTTAAAGAAAAAATTTTATTACATTGGAGCACTAGGTAGTAAAAAAACTCATGAAAGTAGATGTCTAAGATTAAAGGAGACAGGATTTAGTGATGAACAAATAAAATCAATAAATGGCCCAATAGGAATTAAGCTGGGAGGAAAGTCAGCACCTGAAATTGCTCTATCTATTATTGCTCAATTAGTATCTGTAACTTACAAAAAATAAATGCAACAGTTTTTTGAAGAAATAAAAATTGAAACCAAAGGACAAGGTTTCTATAATTTTACTGAAAGCACTTTAGAATGGGTTGATAAAAAAAAAATTCAAAATGGAATTCTAAATATTAATATATTACATACTAGTGCTTCTTTAGTTATTCAAGAAAATGCAGACCCAGATGTATTATATGATCTTAAAAATTTTTTTCATAAATTAGTACCCATGGATCAAAAATTATATAAACATACAACTGAAGGTAAGGATGATATGCCTGCTCATATAAAATCTGCCCTTACTAACAATCAATTAACTTTAAGTTTAAAGAATAAAAAATTAATTCTTGGAACATGGCAAGGTCTTTATTTATTTGAGCATAGAATTGAAAACCAAACTAGAACTTTATCTCATCACTTTATTGGAGATTAATAAATGATAAAAGCAATCTTATTAGCTGCAGGAAAATCTAAAAGACTTAAAGGTGAAAATAAATTAATAAAAAAGTTTAAAAATAAAGCTTTAATTAATCATTCATTATCATCATTATATAAAAGTAAAGTTGATAGAATTGTTATTGTTCTTGGTTATCAGAATAAAGAAGTAAGAAAAGTAATTAAAAAAAATAAAAAAAATATTTTTGTATTTAACAAAAGATTTACATTAGGAATGTCCTCATCAATTAAGACTGGATTAAAAAAAATATCAAAAAAAGAAAAAGGATTTATAATTGTGCAATCTGATATGCCATTTATTAAAACATCAGATATCAATAAAATATATAACTCAATATCAAAAAAAAGACATTTAGTTCACGCATTAAAATTTAAAAACAAAATTGGTAATCCGATAGGTTTTGATAGTTCATTATTAGTTAAGTTTAAAAGAATGGGGGGCGACTTTGGAGCTAAGTTTATGGTTAAAAGATTAAAAAAAAGTACTAATTTTATAAAAGTTTTGAGCAAGAGAGTTTTTAAAGATTTAGATTTAAAAAAAGATTTTAATTAGCTTGTATAGGATTTCCTTTTAACCACTCGCTATCTTCATTTTCATAATGTTCTTTTTTCCAAATTGGAGATCTTTTTTTAATTTCTTCTATTATGTATCTTGAAAGAATATAAGTTTCTGCCCTATGAGGACAAGCAACTGCAATAATAATACTTATTTCACCTAGTCCTAAATATCCTTTAACATGTTCAATATAAACAGCTTTATCTTTTATTTTTAATTTTTGATCAATTTCACTATAAATCTCTTCAAAACTTTTGATAACCATTGCATCGTGACTATCGTATGTAATTCCTGTTACTTTTTTATTCTCATTAGTTTCCCTTACAGTTCCTTTAAAAATTAATGAAGCTCCAAATTTAGATGAAGATATAAATTCTTCAGCTTTATTAACCTCTATTTTTTCTTTTTTTAGATCTATTATTTTTGAATGAAGCATCAACCACCTCCAATAGGGGGAATAATTCCAATTTTTTGATCTTTTGTAATTTTATAGTTATCAGAAATAATATTGTTATCCTCTGAGCAAAAAGATGATGTTTCAATAATTTTTTTGAAATTTTCGTTTCCTTTGAAATTTTGATCAACATAATTAATAATTTTTTTCTTTAGATCTTTAATTGAAATTTTTTTTTCAAGATTAAACTCTAAAAAATCTTTATCACTTAAATCTCTACTTGCTCCAAAAAGCTCAAGTTTAACTTTCATAATTAAAAAATATTTTCTAAAAATTTAGGAAGTCCATCTGGATTTGTCCATAATCCGCTTTTGCCACCTTCTTTAATTAATAATTTAACATTATCAATTTTTAGATGTGGATTTACAATTTTACTTAGGTCGTAAATAGTTATTAGAGCAGCATTAACTCCCATAATTGCTTCCATCTCAACACCTGTTTTAGCAATTGCAGATACAATGCAAAATACCTCTAAAGAAAAATCTTTTTCGCTCATGATAATTTTTGTTGCAGTATGATCTATAGGAAGAGGATGACACAAGGGAATTAATTCACTTGTTTTTTTCACACCCAATACAGCCGAAACCTCTGCAAGAGTTATAGGATCTCCTTTAGGCATTTCTTTATTTTTAATCTTATTAAAAACTTCTTTACCAACATAAATTTTTCCTGACGCAAGAGCTCTTCTAAAGGTTTCTTTTTTTGAGGAAACATCAACCATATTAAATGAATTTTTTTTAAAAATTTCTTTAGCCCAATCCTCTAAAGTTTTTTGATTAACTATTTTTAATTTTGTCATATTAACATCTTACATTCTAACAACTTTTTTTAGATCCAAATTTTAAATTAAAAAATAAAAATTATAAACATAAGTGTAATATTTTATTCAATTTAGATATACAACCTATAGTTTAATTTTTTTTTTAATTTATGAATTTCTCTTTGTTTTCTTGAATATTTAATCATTTATTTAAAGTAAAGATGATTATATGGTTAATTAATACTTGTTTAAATGAGCGGACATTTTGGCAAAGAAATTAAAAAAAACATAAATGATGTTAAAGGAAAAGTTAACAGCATGTGTGCTGAATCTGACTTTTCCCAGTTTTCACAAAGATTGCTGGATTTAGCTACAAAAGGAAGAAATAAATCTAAAGTACTAAAATACTTTATGCATAGCACCGATACTTGGGTGATATTACTAAATGTAATGAAATCTCACTACGACAAAAAAAAAATTTCTATAAGTGACTGCTTAAAAGGAACATATTTTACTAAAGAGAGTGGATTGTCATTTATAAAAAAAACTTCTGATGGAGAAAATACTTATTTTTCTATAGTTGATGATTTTATTGATAAAAGAAAAAAAGTAGTAAAAGTAAGTGATAAAGTAATTAATGAGTTTGAATATTATTGTAATAAAATCTCAATTTGCGTAGATGATCCTGTAAATAAAGACTCATGTCACAAGATAATTTAACTTTAAATCAAAGGTTGTATAGTATTTTACTATAAGTTTTTTCATTAAACTTTTAGTATAAATTTTTTCATGAATAATATCTTTTATAAGTCCTAGATAGAAAACTTTATTTTAGTAAGATCAATTTAATTTTTAGAAAATGTATTGGAGAAAACAATTATGAAAAAGACTGGTAAAAGATGTCAAAGACTAGTTGATGAAGGAAGAAGATCTTTTTTAAGAGGATCAGCTGCATCAGTGGGGACTATAGCTGCCGCAACAATTTTACAAACAAAAAAAGTTGAAGCTTCAAATTTTCCTTCAAATAAATTAGCAAATGTAAAAGATTTAAAAACAAATGTTCCTTTAGATATAAATTATCCTGACGAAGACTCACCTGGTGTTTTATTGAAATTAGGATCAAAAGTTGAAGGTGGAGTAGGCCCTGATGGAGATATTGTAGCATATTCAGTTTTGTGTCCTCACAAAGGCTATCCATTGAATTATAACGATGCAGACAAAGTTTTTAATTGTCCTGGTCATTATTCTGTTTTTGATGCAGAAAAAGGTGGTTTACAAGTTTGGGGTCAAGCTACTCAAAATTTACCCCAATTTAAATTAAAAGTTTCTAGTGGAGGAGATATATTCGCTGAAGGAGTTGACGAGTTAATTTATGGTCGACTTAGTAATGTTCTATAGGAGGGAAATATGGCATATAAAAGAAATATAAATAAATTACCAATAATACCGAAAGGTGCGAAAAAACATAACGTAGTTTGTAATTACTGCATAGTTGGGTGTGGCTATCATGCTTATACCTGGAATGTAGGAGCAGATGGAACTACTACAAACAATATTTTTGGAGAAAATCTATCTGTTCAACAAGGAGCAGACTCTGATGCTTGGTATTCTCCATCAATGTGGAATATAGTTAAGCAAAATGGAAAAGATGTAAATATAGTAATAAAACCTGACAAAAATTGTGTGGTAAATAGTGGCTTAGGTTCTCCTAGAGGAGCAAGACAAGGTGAATTAAATTATTCACAATCAACTAGTACACAATTACAAAGATTAACTGATCCTCTTGTTTATAGATATGGTCAACTTCAACCAACTTCGTGGGACGATGCTATCGGTTTAGTAGCAGATGTAACTAAAGCTGTAATTGATGACCAAGGGGAAGATGGTCTTTTTGTATCAGCTTTTGACCACGGTGGAGCCGGTGGTGGATATGAAAATACATGGGGAACAGGAAAATTATATTTAGAATCAATGAAAATTAAAAATATAAGAATCCATAATAGACCTGCATATAACTCTGAAGTTCATGGAACAAGAGATATGGGAGTAGGTGAGTTAAATTATTGTTATGAGGATACTGAGCTTGCTGACACAATAGTTTCAGTAGGAGCTAATTCATTAGAGACTCAAACAAATGTTTATTTAAATCACTGGGTTCCAAACATGCGTGGAACATCAATGGATAAAAAGAAGAAACAATTACCAGGAGAAGACCATGCTCCAGCTAGAATGATTTTTGTTGATCCTAGAAGAACGGTGACAATAAATTCAGCAGAAGCAGAAGCGGGAAAAGAAAATGTAATGCATTTAGCGATTAATTCTGGAACAGATTTAGCGTTGTTCAATGCTTGGATGACTTATATCGACTCAAAAGGTTGGGTTGATAAAGATTTTATTAAGGCAAGCACAATGGATTACGATAAAATGGTTAAAGGAAACAAAACTTCATTATCTGAAGCTGCAAAAATTACTGGATTAACTACAAAACAAATCCAACAGTCAGCTGAATGGATTGCAAAACCAAAAGGTAACAAAAGACGAAGAACGTGCTTCGTTTACGAAAAAGGTCTGATTTGGGGTAATGATAATTACAGAACTAATTGTTCTCTAACTAACGTTGCAGCAGCAACCGGAAATATTGGAAGACCAGGTGGAGGATGTTGTAGAATGGGAGGACACCAGGAAGGATACTTTAGACCAGCAGATGGTTTTATATGGGAAGGAAATCCTGCTAAACCCCCATATGTTGATAAGTTGCTTATAGAAGGAAAAGGTGGAGTGCACCATGTTTGGGCATGTGACCATTACAAAACAACTTTAAACGCTCATGAATTTAAGCGTGTATACAAAAAAAGAACTGACATAGTTAAAGATGCTATGAATGAAGTACCGCATGGTGATCGTAAAGCATTAGTTAAAGCTATTATGGGTGCTATTAAAAAAGGTGGTTTATTTTCAGTAGATGTAGATATTATCAAAGCAGACATTGCTGAAGCAGCTCATGTTATTTTACCAGCAGCAACATCTGGAGAAATGAACTTAACGTCTATGAATGGAGAAAGAAGAATGAGATTGACGGAAAGATATATGGATCCTCCAGGTCAAGCATTGCCTGACTGCATCATTGCTTCAAAACTTGGAGAAGCAATGGGTTTCAGTGGTTATGGCTGGAAGACCGAAGAAGATGCTTTTATGGATGGCTACCACAATGGTACTGGAAAAATTGTAACTTATGATAGATTAAGAGCTATGGGCAATAATGGTGTTCAAGAACCAGTTATTGATTATAAGGACGGCAAGTTAGTTGGTGTTAAACGTTTATACGCCGATGGAAAATTCGACCGTCATGGCAAAGATCATAAAAAACTAATCTTTAAGGAGTCAAAATGGAGAGGTTTACAAGCTCCTGGAAAAGAAGCTCAGAAGAAGAAGTTTAAATATTTGATCAATAATGGAAGAGCTAACCATGTATGGCAAAATGCTTATCTAGATAGAAAGAACCAATTTGTTACAGATAGATGGCCTTACCCATTCATTGAAATGAATCCATCTGATATGAAGAATATTGGAGTATCCGAAGGTGATTTAGTAGAAGTGTTTAATGACGATGGTTCAACACAGGCAATGGTTTATCCTACGCCAACTGCAAAAAAGAAAGAAACATTTATGCTTTTCGCTTATCCTACAGGTGTTGTTGGAAACGTAGTAAACGATGGAGTAAACGAAGTAATTATTCCAAACTATAAACAAACTTGGGCAAATATAAGAAAATTAGCTAACAAACCATCTGGTGTTAACCACGTTAGCTTTAAGTCAAAGGAATACAAAATATAAAAAAATATTAGAGGCTAGAAATAAAATTCTAGCCTCTTTCCCTTTTTTTATGATAAAAAAAACTCTATTAGCTATTCTTTTATTTGTCTCAAATATAAACTTTTCAATAGCTGATATAGAATCTGGAAAAAAAGTATTCAATAAATGTAAAAGTTGTCATTCAATAAAGCAGGAAAAAAATAAACTTGGACCTCATTTAGTAAAAATTTTTGGAAGAAAAGCAGGGTCTATAGAAAATTTTAAATACTCTTCTGCTTTAAAAGATTCAGGAATAATTTGGAGCGAAGAAACTTTAAAAGGATATTTAGCAAATCCAAGAAAA
>CACFUX010000016.1 GCA_902569615.1 uncultured Pelagibacteraceae bacterium | reverse complement strand
TATAGGAGAAGGTACTTCAAGGTTAACCTTGTCAGTTTCCAATTCTACAATAGGCTCGTCAGCGTTTATAGTATCACCTTTGCGTTTCAACCATTTAGAAATAGTTGCTTCAGTTATGCTCTCTCCTAAAACCGGTACTAAAATTTTTTCAGTCATTTTTAATTAAAAACTTTATCAATTATTTCTTTTTGTTGGGCCAAATGTCTTTTTACATAACCTGTTGCAGGTGTTGCGTCAGGACTTCTCCCAATATAAGAAATTTCTCTATTATTAGCTTTTATATAATCTAATGTCCATTGTATATAATCCCTCACTGAGAACCATGCGCCCATATTCTTTGGTTCTTCTTGGCACCAGTAAAATTTAGCGTTTTTTGCAAAAGGTTTAATTTCCTTTACTAAGCTTTTTGCTGGGAATGGATAAAGTTGTTCAATTCTGAATAAAATTATATCATCTCTTTTTATTTTTTCTCGCGCGGCTAGTAAGTCAAAGTAAATTTTTCCTGAACACAATATAACTTTTTTTATTTCATTATTTTTTTTTAATTTTATAAAGCCTTTGGTTTTAGGATCTACTGCATGATCCCAAAGAACTCTATGAAATGAATTTGATTTAGAAAAATCGCTTATATTTGAAACACAAAATTTATTTCTTAAAAGAGATTTTGGTGTCATAATAACTAGAGGTTTTCTAAAATCTCTATGCACCTGCCTTCTTAGAGCATGAAAATAGTTTGCAGGTGTAGTACAATTCATTACTTGCATATTATCATTTGAACATAATTGTAAAAATCTTTCTAATCTTGCAGATGAATGCTCTGGGCCTTGACCTTCATAACCGTGGGGTAACAACAAAACTAAACCTGATGCTCTTAACCATTTTCTTTCTCCAGATGAAATAAATTGATCAATTATTACCTGTGCTCCATTTGCAAAGTCACCAAATTGTGCTTCCCATATTGTCAATGTATTTGGTTCAACTAAGCTATAACCATATTCAAAACCTAAAACAGCTAGTTCTGATAAAAAACTATCAACAATTTCAAACTTTTTTTGATTAATCGATATATTGTTTAATGGTATATATCTTGAATTATCTATTTGATTTCTTAAAACTGAATGTCTTTGACTAAAAGTTCCTCTACCTGTGTCTTGTCCAACTAGTCTTACTGGGTATCCTTCTTCCAGTAGTGAACCAAATGCAAGAGCTTCTGCTGAAGACCAATCAATTCCATAGCCTTTTTTTACAGTTTCTTTTCTAGATTGAAAAATTTTAGCTATAGTTTTATGAATATTTAGTTCAGGTGATATCGAATGTATTTTATCTGATATTTTTAATAATTTTTTTTCTGAGAATCCTGTATCGCCTCTTTTATCTTGTCCTTTTCTTGGTTTATACCTTGACCAAGTTCCCTCAAACCACTCTATTTTAGGTTTATAGTTTTTTGCATTTTTATATTGATCTTCAAGAAGATCTCTAAATTTTTTAATATAATTATTTAAATCTTCAGAAGATATCGTGTCTTCATTAATTAATTTTTTTCCATATACTTGAGTTGTAGATTGGTGAGATTTAATTTTTTTATACATAAGAGGCTGAGTAAATGAAGGTTCATCTCCCTCGTTATGTCCAAATCTTCTGTAACAAACTAAATCAACTACTACATCTCTATTAAATTTTAATCTAAACTCAGCAGCTATTCTTGAAGCATATACAACTGCTTCTGGATCATCTCCATTTGCATGAATAATTGGTGAGTCTACCATTTTTGCAACATCAGATGGGTGTGGTGATGAACGGGCGAATCTTGGACTTGTAGTAAATCCAATTTGATTATTAATTATAAAATGTATAGTTCCGCCAGTATTGTGACCCGGTAAACCAGACATTGCAAAACATTCCGCAACAATGCCTTGTCCTGCAAATGCTGCATCTCCATGTATCAATATAGGAATTACTTTTTTTCTTTCCTTGTCACCATGAAAGAATTGCTTTGCTCTAGTTTGTCCTAAAACTACAGGGTTTACTGCCTCAAGATGGGAAGGGTTATCTGTAAGACTGACGTGAACAGAGTTATTGTCAAATATTCTATCAGAGGAAGCGCCTAAATGATATTTTACATCTCCAGAACTATCTTCTTCGCTAGATGAAGAGCTTATTTCTCCAGTAAATTCATTAAATATTCTTTTATATGATTTTTGTAATACATTTGCTAATACATTTAATCTTCCTCTATGTGACATCCCAATTTTGACTTCTTTTACTCCATTTTGTCCACCAATTTTTATTATTTGTTCTAAAGCAGGAATTAAACTTTCTCCTCCATCTAAGCCAAATCTTTTTGTTCCAACATATTTTTTATGTAAAAATTTTTCAAAACCTTCTGCTTGAATAAGTTTATTTAAAATTGCCTCTTTACCATTCTTAGTAAATTGAATACCATTTTCATCTTTCTCAACTCTATCCCTAAGCCATTTTCTTTCTGTTGGGTTTGAAATATGCATATATTCATATCCAATTTTTCCACAGTAAGTTTTTTTTAAAAAAGATAAAATCTCTTTTATACTTGAATATTTTCTGTTTATTACACCGTCCAAATAAATTTTTTTGTTATAATTATTTTTTTTAAAACCATAACTTTCAGGATGTAGTTCATCTAAATATTCTCTTTCTCTCATTTCTAGTGGATCAAGATCTGCAATAAGATGTCCCCGTTGTCTATAAGATCTAATTAATGATACAGCTTTAATAGATTCTCCATTTGCAACTGATAAATCATTTTCTGAAACTTTACTTAGAGTATTTTCTTCTGGTATATTTTCATATTGATTTTCGAATTTTTTTTGAATTTTAATTAAATTTGCTTTTTTTTTACTAGGATTCCAAGATGGTCCATTAATTTCTTTAGCAACAATATCTAGCTCTTCTCCAATTTGTGAGAAATACTTTTTCCAACTTTCAGGCAAATCAGTATCCTTATTTATAAATTTTAAATACATTTCTTCAATGAAAGCGCTATTGCTTTTGGATAAAAAAGAAGTTTTTTGGTACTCTAGGTTTTTTGATGATGACATCTAAAAATTAATATAATACTTAAAGAGTATTTTTCAATTAGACAATTTGTTGAGTAATGTTTTTCCAATTTCTGCAGGTGATTTTGCAATTGTTATGCCACAATCTTCCATTTTTTTTATTTTTTCTTTTGCACCGCCTTTGCCACCAGAAATAATTGCCCCTGCATGACCCATTCTTCTTCCAGGCGGAGCGGTAATTCCTGCTATAAAACCAACCATAGGTTTTTTAATTTTATGATTTTTTACAAAATCTGCAGCCTCTTCTTCAGCAGTTCCTCCAATTTCTCCAATCATTAAAATAGATTTAGTTTCTTGATCATTTAAAAATAAATCTAAACAATCTATAAAATTAGTTCCATTGATTGGATCTCCCCCAATACCAATACATGTTGATTGACCTAATCCATTTTCAGTCGTTTGAGCAACTGCTTCGTACGTTAAAGTTCCAGATCTAGATATTATCCCTACAGATCCTTTTTTATGTATACTCCCTGGCATTATTCCTATCTTACATTCATCTGGAGTTATAATCCCCGGGCAGTTTGGACCTATCAATCTAGAATTTGAATTAGATAATCTTTTTTTCACTTTCAATATATCTAAAACTGGTATTCCTTCAGTTATACAAACTATTAATTCTATATCAGCATCAACCGCTTCAATAATAGCAGATGCAGCATATTTGGCAGGTACATAAATCATTGAAGCATTTGCTTCAGTTTTGTCTTTTGCTTCTTTAACAGAATTAAAAACTGGTCTGTCTAAATGTATTTGTCCTCCTTTTTTAGGAGTTACTCCTCCAACTAAATTTGTTCCATATTTAATAGCTTGTTCTGAATGGAATGTTCCATGGTTACCAGTAAAACCTTGACAAATAACTCTAGTATTTTTATTTACTAAAACTGACATTCTATTTTATTGCCTCTACAACTTTTTTTGCTGCATCAGACAAGTCTGCAGCAGATATAATTTTTAATCCTGAACTATCTAAAATTTTTTTTCCTTCTTCAAATTTCGTACCTGCTAATCTTACAACTAATGGAACATTAATTTCAATTTCTTTTGCAGCATCTACAACTCCTTGAGCAAGAACATCACATCTCATTATACCTCCAAAAATATTTATTAAGATTCCTTCAACATTTTTGTCTGATAATATTATTTTAAATGCAGCTGAAACTTTTTCTTTTGAGGCTCCACCTCCAACATCTAAAAAATTTGCTGGCTCTTGACCATACAGCTTAATTATATCCATTGTTGCCATAGCAAGCCCGGCACCATTAACCATACATCCAATTTTACCATCTAGCTTTATATAAGCTAAATCATGTTTGCTTGCTTCTATCTCTGTGCTTTCTTCCTCATTTAAATCTCTTAACTCTAAAATTTCTGGATGTTTATATAATGCACTATCATCAAAACTTATTTTTGCATCTAAACAAACAATTTTATTCTCTTTTGTTAAAATTAATGGATTAATTTCGACGAGATTTGCGTCGGTACTAATAAACATTTTATATATAGATTTAATCAATTTGATAGCTTGTTTTCTTGCATCTTCATTAATATTAAATATTTCAACTACTTTGAGACAATCTTCATCCGATATTTCATTTTCTAAATCAACTTTCGTAGTCAATATTTTTTTTGGATTATTTTTTGCAACTTCTTCTATATCTACTCCGCCTTGATCACTAGAAATAAATGCTATTTTCGAACTTGCTCTATCAACTAAACATGACAGATAAAATTCTTTATCTATGTTTGATGATGATTCAACATAAAGTCTTTTAACTTCTTTTCCTTCAGGTCCTGTTTGATGAGTTATTAGTTTTTTTCCTAACATTTCTTGAGCTGCAATATGGAGTTCATCGATAGAATTTAAAATTTTAACACCTCCAGCTTTACCTCTTCCTCCCGCATGAATCTGCGCTTTTAATACTAATTTTTTGGATTTCAAGGTCTTTGCCTTTTCAACTAATTCTTCTACTGAATGAGCAAATACTCCATCGGGAATTACTACACCGTATTTTTTCAAAATTTGTTTAGCTTGATGCTCGTGAATATTCATTATTTTTTTGAAAGATCTTTATCAATTGCCGAAGCGGCCTCCCATAATTTTTTTACTGCATCAATTGAATGCATAAATTGACTTTTTTCTTTTTCATCTAAACTAATTTCTTCTATTTTTTCTACACCATTTTTTCCAATAATAACTGGGGCTCCTGCAAAAATATTTTTAACACCATATTCCCCATTAAGATAAACTGCGCAAGGAAGTAATTTTTTTTTATCTTTTAAATATGCCTCGGCCATCTGAATACCTGAAGCTGCTGGTGCATAAAATGCAGAACCCTTTTCTAGAAATTTAACAATCTCAGCACCTCCATCTCTTGTTCTTTGATTGATTTCTTCTAATCTTTCTGCTGTTAACTTTCCTTCTTTTACAAGATCTAATAATGATTTGCCTGAAACTTTTGTAAATCTTGGCAAGGGAACCATTGTATCTCCATGGCCACCCATAACCATTGCATCGATTTCTTTTACTGGAACTTGAAGCTCATTAGATAAAAATAATTTGAATCTTGAACTATCCAATATTCCTGCCATTCCAACTACTTTATTAGTTGGTAAGCCTGAATATTTTTGAAACGCCATAACCATAACGTCTAATGGATTAGTAATGCATATTACAAATGCTTTTGGAGCATTTTTTTTTATACCTTCAGCTACTTGTTTTATGATTTTTAAATTTGTTCCTAATAAATCATCTCTACTCATTCCTGGTTTTCTTGGTACACCGGCTGTTATAATAATTACATCTGAATTCTTGATATCTTCATAATTATCTGTTCCACAAAATTTAACATTAAATCCGTCAACGGATGAAGACTGTGCAATATCAAGTGCTTTTCCTTTTGCTAATCCACTAGCTACATCAAATAAAATGACCTCATCTACTAATTCTTTTAAACCAATCAAGTGGGCTAAAGTACCACCAATTTGACCTGCACCGATTAAAGATATTTTTTTCATAAAGTATTCATTATTTCATTGTTGGCATTACAAATTCTGGGTTTGATCTTATTCCTGAGGGCCATCTAGAAGTTATTGTTTTAAGTTTAGTATAAAATCTCACTCCTTCAACTCCATGCATTGCACTATCACCAAATAAAGATCTTTTCCATCCGCCAAAACTATGAAAGGCCATTGGAACTGGTATTGGAACATTGACACCCACCATACCAACCTGAATTTTGCTGGCAAATGTTCTTCCAGCATCCCCGTCTCTAGTATAGATACTTACTCCATTTCCATACTCATGATCATTAATTAATTTAGTTGCCTCTTCAAATGTCTTTACTCTTACAACTGACAACACTGGTCCAAATATTTCTTCTTTATAAATTCTCATATCTTTTTTAACATTATCAAACAAACATCCACCTATAAAAAATCCATTTTCATAACCTTGGAGCTTTAAATTTCTTCCATCAACAACTAAATTTGCACCTTCTTTTACTCCAAGGTCTACGTAACTTTTTACTTTTTCTAAATGTTCTTTTGTTACTAATGGTCCCATTTCAGAATTTTTATCCATACCAGGTCCTACTTTTAAAGCTTCTACTTTTTTTGAGAGTCTCGAAACTAATTCATCTCCTATATCTCCTACAGCTACAGCAACTGATTGGGCCATACATCTTTCACCTGCAGATCCATAAGCTGCACCCATTAATCCATTAACTGCACCATCTATTTCACAATCAGGCATGACAACTAAGTGGTTTTTTGCACCTCCTAAAGCCTGTACTCTTTTTTCATTCTTAGCAGAATTCTCATAAATATATTTTGCTATTGGCGTTGACCCAACAAAGCTTACTGCCTTAATATCTTTATTTTCTAAAATTGCATCTACAGATTCTTTGTCACCATTAACAACATTAAATACACCATCTGGTAAACCTGCTTCTTTTAAAAGTTGTGCTAACTTTATAGAACAAGAAGGGTCTTTCTCTGATGGTTTTAAAATAAATGTATTTCCACATGCGATTGCTATTGGAAACATCCACATTGGTACCATAGCCGGAAAATTAAATGGAGTTATTCCAGCAACAACTCCTAATGGTTGTCTTATAGACCAACTATCAACATTTGTTCCAACATTTTCAGAAAATTCACCCTTTAAAACCTGAGGAATTCCGCATGCAAACTCAACTACTTCTAATCCTCTGGTTAGGGATCCTTTAGCGTCTTCATAAACTTTTCCATGTTCAGAAACTATTAATTCAGTAAGTTCTTCTGAATTTTTTTCAATTAATTCTTTAAATTTAAACATTACTCTAGCTCTTTGAAGTGCAGGCTTCTGAGACCAAGTTTCAAATGCCTTTTTTGCAATGCTAACCGCTTCGTTCACATCAGATTTATTAGCCAATAATACTTCAGATTTTTGCTCTCCTAATGCTGGATTAAAAACTTTTCCTTTTTTATTTGAAGAACCTAAAATTAGTTCACCACCAACATAATGCTGTATTAAATTCATGACCAAAATTATTTAATTAAGTAATCAGCTTGTTGCAAGCATTTTCTTTATAGAAGCAATCGCTTTTGCAGGATTTAAGCCTTTTGGACAAGCATTTGTACAATTCATAATAGTATGACATCGGTAAAGTTTAAGTTCATCTGCAACCTTTTTTAACCTTTCTTTCCTATCTTCATCTCTACTATCAATAATCCATCTATAAGCTTGTAACAAAACTGCTGGTCCCAAATATTTATCACCATTCCACCAATAGCTTGGGCAAGCAGTAGAGCAACAAGCACACATAATACATTCATATAAACCATCCAATTTAGATCTGTCTTCCACTGATTGTAAATTTTCTTTACCCTCATCTTTTTTTGAATTTTTTAACCAAGGTTCAACGGATTGGTACTGTTTATATAAAGTGCTCAAATCCCCGATTAAATCTTTTTGAACTTTTAAATGAGGTAAAGGGTAAATATTAATATCACCTTTAATATCTTTATGAGGTTTTGTACAAGCCAGCCCATTTTTTCCATCCATATTCATCGCACAAGAACCACAAACTCCGTGGGCACAAGATCTTCTATAAGCAATTGAAGGATCTATTTCATTTTTTATTTTATTTAATAAATCTAAAACTTTTGATGGACAATTTTCCATATCAACCTCATAAGTATCTATACGAGGATTTTCGCCAGTTGAAGGATCCCACCTATAAATATTAACTTTTCTAATATTTTTTGAACCAGTTTTATCCTTATAATATTTACCTTTTTGAACCTTTGAGTTTTGTGGTAAATTTATTTGTACCATTAGTAAACTCTTTCTTGAGGCGGAAAATATTGAACATCATTAGAAAGTGTTGATTTGTGTACATCTCTGTAAGAAATTTTTGTTTTACTTCCTTCACACCACGACAAAGTATGTTTCATAAATTTATTATCATCCCTATTAGGATGATCTTCCCTCGCATGAGCTCCTCTACTTTCTTTTCTTTCATATGCTGAGTCTAAGGTAACAATTGCTTGTCTAATTAAATTATCAAATTCTAAAGTTTCAACAAGATCAGTATTAAATATTAAAGATTTATCTTTTACAGAGATTGAGTCCATTCCTTCGTATGGTTTTCTAATTTCTTCAACACCTTCTTTTAAAGTTTTTTCAGTTCTAAAAACTGCACATTTAGACTGCATAGTTTTCTGCATTGATAATCTTAAATCAGCAGTTCTATTAGATCCATTTCCATTTCTTAATTTTTCAAATCTTTCAAGACATTTATCTGTTTCACCATTTGAAATTTCTTCGTGAGGAGTTCCAGGTTTTACGAGCTCTGCAGCTCTTTTTGCAGCTGCTCTTCCAAAAACTACTAAATCAATTAATGAGTTTGATCCCAATCTATTTGCTCCATGTACAGATACACACGCTGCTTCACCTATAGCCATAAGTCCTGGTACAATTTTTTCAGATCCATTAACTGTAAGGACTTCAGCTTTATAGTTTGTTGGTATACCGCCCATATTATAATGTACCGTTGGAACAACTGGTATTGGTTCTTTAGTTACATCAACATCTGCAAATAATTTTGAAGACTCTGATATTCCTGGAAGTCTTTTTTCAATAACTTCTTTATCTAAGTGATCTAAATGGAGATGAACATGATCTTTTTCTTTTCCAACACCTCTTCCTTCATTTATTTCTAACGCTATAGATCTACTTACTACATCTCTAGATGCAAGATCCTTTGCTTTTGGAGCGTAACGTTCCATAAATCTTTCTCCTTTAGAATTTAAAAGATACCCTCCTTCACCTCTAACACCTTCTGATATTAAGGTTCCATGTCCATAAATCCCTGTTGGATGGAACTGAACAAATTCCATATCTTGTAATGGCAATCCTGCTCTTAATACCATTGCATTTCCATCACCTGTACATGTATGAGCTGATGTCGAAGAATAATATGTTTTACCATAACCACCAGTTGCTATTATTGTTATATGAGACCTGAATCTATGAATTGTTCCATCGTTTAAATTCCAGGCTATTAAACCTTTACACTCACCATTTTTCATAAGTAAGTCTAATGCAAAGTATTCTATAAAAAATTCAGTATTGTGTTTTAATGCTTGCCCATACATAGTATGCAATATGGCGTGTCCAGTTCTATCTGCAGCAGCGCATGTTCTTTGAACAGTTTCATTGCCATAATTTTTAGTCATTCCTCCAAAAGGTCTTTGATAAATTTTTCCATCTTCTGTCCGACTAAATGGAACTCCATACCTTTCTAATTCTAATACTGCTCTTGGGGCTTCCTTACATAAATATTCTATACAGTCTTGATCGCCGAGCCAATCTGATCCCTTAACAGTATCATACATATGCCATCTCCAGTCGTCTTCACCCATATTTCCAAGAGCAGCAGAGATACCACCTTGCGCTGCTGAGGTATGACTTCTAGTAGGAAAAACTTTTGATATACATGCAGTCTTTAATCCAGCCTCACTAAGACCCACAGCTGCTCTTAATCCTGCTCCTCCAGCTCCAAGAACGACTACGTCATATTGGTGTTCTATAATTTTGTATGAACTCATAAACTCAATTTAAATAATAAAAATAATGTTATTGTTGGTATTGTTATAGCAGACAAATAAAGAAATTTGTTTGCGACATTTTTTATTTTTTCGCTCTTAATATAATCTTCAAAAACCTCACTAATACTTAATGCGGAATAAAAATAAGCAAAAATGATAAAAAGTGAGAAAATAAACTTTGTTGGTTGGTTAGTAAAAAATAACAATACTTCATCGTAAGATTTGTCATAAAATCCAACTAAACTATATAAAAACCATACCATTAAAGGAATTAATATGGCTGAACTTAATTTTAAAAAAATCCATTTTTTTGTAGCATTAATCATAAAATTATATTTTTTCCTAAAATTAAAATTGTTAAAACAAGAGATCCAAATATAACTAGTAAACCAGTTATATTTGAAGTTTTAATTTCAAAGCCAAAACCTAAATCCCAAAATAAGTGTCTAATTTCGCATAAAACTTGAAAAGAAAAAGACCAAACAGTACTAACAATAAAAAATTTACCAATATATGTTTCAAAGAATTTTTGAATTAAATCATAATTTGTATTGCCTAAAAACAATAGTGCTACCCAAAAACAAATTAGAGTTATGATAATTATATTTATGATACCAGTTATTCTGTGAGATATTGAAACTAATGATGATATATGCCAATTGTAAATTTGAATGTGAGGAGATAAAGGATTATCGTTTTTCATCATTTATTTTTAATATATGCTTCAGCTATTTCAACTGCATTTAATGCAGCACCCCTTAACAAATTATCTGATACACACCAAAGATTAACAGCTTTTTTATTACTATTGTCTTTTCTAATTCTAGAAATGAAGGTTTCATTTTTTCCTGCTGCTTCTACTGGAGTTATATATCCACCGTCTTTTCTATCATCAATAACTTTGCACCCATCGGCTAAATTTAATGCTTCGCTAATTTTTTCTAAATTAAACTCTTTTTCAAATTCTATATTAATCGATTCAGCGTGTGAAATAAGTACTGGAATTCTTACACATGTTGCGGTTAATTCAATATTTTTATCTAAAATTTTTTTTGTTTCATTTACCATTTTTAATTCTTCTTTTGTGTAACCATCATTTATGAAAGTATCAATATGAGGAATTGCATTAAAAGCTATTTGTTTAGTAAAGTTTTTTGAAACAATTTTTTTATTTTCTAAGAAATATTTAGTTTGCTCTATCAATTCATCCATTGGTGCTTTTCCAGCACCTGATGTAGATTGATAAGTAGAAATTATTACTCTTTTAATTTTAAATAAGTCATGCAATGGTTTCAGAACTATAACAAGCTGTGCTGTTGAACAATTTGGATTTGCAATTACATTTTTTTTCATATTTTTTATATGATGTGAATTAACCTGAGGAACAATTAAAGGAACATCTGGATCCATTCTAAAAAAACTTGAATTGTCAATAACAATTGAATGTTGTGCAGCAATTGGAACATATTGCTCAGAAATTTTTCCACCTGCTGAAAAAAAAGTAATATTAGCTTTTGAAAAATCAAAGGTTTCTAAATTTTCAACCTCAATTTCTTTACCTTTAAATTTTAATTTTGATCCAGCGCTTTTGGAAGATGCCACAAGATATAAACTATCTATAGAAAAGTTTCTTTTTTCTAAAACTTCCAATATTTTTCTACCAACATTTCCTGTTGCACCAACAATTGCTATATTCATGATGATTTAGTTATACTAAATGAAAGGTAAATCGCAAACTTTTCCCTCAAAAGTACTATCATTTATTGATATTTTAAATGTCTGAGAAACTTCATAGTAGGGCTTTTCTAACATTGCAATCCCTATGACTTTTTTAAAATGTGGAGAGTATACACCGGATCTAAGTTCTCCTATTTTTAAATTTTTATCATCAATTAGATCTATGGATTTTGATACACTTATTTCTTTTGCATCGATTATTACACCCATCAACTTTCTATTAATTCCCATTTTTATAATCTCTTTTAATTTTTCTTTTCCAAGAAAATTAACTTCAGTTTCTAAATTCACATATTTATCTAATCCACACTCTAATGGGTTATCATCATTGTCCATATCATTCCCATAAGATAGTAAAGCACTTTCAATTCTCTCAATTAAATTTGGGCATCCTGGTTTAATATTAAATTCTTTTCCAACTTCAAATAATTTATCGTATAGAGCAAGACCAGATTTTGTATTTTCAACATAAATCTCATAACCACCTTGTTTTGACCAGCCCGATCTTGCAATCAAATGATTTGCTCCAGAAAATTCAAAATAATCAAAACCAAAAAATTTCATTTCAGTAATTTTTTTTCCAAATATTTTTTCCATAAGCTTGAATGATTTTGGTCCTTGTACTGCTAATATGTCAACATTTGGTTCAAATATTTTAACATCAAATTTATTTCCAATTGCCAGTCCTTTTGCAAACAAAATAACATCTGAGTCTGCAATAGAAATCCACCATCTTTCCTCACCAAGCTTTAAAATTACTGGATCATTTATCAAACCTGCTTTATCATCTATAATTGGACAATAATAACATCTTCCCACTTTAGATTTAGATAAATCTCTACAGGTCATTAATTGTACTAATTTTCCAGAGTCCTTCCCA
The DNA here is from genome assembly GCA_902569615.1 of uncultured Pelagibacteraceae bacterium. Classification (GTDB taxonomy): domain Bacteria; phylum Pseudomonadota; class Alphaproteobacteria; order Pelagibacterales; family Pelagibacteraceae; genus Pelagibacter. Next base: position 13,567 of record CACFUX010000016.1, on the reverse strand, counting down.
GAGATTTCAACTTGTCTTTCTCCAGCAACGTCCCAGACTTGTACATTTTCTTTTAAATGGTGGTATGCATCTTCTAAAGATCCAAATGCTGCTGGCAAAAGCATATGGTTATAAGTTGTATAGGCAGTTACACCTTGTTTTTCAATTCTTGATGTATAAGGAGTGCTTCTAATTCTTCGTGATCTAGCTATAGAATAAGTTTTCATGATATTATAATTATTATTCTTTAGCCTTTTTTCTTAACTCAAATTTTTGAATTTTTCCTGTAGATGTTTTTGGTAGTTCACAAAACTCAATTTTTTTTGGCACTTTAAAACCTGCTAAAGTTTCTTTGCAAAAATCTATTAATTCTTTTTCAGTAATTTCTTTATCTTTAACTTTTTCAATGAATGCACACGGAACCTCTCCCCATTTTTCATCAGGTTTTGCAACAACTGCAGCAATAGAAACACTTGGATGTTTTGCAAGCGTATTTTCAATTTCAATTGAAGATATATTTTCTCCTCCAGATATTATTATATCTTTAGACCTATCTTTTATTTTTATATATCCATCTGGATTTGTTACTGCCAAATCACCTGAGTGAAACCATCCGTGAGACATAGCTTTTTCAGTAGCTTCTTTATCTTTAAAATAGCCCTTCATTACTATATTTCCTCTAATCATAATTTCACCAATTGTTTTTCCATCTTTAGGCACTGGCTTCATTGTTTCAGGATCCATAACCATAGTATCCTCTGTATTTGGATATCTTACTCCTTGTCTTGCTTTAATTTCATTTTTTTTATCTTCGTCATAAGAATTCCAATCTTCATTCCATGCACATTGTAAAATATGTCCATATGTTTCTGTAAGTCCATATACATGCATTACTTCAAAGCCTAGGGCTTCCATTTTTTTGAATATTATACTTGGAGGTGGTGCCCCAGCTGTAAGCACATAAACTTTATGATTTAATTTTTTTCTATCAGATTCAGCTGCTCCAGTTATCATATTTAAAACAATTGGCGCCCCACCAAAATGGGTAACTTTATGTTTTTCTATTAACTCAAATATTTTTTTTATATCTATAGCTCTTAAACATATTGTTTTTCCATTTAGCATTGGAATTGTCCACGGATAACACCAGCCATTACAATGGAACATTGGTACTACTGTTAAAAAATTAAGTCTGTTTGGCATATTCCATGCTACTGCACTACCAGTAGACATTAAATATGCTCCCCTATGATGATAAACAACACCTTTGGGATTTCCTGTAGTTCCAGATGTATAACTTAAAGACAGTGATTGCCATTCATCTTTTGGTCTCTTCCAAATATAGTTTTCATCTCCTGTGTTTAAAAAATCTTCGTACTCTTTATCACCAATTTTTTTTAATAAAGATTGGTCTGCAAAATTATCCTGAATATCTATTATTAATGGTTTTTTTTTAATCTGTGTTAGTGCCTTTTCAATTACTGTATGAAGCTGCCTATCTATGATCAAAACTTTTGCCTCGCTATGATCTAAAATATATGCAACTGTTTTTGCGTCTAATCTTGTATTAATTGTATTTAAAATTGCTCCTGTCATAGGAACTGAATAATGCGCTTCAAAAATTTCAGGAGTATTAAATGCCATTACAGAAACTGTATCGCCTTCACCAATACCAATTTTTTCCAGAGCACTAGCAAATTTTATACATCTTTTATAAATATCATTCCATGTGTAGCTTTTATTTTCATAAACCAAAGCTTCATAGTTTGGATAAATATCTTTTGCTCTTTCTAAAAAGCTTAAAGGAGTTAATGGAACAAAATTTGCATTATTTTTATCTAAATTTGTTTCGTAATGATTCATGATTAATTAAATTTAAAATCCATTATATACTTGCTTCCAGTAGTTGCAGATAAATAATGACTTTCTACCCTTGGCAAAACTCTATTGAAATAAAAATTGGCTGTTTGTATTTTATCCTCATAAAAACCTTTATTATTTGAATAATCTTTATAGCTTACTTCTAATACTTTGATCCAAGAATATCCAACTGCAACATATCCTAGAACTCTTAAATAGTCATTTGCAGCAGCATTTGCATCATCTTTTGAATTTTTTATCTTTTCTTTCATCCATTTTGAAAAGACTTTTAATTTTTCTATATATATTTTAAACTTTTCTACAAATGGTTTTAAATTTTTATCATTATCATTTAAATCTCTCATGATCGTATTAATATATTTTTCTATTATATCTCCATTATTATTTACTAATTTTCTAAAAACTAGATCAATTGCTTGAATAGAATTGGTTCCTTCATAAATAGGTGTAATTCTATTATCTCTATATAATTGTTCAATTCCTTGATCCTTTGTATATCCATATCCACCATAAATTTGCATAGCATCACTTGTTATTTCCATTCCCATATCTGAAAATAAAGATTTAACAACTGGGGTCATCAAAGATACTAAATCTGTTGCATCTTGCTTAATTTTTGGATCTTTATGATATAAACTTACTTCAGTTTGCTGAGATAGCCAGAAACATAAAGCCCTTTCGCCCTCAATAATTGACTTCATAGTTAATAAAGATTTTCTGATGTCTGCATGCTCAATAATAAAATCTGCCGCTCCATTTTGAGAATTATTTTTATTACTTTTTCCTTGTTTCCTTTCCTTTGCATAGCTTAATGAATTTTGGTATGCAATTTCTGATAATCCTAAACCTTGAATTCCTACAACAATTCTCTCTAAATTCATCATTGTAAACATTTGACTTAATCCTTTATTTTTTGGTCCAATCATATAGCCTGTCGCTTCATCAAAATTAAGCACACAAGTAGCTGAGCCTTTTATTCCCATTTTCGTTTCTATAGAGCCTGTTGATATTCCATTTCTAGGTCCAATTGTTCCATCTTCTTTAACAATAAATTTTGGAACTAAAAATAAACTTATTCCTTTTGTTCCTGCAGGTGAGTCAGATGCTCTGGCAATTACTAAATGAATAATATTCTCTGTTAAATCATGATCACCAGAAGTTATAAACATTTTTTGCCCTGTTAACTTATAAGTTCCATCAGGTTGCTCTTTTGCTTTTGTTTTAAGTAGTCCAAGATCTGTTCCACATACAGGTTCGGTTAAACACATTGTTCCGCTCCATTTACCCTCAACCATTTTTGGAAGATATTTATCTTTTATTTCATCAGTAGCATGATGATGAATACAGTTATAAGCGCCCAATGTTAATTCACTATATAATTTAAAAGCTAAGCTTGAAGATGATATCATTTCATCAAAAAAAGCACTTACAGTTCTTGGCATACCTTGTCCACCATACTTTGGATCACAAGATAATGAAGTCCATCCATCATCAATAAATTTTTTATAAGCTTCTTTATATCCAGGTGGAGTTCTTACTATTCCGTTCTCCAAAACTGTTGGATTTTCATCGCCAGCTTTTGCAAGTGGAAGGATTAAATTTTCATTTATTTTAGCCGCTTCTTCTAATATATTTTTTACAAGATCAGTAGTTACTTCTTTATACCTATCAATCTCTTGATAGTTTTTATTATCTCTAAGCTTATCAAAAAGGAAAAGCATATCTTCAACTGGAGCATTGTATGTTGGCATAATTTTATTTTATTTGAATTATATATTTATTTCAATTTTGAAATAATCGCATCTCCCATTTCTTTGGTAGATACTTCTTTTTTACCTTTTTCGGCTATATCCTTTGTTCTTAGGCCATCATTAAGCACATCTTGAACTGCATTTTCTATATTGTTTGCTTCTTTGTCTAGGTCTAAGGAGTATCTTAACGCCATAGCAAAACTTAATATTGTTGCAATTGGGTTAGCAATACCTTTGCCAGCTATATCTGGTGCTGAGCCATGAATAGGTTCATACATTGCTCTTACTTTTCCCTCTTTATTTTTCGCACCTAATGATGCTGAAGGTAACAATCCTAGGGAACCAGTTAACATTGATGCTTGATCAGATAGCATATCTCCAAATAAATTATCTGTAACAATTACATCGAATTGTTTTGGATTTCTAAGTAATTGCATAGCACAATTGTCTGCAAGCATATGATTTAATTCGACATCTTTGTATTCTTTATCATGCAATTGTTGAACTTCTTCTTTCCATAATAAACCAGCCTCCATAACATTTGATTTTTCACATGATGTTACTTTATTTTTTCTTTTTTTAGCTAAATCAAAAGCAACTTTTGCAACCCTTTGGATTTCACTAGTAGTATAAGTGTGAGTATTAATTCCTTTTCTCTCACCATTATCAATTGGTTTTATTCCTCTAGGCTCTCCAAAATAAATTCCACCTGTAAGTTCTCTAACAATCATAATATCCAATCCTGAAACAATTTCTGGTTTAAGAGTTGAGGCATCTACTAATTGTTTAAAACATATTGCAGGTCTTAAATTTGCAAAAAGTTTAAGTTCTTTTCTTAGTTTCAATAAAGCTCTCTCAGGTTTTTTTGAAAACTCCACATCATCCCATTTAGGACCTCCAACTGCACCTAAAATCACAGCTTCACATTCTAAGGCTTTATAGAAAACTTCATCAGTTATGGGTGTTCCATGTTTATCATATGAAACTCCACCGGCTAAATCTTCATCTATTTCAAAATCTAATGATTTATTTTTATTTAACCAATGAATAATTTTTTTGACCTCACCAACAACTTCTGGTCCTATTCCATCACCTGGTAATAATAAAAATTTTCTTTTTTTAACTTTAATCATTAAATATCCATGGTTTTAATTTTTCTAATTTTTTTTCAAAAGATACAATTTTTTCAGATTTTTCTAAAGATAGGGCAATATCATCTAGTCCTTCAAGTAAACATTTTTTTTTGAATTGGTCCAGGTCAAAATTAATCTCATTATTTCCAAAAATAATTTTTTGATCATTTAAATCAATTTTGATCTCTTCTTTTCTTAAAGAATACTCAGAAAGTTGTTTAATTTTTTCCTCATCAATTTTGACAGGTAATATTCCATTTTTAAAACAATTATTATAAAAAATATCTGCATAACTTGAGCTAATCACACATGTAATTCCAAAATCAAGCAGCGCCCATGGTGCGTGTTCTCTGGAAGAGCCACAACCAAAATTTTTTCCAGCAATTAAAATTTTAGAATTATTAAATGGTTCTTTATTTAAAACAAAATCTTTTATTTCATTTCCTTTATCGTCATACCTCATTTCATAAAATAGATTTTTTCCTAGACCAGTTCTTTTAATAGTTTTTAAAAATTGTTTAGGAATTATCATATCAGTATCAACATTAACTATAGGTAGATAAGCTGGAATACTTTGAAGTTTATTAAATTTCTGCATTAATTTTGATACTTTCTAACATCATCTAAATTTCCAGATATTGCAGCTGCTGCAGCCATACCTGGGCTTACTAAATGTGTTCTTCCACCTCTTCCTTGTCTACCCTCAAAATTTCTGTTTGAAGTGGACGCACATCTTTCACCTGGCTTTAATTTATCAGCATTCATTGCCAAACACATAGAACATCCAGGTTCTCTCCATTCAAAACCTGAGTTAATAAAAATTTTATCTAAACCTTCTTGTTCTGCTTTTTCTTTAACTAACCCTGAACCAGGAACAACCATTGCATTGACATGTTTAGCAATCTTTTTATCTTTTAATATTTTTGCGGCTTCTCTTAAATCTTCAATCCTCCCATTTGTACAGCTTCCAATAAAAACTTTATCAATTTTAATATCTTGTACTGGAATATCAGAATTTAAACCCATATATTTTAAAGACCTTTCTATTGAGCTTTTTTTATCTGGATCAGTTTCATTTTTTGGATTTGGAACTTTTCCATCAATTGTAACTACGTCTTGAGGTGATGTTCCCCAAGTAACCATTGGTTTAATATCTTTTCCATCCAAATTTATTTCTTTATCAAAATGTGCTCCTTCATCTGATTTGAGGTTTGTCCAATATTCTAAAGCTTTTTCCCAGTTATCATTTTTGGGTGACATTGGTTTGTCTTTTAAATAGTCAAAAACTTTTTGATCAGGTTGAATTAAACCTGCTCTTGCTCCTCCTTCAATAGTCATATTACAAATAGTCATTCTATTTTCTACGCTAAGAGATGAAATTAAATCACCAGAGTATTCAATTACATATCCTGTTCCACCAGCTGTTCCAATTTTACCAATGATTTGTAAAATTACATCTTTAGATGTTACACCTATTGGTAAATTTCCATTTACATTGATTCTAAAGTTTTTAGATTTTTTTTGTACTAAAGTTTGAGTAGCTAAGACATGTTCAACTTCAGAAGTTCCAATACCAAAAGCTAATGCACCAAATGCTCCATGTGTCGCGGTATGACTATCTCCACAAACGATAATTGTTCCCGGCTGAGTAAAACCTTGTTCAGGACCAATGATATGAACTATTCCCTGCCTTTTATCGTTCATACCAAAAATCTTAATTCCAAATTCTTTACAATTTGCGTCTAATGTATCAACTTGTATTTTCGACTCTTTGTCGGAAATTCCTTTAGATCTATCAGTTGTTGGAACGTTGTGATCAGCAACAGCTAAGGTAAGCTTAGGCTGTCTAACTTTTCTATTGGAATTTCTCAAGCCCTCAAATGCTTGTGGGCTAGTCACTTCATGGATTAAATGTCTATCAACAAAAAGTAAGGAAGTACCATCTTCTTGTTGATGTACTAGATGTTCATTCCAAATTTTATCGTAAATTGTATGTGGCATTTAGAAAAAAATTATTTTTTTTCTTCAGGAGTATCTTTTGTAATATCTTCTTTTTTTTTTGCTTTTTTAGGAGCTTCTGATTTATCTTCTGAAGTTTCAAGTTTATCAGTAGTTTTTTCGTCAACAACCGGAGCCAAATTTTCCTCAGTAACTTCTTCAGGCTTTGACTCTACATCAATACCTATTTTTTTTTTTATTTTTTCAGTAATTCTTGCTGATTTACCAGTTCTGTCTCTTAAATAGTAAAGTTTAGCTCTTCTAACTTTTCCTGATCTTATCACTTTTATTGAGTCTACTACAGCACTATACAAAGCAAACGTCCTTTCAACACCTTCTCCAAAAGATATTTTTCTAACTGTAAAGGATGAATTTAAATCTCTACTTTTCTTTGCTATACAAACACCTTCAAAATATTGGATTCTATCTCTTTTTCCTTCAGTGATCTTCACACCTACTTTAATAATATCTCCTGGAAAAAAATCTGGAAGTTTTTTTTCTGCAGAAATTTTCTTTACATTTGAAATGTTTATTTCTTCTATTGTTTTCATGTTTAAATTTATCAAATTAATTCTTTTTATATTTTTGCCACAAATCTGGTCTTCGGACGCGTGTTATAGCCTCAGATTGAGATAAACGCCAGTCTTTAATTTTCGCATGATCTCCTGATAATAATACATCTGGAACTGTTTTTTCTTCCCAAATTTGAGGTTTTGTATATTGAGGATACTCTAAAAGTCCATTCTCAAAGCTTTCTTCTTCTATTGATTTTTCATTTCCTAGCACATCAGGTAGTAATCTTAAAATTGAGTCCAAAACAACAATCGCTGCACTTTCTCCACCAGACAAAACAAAATCACCTAAGCTTATTTCTTCGATATTTCTAGACTCTATAACTCTTTGATCAATACCTTCAAAATGTCCACATATTAAATTTACTGTTCCTTCTTTAGAAAGTTTTTTTGCTAATTCTTGATTAAACAATTTTCCTTTAGGACTTAAATAAATTATTTTTTCATTAGAATTTAAATTTTGATCTAAAGAATTAGCTAGAACATCTGGTTTAATTAGCATTCCAGATCCTCCGCCATAAATAGTATCATCAACAGTCTTATGTTTATCAAAAGCATAGTCTCTAATATTTACAGTCTGTAGTTTCCAAAGGTTTTTAGATAATGCCTTACCATACAAACCTTTCTCTAAAGGCCCAGGAAAAAATTCAGGGTAAAGTGTAAATATTCGAGCTAAAAACATTTTTATTTTTTCTCTTCTGCTTTTGGAGCCTCAGCTTTTTTCTCTTCTGCTTTTGGAGCCTCAGCTTTTTTCTCTTCTGCTTCTTCTTTTTTTCTATCTTTTTTTGGTATTGCTTTTTGCGGATTATTACCCTTTGCAGGCATTTCCATCATTTTATTCTCACCAAGAATTCTTGCTACTCTTGTTGTGGGTTGAGCTCCTTGGCTTAACCAATATTTAATTCTTTCCTCTTCTAATCCTACTCTTTCTTTTTTCTCTTTTGGAAGTAAGGGATTAAAAAAACCAAGTTTTTCAATAAACCTTCCATCTCTTGCAAACCTGCTGTCTGCAACTACAATTTTATATACAGGTCTTTTTTTGGTTCCTCCCATAGATAATCTAAGTTTTAACATTTCTCTCCTTTTATTATTTTAGTTGATTAAAAAGCTCTGGAGGTATTCCTTTATCTGTCATACCTTTCAGGTTTCCTTTTGACATCTTTTTCATCATTTCAGACATCATTTTAAATTGTTTTAACAATTTATTGATAGTGGCTGGATCTGTTCCTGAGCCATTAGCAATTCTTTTTCTTCTAGAACCATCAATAATTTTTGGGTTCTCTCTTTCTTTTTTTGTCATCGATAAAATTATTGCTTCATTTTGTGAAATAATTGATTCATCGATTCCAGCTTGGTCCATTTGAGATTTTACTTTTGAAACTCCAGGAAGAAAAGACATGACACCTTCAATTCCACCCATCTTTTTCATTTGTCTTAATTGGGTTAAATAGTCTTCCATAGAAAAGCTACCTTTTTTTAAATTTTCTTCTGTTTTCTTTAAATTTTCTTCACTTAGATCTTGAGATGCTTTTTCTACAAGAGAAACAATGTCTCCCATTCCAAGAATTCTATTTGCAATTCTATCAGGGTGAAAAACTTCTAAATTTTCGATTTTTTCACCAATACCTAGAAATTTAATAGGAACATTTGAAACATATTTCATACTTACTGCTGCTCCCCCTCTGGCATCTCCGTCTGCTCTTGTTAAAACTATACCTGTTAGATTTACAGTATTTTTAAATTCTTTTGCTACTTCAGCAGCAACTTGTCCTGTTAAAGAATCTGCAACAAGAAAAGTTTCTGTTGGTTTAATTATGCTTTCTATTTGCTTAATCTCACTCATCATTTGAAGATCAATTTGAGTACGTCCTGCAGTATCAAATAAAATTATCTCTGCTCCATTTAAGTTTGCTGCACTAATTGCTCTTCTACAAATATCTGCTGGTAATTGTCCTTCGATAATTGGTAATGTTAAAATATTATTTTGTTCACCAAGAGATTTGAGTTGTTCTTGGGCAGCCGGTCTATAAACGTCGAGACTAACCATCATAATTTTCTTTTTTTTATTTTTTTCTAAAAATTTTGCTAATTTTGCAGTTGTAGTTGTTTTTCCTGAGCCTTGAAGTCCTACTAGCATCATTGGAACAGGTGGGACCGCATTTAAATTTATATCTTCATTTTTTTCACCAAGTAATTTTACTAACTCGTCATAAACTATTTTAACCACCATTTGTCCTGGTGAAGTGGATCTAATTATTTCTTGACCTAAGGCTTTTGGTTTAACATTTTCAATAAATTGCTTCGCAACATCTAAAGTTACATCTGCTTCTAGTAAAGCTTGTCTTATGCCCCTAAGCCCCTCATCAACTTGTTTTTCATCAAGCGATGGAGCTTTTTTTAATAAAGAAAAAACTTCTTCAAATTTATTTGTCAAATTTTCAAACATATTTTCATCCAGCAGCTATCGCACCAGTGGGCGAACCCTCGCAGACTGGTGTCGATCTCTTTGTTGCCAAAGACACCGCAAATTGCTTATTTTGCGGAAACTGCGATAAACTATAATAGAGGTTCAAAAAGTCAATAAATAAGTTAAATATTATTATATGGAAATCAAAGCTTTTAAAATGGATGGTTTAGGTAACGATTTTGTTATCATCGATCAGCGACAGGATCAAATTGAATTAAGCAACGAACAGATTAAAAAAATATGTAATAGAAATTTTATTGGCTGTGACCAACTTATATTTATAAAAAAAAATGAAAAAATTGATGCTGATATAGAATTTTATAATTCAGATGGGAGTTTTTCAGGTGCATGTGGAAATGGAACTAGATGTGTAGCATATTTATTGTCAAAAGAAATGCACAAAAACGAAATTATATTGGGGACTGAATCTGGAAATTTAGAATCAAAAATTTTAGATGAGAACTTAGTAGAAACAAAAATAGGTCCAGCAAAAACTAATTGGAATGAAATTCCTTTGGTGAAAAAAATAGATACAATTAATTTAAATTATAAAATTGTTGATAATAATAATAAAGAGTATTTTGGTGGTACAGCAGTAAATGTTGGAAATCCTCATATCGTATTTTTTGTAAATAATTTAGAAGATTTTAATTTATCAAAAATTGGTCCTGAAATTGAAAACAATAAATTATTTCCTGAAAAATGTAATGTTACTTTAGCAAAAGTAAATGATGAAAATCATATTAGAGTTAAAGTATGGGAGAGAGGTGCCGGACTTACAAAAGCTTGTGGTACTGCAGCTTGTGCAGCTGCCTATGCTGCTAAAATTAATGGTAAAATTAAAAATAAAACTGAAATAGAATTTGAACTAGGGAAACTATCAATCTTTATAGATGAAAATAAAAATATTTCTATGACTGGACCTGTTTCAAATATAGATCAAATTAATATAAAAATTTAATGGGTATTTTTGAAAAATTTAAATTAGGTTTTAAAAAAAGTGCATCTACTTTTACATCTGGTCTTAAAGAAATAATTATAAAAAAAGAAATAGATGATAAGACACTTAGTGAAATTGAAGATTTTTTAATTCAATCTGATGTAGGTGTGGCAGCATCTGAGGAAATTAGAAATATAATAGCTGAAAAAAAAATTGATCCAAATAAAAATAAAGTTGAAGAAATTAATTCAATTCTAAAAAATTATATAATTGATTTAATGTTTCCCTTAGAAAATGAAAATTTTTTTAAAAATAAAAATGATTTAAATGCTATTCTTGTCTCGGGAGTTAATGGAGTTGGAAAAACTACTACAATAGGAAAACTAGGAAAAATATTAAAATCTAATAATAATAAAGTTATTTTTTCAGCATCAGATACATTTAGGGCTGCAGCAATAGAGCAATTAGAAAATTGGGCTAAAAAAATAGACGTAAAAATCATCAAATCTTCACAAGGCTCTGACCCCGCATCTGTTGCGTATAAAGCTGTAGATGAAGCAATAAAAAATCAATTCACACATGTATTAATTGATACAGCAGGAAGACTTCAAAATAAAAAAAATTTAATGGAAGAATATAAAAAAATTGCGAATGTAACAAAAAAAATTGATCCTAATGCTCCTCATGAAGTTTTATTAATTTTGGATGCGACTTCTGGACAAAATGTAATTAATCAGGTCGAAGAATTTAATAAGATAATTCCAATTACAGGATTGGTTATGACAAAACTAGATGGAACTGCAAAAGGTGGAATTTTAATTGCAATCGCAAAAAAATATAAATTACCAATCATTGCCTTAGGTTTGGGTGAAAAAGAGGATGATTTACAAATTTTTAAAGCAGAACAGTTTGCTGAAGCTTTTATAGCAACTAATTGATTAAATTATTGGAAATTAAAGGTTTATAATAATTACAATTATATTTTTCTTCTAAACTTAGATAGCCACATTGCTTAGCAATCGATGAAATTATAAATTCTAATTTATTTTTTTTATTATATTTTTTTAGATTTCTTTTAGATATATCAAAAACTAAATTAGCATTAACATTTTTTATAGCACCAACCATTATGAGAGTATTGTTATCTTTTAATAAATAATATGCAAAATCTTCTGGAAAAACAGGGAAATCATAATTTTCAATTATTTGTTTTGCTTTTGAAGGAAACCAATCATAAGAAATTAATGACTCGTCTGATTTAGTTTGGTGGTTATAAATATATAAATCTTGCGGATAATCAGTAATATAATTAAATTCTTCACCTCTAGCAAGAACAGCTTTATCTCTAGTTTTAAAGTAAAGTGTAAAATCCTTATTATAAGAATTCATTTCTCCTATGTAAAAAAAATCTTCTTTTTCCAAACTATTAGGTTCTGCAAATGAAATTTTGGTAGTAAAAAAGATAAATATAAAAATTAATATTTTAATCACCTATTCAGTATTTAAATTAACTTTGTAAAATATTTGTTTAGATTGTGTCTTAATTTAAACTTTTAATAAATTTATTTAGTGAATTAATAAGATCTTTATTAAATTCCATCATATGGTCGTCATTTTTTGGAAAATAAGAATACTTGGGCTCATTAGCTAATTCATATAATTTTTTGCCCATACGAAATGGAACTATTCTATCTTCCTCTCCATGCATAATTAAAATTGGTGATTTAATGTTTTTTATTTTTTTATTACTTTCATATTTATCTTTTAAAAGAAGTTTAATTGGAAATATTGGATATTTTGAGGAGCCTGCCTCAATCATTGAAGTAAATGGGGATTCTAATATAACTCCTGCGTAATTTTTATTTTGAGCTATTTCAGTAGCGATACCTGTGCCAAGAGACTCTCCATAAATAATAATATTTTGATCCTTAACACCCTTTTTTTTTAACCATTTTATAGCTGCTTTTGCATCTTTATAAAGACCTTGCTCATTTGGTTGACCTTTATTTCCACTAAAGCCTCTCCATGCAAGCAATAAAAAATTAATATTTATATCTTCAAAATTATTAATTTTATGAATTCTGTTTTCTAGAGACCCTGCATTACCATGTAAATAAAGAATTGTTTTTGAATTAATAATATCTTTTTCATGATACCATGCCAAAAGCTCCAAATTGTCTTCAGTTGTAATCTTAACTTTTTCAATTGTTACTGTTAATTGATCATCAGAATAATTATTTTCAGATGGATGATATAATAAATTTCTTTGTGAAAAATATAAAATAGCAGTTATAGATAAATAAATTAATATTATAATACTAAAAAAGATAGTTATCATTTTTATTTTTTTAGACATTATTTATTTTTTTAAATAAAAAGATCAAAGAAACTCTAATAAATTATTAAAATTATTTTTTGTCGAAGAAAGCTTCGTAAATCATCATGATTATAGCAATACCCATCAGTATATAAACAGGAAGGACATCAAAAAATCCTATCATCATTGATCTGGTAAGAGTAGTGGCGAGACCTACCAAAAAAAATATTGCAAAAGATAATCCTATTATTGTTACTATTCTATTCATTATAATCTTTACTTTTTTGTTCTAACCATCTAGCTATTCCTAAAAATCTTAGATCATCGTACTTATCTCCGATTAATTGGACACCTAAAGGTAAATTATTTTCACCTTGAAGTAAAGGAAGAGAAATACAAGGTGTGCCCATGAATGACCAATATTTATTAAATTCAGCAGTACCTGTACTTTTTAAACCCTTGGGTGCAACGCCTGGACTAGAGGGTGATAAAACTCCATGATAATCTTCAAAAACTTCCTTGTAAGACT
>CACFUX010000015.1 GCA_902569615.1 uncultured Pelagibacteraceae bacterium | reverse complement strand
GTCTTTTGCCTGAGATTTTCCAGTAATTAGGTTATCTTTTGATGTAAATCCTGAAATATTCTTATTAGCCTCTCCAGCAATACCAATATATAAATTATCACCCTGTTTTACAACTTTCGAGAGAACTCCTTTACCAATATTGACGTTTAATACTGAATTTCCACATTTTGCATCATATGCTGTTAATATAGCAAGTCCTGTACCACATTTGTTATTTGCTGCAGTTGGTTCATATATAGGGAAATATACCCTATCTTTATCAACTGTAGGCTCAGCAGTTAGTTTTTGTGACTTTTTAAGGTTCACATACCATCCTAAATCTGACCCTCCTGGGCAATTTGGAGCTGTTTTACACTTAGAAACATCTCCTGGTGGATTAACTACAACAAAATTAGGAAAATCCTTATCTTTTATACCATAAAGCCTATTTTGAACTTGCGATGATTGTGATTGAAGCTTTTGAGTATTTCCAGTTCCATAATACAACCATAAATTATTATCATTATTAATTGTCGCTTCAGCTCTAGTATAAATATAACGTCCATTATCAGATGTTGACTGAGAATTAAATAAAGTTGTAGTTTGATATAAAGTTCCTTGGTCAGTTAAATTAATTTTAGTAATTTTTCCCTCTAAATCTGTAGCATAAACTAAAGCTCCATTATAATTTGCTTTATCAACACTATCAGCAGTAATAACAGTAAGATTTGCAGGCAAAGAATTTACTATGTCTGTCTTGTTTACTTTGCTTACCATTAAAGTAATTCTCCCCGGTGGTGCTTGATCAAATTTTAACTTTAAATTACGCATTGTGTTACCACTTTGGTCACCAGTGATAGTATATCTAATACTACCGGCTCCATATACTTTCAGTGTACAACAATTAATATCGTAAGATGATAACCCATAGTTTGCTAAATTAAATTCTGTTTGTGTATTATTTGCTACTGTACCAAAAACATAATTGTGCATTACATTAGCTTGATCTTCTATATCTATAACTTTTAATAATCTTCCTTGATCTTCTAAGTCCATCACAAATATAGCAGATCCATAATTTGGATTGACAGCTCCATTATATCCTCCACCAAATACTGCAACCCATTTATCTTTACCACTAACTTTAATTCTAATTATTCTTGGTGTTGACCAAGTCTCACCTAACTTTCTATAATCATACTTTGCATCAATGCTTCCACTTCTATATCCAAACTCCTGTTTAAACCCATCAATATCCCAATGTTGAATAGCTTGATCAGATCCATTGTGATTAATTGCAAAAAGATGTGTCGGACTGTTTGGATTAGTAATATCGATTGCATATAAGCCCTGACCACCAGCTCCAAGCGCTCCTAACAGTACTGTACGCCATCTTGGATTGTCCGTGCTATCGTTTGGAGTATCGTCAAAATAAATATCTTTAACTACAGGCGACCCATCAATACCATAAATAGCATTTGTTGAATTAGCCTTACTTGACGGGATCTTTTCGAGGTTGCCTAAAACGTTTGGTGGTATATATCCCCACAATTCTTCACCACTTGATGCATCAAATGCATGAAGGATACCATTGTTAGCTCCCGCATATACAACTTCTTTTCGATCACGACATGGTCCACCACAACTTGAGCCATTTTTAAAATTATTATAGTTTTTTTGTAATCTATAATATGAATCTTTCTTCTGAGAATTGATCGAACCATCATCTACCGCTGGTGCATCTGGTTTTCCAACTATAATTAATTCAGAATGATAAATATCTGCAAGTTTATGGATGGATTCTGTCTTATTATTATCTGAGTCTTGATCATAAACATCTACTCCTCTTATAAAATTAATCAAATTCTCTACTTCTGTATCTGTTGGTGATTGACTTGGAAACATTAATGATTTTAGATCATCTCTGTAGGAAGTCGTAAAATTATTAGTTCCAGTTGCACTTATTCCAGTTGTCCATATTTTTCTTGAAGAAGCCTTCTTGCTATTTAGTTTATCAGCTGCATCCCACTGAACTGCTCCAAAGCTCCCATTTGAATTTAATTTATATTTTTTTAAACTTCCCTTCCATTGCATATCTTTTGCATACTCAAATGTTGATTGATAAACAAAATTCCCTTTTGTTACATCTGACATTACAGCTGGAGTTGTAAATGTTAATCGACCAGAAATTGCCTGTTTGATTGCATCAGTTAATTTTGCTAATAATTCTGTTTCGTTAGATGCATATAATGGTTTAACTGTTCCACCGGCAGTTGCTAAAGTACTATAATTTGAATTGGCTCCACCTAATGCAAAACCTACTGCAAAAGTTTTTATATTATAAGCAGACCTAATTTGATTTGCGATACTGATTACTGAACTGTGTCCACTCCAATAACCGTCGCTGATAACAATTAAATAATTTAAAGAACAGCTTAAATTCCAATTAGCAACTTGACCGCTGGTGAAATAGTTTCTAGCAATATTCATAGCTCTACGAAGGTCAGTTCCACCACTTGCATATACTCCATCTACATTTGAATAAATTTGTTTAGCACCAGTATCACTTATTTTAACTCTTATATTGTGTCTGGTTCCCCATTCCATTAAACCAAAATTAGCACCTGATGTTAAATCAGTATTAGAAACTATTTTTTTAATTACTTTTTTTGCAGCATCCAAACGACTACCAGACCCACCCCCATACGTCGCTGTTTCATTTAGATTTGTGTCATATTTTCTAACTGCATAATTATAAAAATCTGTAACGTAAATATTATCACTACTATCTACATGAGTTCCGTAAGGATATCTAAAACCTGATGAAGTTGAATAACCTCCAGTTTTAGTCTGGTATACTAAACTTGAATTAAATTTTTGGATTCTATGGCCATATAAATCTAAAGCATAGATATTGCCACTGCTATCATAACCAGCATCTACTGGTCTTCGAAAATATCCATTTGATGTAGAATAACTTGTGCTTGTTGCTTGGTTGTAAGATAGGGATTGACCATTTACAGTAAATTCTACTACTCTATTTTTACTATAATCTCCAATAGCCAATTTATTTCCAGAACTATTTAATGACATGCCCCAAGAATAACTTAAATTACTTCCAGCGTTATAATATCCAGTTTGATGAACTCCATTTGTTGTATAATGCGAAATGTAGGAATTGTTATGACCTACATATACATAAGAACTTCCAACCGCAATTGAATGTGGATAATGAAATCTTGCTCCATTATTCCAAACGCAACTCCCATCAAGATTAAGAACTTTGATTCTATGGTTGTAAGTATCAGCTATATAAACTTTGTCATTATAGATATCAAATTGTCTTGCATAAGCCCATCGATTACAACTATTTCCATATCCCCCAAAACTTCTCTTATAATTTCCTGAGCTATCAAAAACTTTTATTCTATTATTGTAATACTCCATTACATAAACATTGCCTGAACTATCTGTTGCAACATCTAAAGGATAATAAACCTGAACAGAGTTATATAATTTAGCACTCATACTTCCTGAGTTATCCAACATAATTAATATATTAGCTGGAATATCTGAAGTTCCTGTTCCAGGAGGTGGATTTTTAGCTTGAGCTTGAAAACTGGCTAAAAAAATAAATAAAGATAGTATTATTGTTGAGAGTCTAGCCATTCTCCTACTTTCGCATTATATTCTTGCATACCATATGAATAGAGTTTGCTTGTAATATCTATAATTTCTGCGTGACCATCATGAATATCTGTTTTAATATATTCAATAATATCATTTCCAAATTCCCATACATAGCTCCCACGCCATCTTGTTTTTGGTACACCTTCTGGAAGATTAAATTTTCCATATTTGCCCATTGCATAATCCATGAGTTTGCTATCTTCCATATTGGGTCTGTAAAGTTGTATCCTTGATAACTTATTTTCTATATACAAATAAATAACTGTTGTTCCGTAAAGACTTTGGTCATTTTTACACAAATCTTCGATTGGAATTATTAGACTTTCTCCACCAAATCTATCTGGCATTAAAACTGGTGGTAAGGGTTCAATTTTAACTTTTTCTTTAGGGTCTCCAAAGTTTGAAATTCTAAAATTACAAGCTGAAGCAATTGAGATAAAAATAAATAAAAAACTGATTATAAAAAATATAATTTTTCTCATTGATTTGCCAGTGTAACCACTGCCTCTAATGCTACAATTTTATTATTTTGACTTCTGCAACTATTCTTTGGTCCATCACATCCGCAGGAATATATTGTATAAAAAGTTTTATTAGTTCCAGGTTTTTTTTTAGGAGAGGAGTTATTTCCATTTTGATTTGGACTATAGGCTACAAACCATTCAAAACTAAAATTGGATAGTCTTTTTTGTTCATCTCCAGATGCTGAAATAACTTCATTTAAAGATTTTCTTTGTAGAGTAAATCCATTTGTTCCTACTAAATTTGGAAAAAGCGTTGTTTTACAAAATTTTAAATCATTATTTAAATTTCTTTGGGAAGAGCCTGTTAAATTATTTGTATTAGTTTTCATCC
Organism: uncultured Pelagibacteraceae bacterium; assembly: GCA_902569615.1. Classification (GTDB taxonomy): domain Bacteria; phylum Pseudomonadota; class Alphaproteobacteria; order Pelagibacterales; family Pelagibacteraceae; genus Pelagibacter. The sequence continues at coordinate 21,848 of CACFUX010000015.1, read as the reverse complement.
ATCTTTTGGCGTGAGCTATTCCGCTTTCAGCAGCATAAAATGATTGTTGACCTTTATCTTTATCATCATTAGCTCTTATGTCGCTTGCAGTCATAGAGACAAGTGTTACTCCCATTAAAGTCATAACAACCAATAGTAATAATGATAAAGGTAATGCAAATCCTTTTTGATTATTTTTCATTTATTGTATCCTGTTCCAATACCTATACTTTGACCAGAGGAGGCAATTTGCACTTGTGGAATTGCTAGGTTTCTTGTGTGTACACTTACATAAAATGTTTCACGATAATATTTATCATTAAATGTCTGTGTATTACCATTTGATCCTTCATGGTTTTTAATTCTAATTTGTTTATTTTTTTTATAAACTTCTTTGGCTGATCTGACAGTTATATATACCTCAGCAGTGTGAACTTTCTGCATATTATCTTGTGCCTCTTGTCGAGATCCTTGTGAATTTTCAACTGAACCACAATAAGTGCATACGGGAACTAGTTCTTTTCCATCTTTATCTCTTAAGACAACCTGAAAATCAGAAATAAATGGAATAAATTCAATGTTATCATATATTATTTTCCAAGCTTGTCCTCCAACAACAGGATTGTTTACAACTTCTCTTGCTAGAAAAATATCGTTGCTATTTCTATATTTCATTGGCCTGTAATATATTCTCTGCCTAATATCGGATGTGGGTGTGTACCAAACTGCTAAGCTATCAAGATTGCCTAGGTATTTTTGACGAACGTTAATTACTCTTTTATGAGGATTGCTATCTTTGGTATAATTTATATTTATATATCCAGCATTTCTTAAATCTCTTGCAATGGTAGTTAGTGCTTCTCTTGCGGACTTACTGATAGCTAATTTTTCAGAAACTACATTGTGAGTTTTGTTAAAATAGTTATATGAAGAAAAAATAGCTGCAACCGATATCATGCCAATTACAATTGCAACTAGAGTTTCAGTCAAAGTAAAACCATTTTTAAATTTTTTCTTCATTTAACTATAACTCCTAAATATTTTTTTCTTTTTCCTTTTCCGGTAAGAAAATTCAGTCTTCCAACACCACCATTCACAAAAGTTTTTTTTGTATCACTATAAGAGCATGGAATTTTTCTCTCTTTATTGCCAGATTTAATAAAATCTTTTTGATTAAGTTTGTTTCTCCACTTGTCTTTCTGCTTACTATGAAGATTGGATCCGCCTTTATTTGAATAAGAACATGTTTCATTAAAATTTCCGTAACTTGACGAATTGTCAGGATCTCCAATCATATCCTCTAAAACCATTTCAGATAAAAAATTAATCTTATTTTTTTCAATTGACCTATCCATGGCTCCAATAGAAAATGCAGACAGCTGCATAACTGCAACAAAACCGATTCCAATTATTACTAAACAAACTAATGATTCTAAAATTGAAACACCTTTAATTTTATTATTATTTTTCATTTAATTAAATTCACTCATTGATCTACAAACCTTATTTACGCACCATTTATTTTTTTTCATATTAAACTTATAAACTTTTAGATTAGCAAACACATCCCAGGTCACCATATAACGAAAATCATTTTTATTACTATCATTGCATCTGTTTGATCCACTAGAATTAGTTGTGTTGTTTGCAGAGCAAAATATAACCCTACTTAAAGTTCTTCTTTGGCCTGTATCTGGATTTTTTTGATTTAAAACACCTTTTTTTGTTCCGTCTTTTGAAATGCACATATGAATATTTGGCCAATGTCTTATTGAATCGCTTGTATAGTTTCCAACTGATTGGTATCTTTGATTTCTTATATCATAATCACAATACCAATATCCGTTTGCACCTGTGGCCATATTTTTTATCGGGTAATTATGAGCAAAATCATCTTTTGTCATATAATATTTTTTCATCAAAGCAAAATCCACACGACCATTATTATAATCAGTAAATCGAACCATCGCTAATGCGTATTCTCCGCTAGTAACTTTTGCTTTCATTTCATTTATTTCATTTACAAAGTCATAAACTTCTTTTTTAACTTCCCTGTCAGTAATCCATTTTGAAATGTTTGGATAAGCGATTACCGTAAAGATTCCTAGAATTCCAATAACAACTAAAAGTTCTAAAAGTGTAAACGCTTTAACTGTTTTTTTCGGCATTTGAAATAACTCCTGTGCCAATTAAATCTTCTATTGATTTCTCCATTGTCATCATCCCTTCTCTTTGTGCTGTTTGCATGACACTTGGGATTTGATGAATTTTTGCTTCACGAATTAAATTTTTAATCGGTGCATTACAAACCATCACTTCAAAAGCACCTATACGACCTGAGCCATCTTTTTTCTTAAATAATTTTTGTGTAACTACCATTTTTAATGACTCAGCAATTTGAGCTCTTATTTGTCCTTGTTGTTCAGGAGGAAAGACATCAATTATTCTATTTATAGTGTTTGGTGCTCCACTTGTGTGTAACGTTCCAAATACTAAGTGTCCCGTTTCTGCGGCAGTTAATGCCATACCAATTGTTTCAAGGTCTCTTAGCTCACCAACTAAAATTACATCTGGGTCTTCTCTTAATGCAGCTTTAAGAGCATGAGCAAAACTTTCGGTTTGCTTTCCAACTTCTCTTTGAGAAACTATACTTTTTTTATCTTTATGAATAAATTCAACTGGATCTTCTATGGTTATGATATTGGACTGACGTGACTCGTTTATTTGGTTAATGATTGCAGCAAGAGTTGTTGATTTTCCAGAACCTGTTGGACCTGTAACTAAAACTAATCCTTTGTGAGTATCCAATAATTCAAATAAAATTGGAGGAAGACTTAAATCGTCCATTAAAGGAACTTTTGACTCTATTCTTCTTAGGACGGCAGCTGTTCCATTCAAAGTCTTATAAAAATTTGCTCTAAATCTTAATTCACCAAGCATGACCGCAGTATCAAGTTCATTTTTAGAATTAAATCTTTTTATATCTTCTTCAGAACAATTTTTCTTTAAAAGTTCTTCTATATCTTTTTCTTCAATTTTGCTATTTGGTTCAATATTTATATCTCCAAGTATTCTATAGGCAATATCTGAACCACCTCTTAAATGAAAATCAGAAATGTTTTTATCTTTATTTGCTAGTTCTGTAATTTTTTCTAACATTTATAAATTAATTATAATTGAAATTTAAATTTAAATAATAACTAAATTTAATAAAAAATTACCAGTAAAGTAATAAATTATTGAAGAAATCACAATATAGGGTCCAAAAGGTATCTGTGTTTTTAAATTTTTTGAATTATTTAAAAGAGAAGGAATCACTGAAATTAAACCCAGTATAGCGGATAAAAATAATATTAAAAAAACAGCTTGCCATCCAAAAAATAGACCAATCCCCGTCATTAATTTTGCATCACCAAAACCCATTGCTTCTATATTTTTAATTTTTTTATAAAGAAAAATTATAAACCAAATTATTAGATAACCTGCAATTCCTCCTATAATTGATTGACCAAAATCATATGTAAAATTAGATTGAAAATTGGGAATAAAGTTTTTTAAAATTGCTAAACCCATTAAAGTAAAATTTAAAACATCTGGAATGATGAAATGTTTTAAATCAATAAAAAATATTATTAAAAATATTATTACTAAAGTTTGAAGAAAAATTATTTCAAAATAATTATTATAATTTAAAAATAAATATACAAAACTAATTCCTGAAATTAATTCTACTAACAAATATTTTATTGATATTTCTTTTTTACATTTTCTACATTTTCCAGCTAATAAAATAAATGAAATTAAAGGAATGTTATCATACCAAATTATTTTTTTTTTGCACTTTGGACAAAACGATCTTCCAGAAATAATTTGTTTATCTAATGGTAAACGGTAGATGCATACATTGGCAAAACTACCTAGAATTAGACCTAAAATAAAAATTAATATTGAATAATAAATAGTCAGAAAATTATAAATTTATAATTGTAGCTAAGCTAATAAATCCTTGATAGCAGTAATTAATTAATAATATACTATTTGCATAAACAGCTTCAAAATTATTAGTAAATATTTCTATTTTCATAATTACTCTCCATTTTTTTTAAAATTAAAAAAATTTTTAACACATTCAGGTTTCCAAATTAGATAAAATAAATATGGAACTAAAGCTGGTATCAACCCAAACCAAAGCCATTCATCCCATTTAAAACTTTTGTCCATTTCAGAACTTTTTATTCCATTCCACCAAGTTAAATAACCAACAATAACAATCCAAAGAAGAGACAGGGTTAAAAGAATTTTAGTTTTTTTCATAAAACATTTTACAATATTATATTGAATAGCATATGCTTCAATAATATTAGAAATATGGCAAAATCCTACTTTTTACTTAAGTCAGAGCCAAATTTATGGTCTTTGGATCAACAGATAAAATCTGGTTCAAGAGGTTCTATGTGGGATGGTGTTAGAAATTATCAGGCTGCAAATAATTTATTTGAAAAAATTTGGAAACTCTATTGGAACTCTATCAACGACATAAGTCAACTCTGGTACTCTATTGATACTCGATGACTGGTGAACAAATGTAGAATCTTGCATACCTATAAACCTCTTCTTTCTGTTGAAAAGATTTACTTTCTTGCTATTGTGAATGAAGTGCGATTGCGGAGCGCTTCACTACGGACTCTGAGGTTGAGGGTTCAAGTCCTTCGCGGCCCACCAAAATTATGAAAATAAGTTTAGAAAAGTCTGTAATACTTTTTTTTATAATTATATTTATATTTATAATTTTTGTATCTTTGTTTATTTAATTTAATATTGTAATTCTTTTAAATTTTTAAACTGATCGAGAACTTCTGGGTTAGCAAGTGCTTCTTTATTTTTGATTTTGTTTCCTTCAATTATATTTTTGACTGTTAACTCAACAATCTTTCCATTCTTTGTTTTGGGAATATCCTTTATTTTTATAATTTTACTTGGAACATGTCTAGGCGAAACATTTTTTCTAATTTGAAACTTTATTTTTTTTATAAGATTTTCATTAAGTTGATATTTTTCTTTAATTATAACAAAAAGAATTATTCTAATATCGTTATTCCATGACTGACCAATTACTAAAGATTCTTTTATTTCTTTAAATTTTTCTACTTCAGAATAAATTTCTGAAGTTCCTAGTCTTACTCCTCCAGGATTTAATGTTGCATCTGATCTACCATGTATTATGAAGCCGCCAGAACTTTTTATTTCAGCAAAATCACCATGATGCCATACTTTTTTGAATTTTTTAAAATATGCTTCTTTAAACTTCACATCATTTTTATCATTCCAAAATTTTAGGGGTACAGTAGGAAATGCATTCTTACAAACTAATTCTCCCTTTTTATTTTTTATTGGTTTTCCATTATCATTAAATATATCTACATCCATCCCCAAACCTTTATTCTGAATTTGTCCAGCAATGACCGGTTCATAAATATTTCCTAAAACAAAACATGAAATAATATCTGTTCCTCCAGATATAGATGCAAGATGAACATTTGTCTTAACTTTTTTGTAAATAAACTTAAAACTATCTTCAGATAATGGAGAACCAGTAGAACAGATTGTTCTTAAATATTTAAGATTATATTTTTTTTTATTTAGAACATTAGATTTATTTAATGCATCAATATATTTTGCGCTAACTCCAAATAAGGTTATTTTTTCTTCTTCAGCTAATTTAATTAGTAAATCATTTCTTTTATACATTGGGGATCCATCGAATAAAACTATTGATGCTTTTGAGGCTAAAACACTTACTAACCAATTCCACATCATCCATCCACAAGTAGTAAAATAGAAAATATTATCACTTGGTTTAATTTCATTATGTAATTGATGTTCTTTAATATGTTGTAATAATACTCCTCCTGATCTATGACAAATACACTTAGGTTTTCCTGTAGTGCCACTAGAATACAAAATTGTTAATTCATGATCAAAATTAAATTTCTTAAACTTTTCAATTGATGGATTAATTTTCATAATAGAATTCCAGTTTGTATATTTTTTATTTAAAATATTTGATTTTGATAATTTTTTTCCTGGATAATTTATTATAATGATGTGTTTAATAGATTTAATTTTATTCAATATAAAAGGCAATCTTTCTAAAACATTAATCTCCTTTCCATTATAATAATACTTATCACAAATAATTAATACCTTTGGCTTAATTTGAGAAAATCTTTCAATAACACCGCTGACACCAAAATCTGGAGAACAAGAAGACCATATTGAACCTATGGCTGATGTAGCTATAAATGCCTCAACTGTTTCAATTAAATTTGGTAAATACGCAACAACTCTATCTTTTTCTTTAACTTTAATTGATTTAAAAAAAGTAATTAATTTATGTACGTTTTTATTTAGTTCTCTCCATGTTCTAATTTTTTTAGTACCATTTTCACTTATAAATGTAATTGCTTTGCTATTATCATTTTTTTGAAAGAAGGTTCTCTGCAAAATTTAACTTAGAATTTGTTAAAAATTTATTTTTAAAAAAAATACTAGACTTTTCAATATTATTCTTCTTTAAACCTTTTACTTTAGAAAATTCCCAAATAGAGTTCCAAAAATCTTTTGGGTTATTAATACTCCATTCAAGTAATTTTTTAAAATTTTTATTTGGTTTGAATTTATATTTAGATGAAATAAATTTTTCGTATTTAAATAAATTTGAATTATCTTTTTGTTTCTGATTTGCCTTCCAAAGTATTTTTGATTTCATCATTAAAATATATATTTAATTATACATATTTATGTTACTGTCTTTTTTATAAAAAAACTAAAATGAGAACTTTTTCTTAAGTGATTCGGTCATGTTTTATACTACTTTTGTTCTTGAATGAGCACTGCATATGGTAGCTTAAAAAAAAAACATACTAAACATTGAAAATGAAAAAAAATAAAATTACAGCAGTTTTGGGTCCTACTAATACGGGAAAAACATTCCTAGCAATAGAAACTATGCTTTCATTTGATTCTGGCATGATGGGTTTCCCTCTGAGGTTACTAGCAAGAGAAGTTTATGATAAAATTATAAAAAAAATAAGTTCAGAAAAAGTTGCCCTGATTACTGGAGAAGAAAAGATAATTCCTTCTGGAGCAAAATATTATTTATGTACAGTAGAGTCTATGCCGATTGATAAAAATCTAGATTTTGTAGGTATTGATGAAATTCAAATGTGCTCAGATCATGAAAGAGGACATATTTTTACTGAAAGATTATTACATTTAAGAGGTGAAAAACTTACAATGTTCATGGGATCAAATACAGTTAAAAATATAATCTCAAAGCTTGATGGTGATATAGAATTTATAAAAAAAGATAGATTTTCAAAACTTCTTTTTACAGGACACAAAAAAATTTCAAGAATTGATAGAAAAAGTGCAATTATTGCATTTTCAACTGAAGAGGTTTACGCAATAGCAGAACTTATACGTAGACAAAAGGGAGGCGCAGCAATAGTAATGGGATCTTTAAGTCCAAAAACTAGAAATGCACAAGTTGAATTATATCAATCTGGGGATGTAGATTATTTAGTTGCTACAGACGCAATTGGTATGGGTATAAACATGGATTTAGATAATGTATATTTTTCAAACTTAAAAAAATTTGACGGAAAAAAACTTAGAAGATTAAAGCTTTCTGAAATAGGACAAATTGCAGGAAGGGCTGGCAGATATTTAAATGATGGTTTTTTTGGTGTTACTGGTGATAGTGGTGAAATAGGTTCAGATGAAGTTGAATTATTAGAAAATCATAAGTTTGATGAAATACATACAATATATTGGAGAAATTCAAATTTAAATTTTAAAAATGGAAACTCTCTTATTAAATCTTTGGATGAAAGACCTAAAAATACTTGGCTAAAAAGAATTCCAGAATGTGAGGATGAAAAAGTTCTTAAACATATACTTAAAGATGTAGAAAAACTTGAAATATTTAGTAATGAGAATGAATTAAAATTATTGTGGGAATGCTGCCAAATACCAGATTTTGTAAAAAAAACTTACGGTAATCATCTAGAAGTCGTTGGAAAAGTTTTCAATTTTTTAAGAGAAAAACCTGGAAAAATATCAAATAACTACATGAAGCAACAACTATCAAATCTTGATAAAGTTGATGGTAATATCGACTCTATTTCAAACAGAATAGCTAACGTTAGAACATGGTCTTATGTATCAAATAAAGTTAATTGGGTTGAGAATCAAGATTATTGGGTTGAAAGAACAAAAAAATTAGAAGATAAATTATCAGATAGGCTACATGAAGAATTAACAAAAAGCTTTATTGATAAGAGAGCAAGTGTTTTGGCTAAAGGACTTAAACAAGATATAACTTTTAAAACTGAAATTTTAGAAAATAAAAAAGTTTTAATAAATAACCATTTAATTGGTAAGTTAAATGGATTAAAACTTGAATTAGATCTAAAGGTAGGAGCACTAGATACTGATATAAAATCCTTAAAAAAAGCTGCAAAACAAAATGTTGAACCAGAAATTTTGAAAAGAATAAAAGAAATTAAAGATACAGGATTAATTGACTTGAAGGATGATTTTAAAATTTATTGGAAAGAATTTCCAGTAGCAAAATTATCTACTGGCAAAGACTATCTGAATCCAGAGATTAGTGTGATAATTGATGACATGATAGACAATGTAGACAAGTCTAATTTTACAAAATTTGTGCAAGATTGGATAAATAAAAAAATAAGTTTTGATCTTAAAAACTTAATAGATTTGAAAAATATTAACACAAAAAATACATCTATAAGGGCTTTGGCCTATCAACTTTATGAAAATAATGGTGTTATAAAAAGAGAAAATGTAAAAGACTTTTTAAAAAAATTAAGTCAAGAAGAAAGAAAAATTTTAAGAAGTTTGGGAGTTAAATTTGGCAGATATCATATTTTTTTATATAAATTATTTAAACCAAGCGCAGTATCTCTAAGAATAATTCTTTGGAAAAATTTTCATCAGAAATATTTTAATTTCAAACCACCTACTTTCGGTTTAAATTTTTTAAATGAAAAAACTTCTTATTCTAGAGATTTTATGTTGCTTTGTGGATTTGAAAAATTTGATAATTTTTTTGTAAGAATAGATATTTTGGAAAGACTATTCATAAAAATTATTAATGAGAGCGATAAAAATAAAAATGAAATTAAGTTAGTTCCTGAAATGCTAAATTTATTAGGATGTAAAAAAGAAGATTTCTTAAAATTAATAAAAAAAATGAGCTATAATTCTTTCACAAAAAATAATGATATCTATTTTAAATATGTGCCTTTTAAAAATAAAAACAAAGATACTTTGCAAAAAATATATAAAAAGGAAAATCCTTTTAGTATTCTTAAGAATATAAATTTTAAATAATGTTTAGTTTTCTAAATAAAGAAAAAAATAGTAGTAGTAAAAGCATCGATCCATATATTAAAATTGCAGCATTACTAATACATGCGGCAAAAATAGACGAAAATTATACAGAAAAAGAAAAAATCATAGTAATTAAAGCTCTTATTAATCTTGGTTTAAAAGAAGATAATGTAAATGAAATTATTAAAAAAGCTGAAGAAATCGAGAAAGAATCCAATCAAATTTTAGAATTTACAAAGGAAATTAAAAATTTAAATAAAGATTCAAAAATAAAAATTGTTGAAGAATTGTGGAAAATTATCTATTCAGATAATAATCCAGATATTTATGAAAATAATTTAATGAGAAGGTTAACTGGATTACTTTATTTAGATCCAAAAATAGTTGGAGATATAAAAGAGAAGATAAAAAATAATTTAGTAAAATGACTTATTTAGTTAATGAAAAATGTATTAAATGCAAATTGATGGACTGTGTTGAAGTTTGTCCAGTAGATTGTTTTTATGAGGGAAATAATATGCTTGTAATTAAACCTGATGAGTGTATAGATTGTGGCGTTTGCGAGCCAGAATGCCCTGTTGATGCTATAGTAGCAGATACCGTACCTGGCAGTGAAAAATGGCTTGAGATGAATACTAAATATTCAGAAATTTGGCCCAACATAAATGAGAAAAAAGATCCGCCTGCGGATCATGAAAAATATAAAGATGAAGAAAATAAGTTTGAAAAATATTTTAAAGAAAACATTTAAAAACAAAAAAAAGAAAGCAAAAGTTAAAAAAAAAGCTGCCCCTAAAAAAATTATCAAAAAAATAATAAAGCCAAAAGTTTCCAAAATTAAACCTTTAAAAAAAACAAAACAAAAGAAAGCTAAAGAAGCATTAGTTAATAAGCCATCTAATTTAAAAATTGTTAAAGGACAGGACCAAAAACCTGAAATAAAAAAAATAAAAGTTCAACCTTCAGAAAAAAAGGAATACAAAATAAAAGATTATGTTGTATATCCAAAACACGGCGTTGGACAAATAAATGAAATAAAAAAGATTAATATTGGTGGAATAGATGTTGAAACCTATATTCTTAAATTTGAAAAAGACAAGGCTAGCGGAATGGTCCCAGTAAATAAACAGCTTCATCTAAGACCTCTTGCTACAGTCAATCAAGTTAATAAATGTATAAGTATTTTAAAAAGCAAACCTAAAATTAAAAGATCAATGTGGAGCAGAAGAGCACAAGAATATGAGGCGAAAATTTCATCTGGTAAAATTTATGACCTCGCTGAAGTAGTTAGAGATTTAAATAAAGGGGATGATTTAATGGTTGATCAGTCATATAGTGAAAGACAATTGTTTGAAAAAGCTTATGAGAGAATATTAAATGAATTCCAAATTATTCTAGGTTTAAGCTTAGAAGACACTCAAAAAAAACTTGATAAAGCTTTAAAAAGAAATCTTGAAAATCAAACCACAACAATAAAAACTACTCCAAAAATTGATAATCCTCCTAATGAGGAAATTGAAGAAGCTGTTGAATAAAAAAAAACGCTTCCCACAACTTTTGTTATGAGAAGCGTAATTTATTAAAAAGAATACTAATCTATCTTCTTCTTCTTCTTTTAGCTTTTTTAGCTTTTTTCTTAGTTTTCTTTTTAGCAGCTTTTTTTCTTCTTTTAGCCATCTTTAGCTCCCTTTTTTTTAACGAATCTTTATGATTCGTTTATTACTCTTTTTTTATTTTTTTTACTAAGTTATGTCAAATCTTTAATTTTAAACAAAAAATAATAAAAAATAATTTTTTTTATTTAAATTTTTATATAACGAAAAAAGTTAAGTAAATTGCGATTAATAAACAACTTTTAATTAAAATAATTTAATAAAGTTTTTCAAAAGAATTTTTGTATTTTTGTATAATTTTAAATCTTTTTAACTTTAAAGTTGGTGTTAACATTCCATTTTCAATTGAAAATTTTTCATTAATTATAAAAAATTTTTTAATATTTTCTATTTTGGATAATTTTTTGTTAACTTTTTCAATTTGTTGTTTAATTTCTTCTTCTGTTGAAAATTTTTTTTCATCATTAAGCACTAACAATGCAACAAGATATGGTTTATTATCTCCATAAACAATTGCTTGATCAATTATTTCGGAATTAACTATTTCATTTTCAATTTTTAGTGGTGAAATATTATCTCCTCCCGGTGTAATTAAAATATCTTTCTTTCTATCAGTTATTTTTAAATAGTTATTTTCAAAAACCCCTATATCTCCTGTATATAGCCAACCATCTTTTAATACTTTATCTGTTTCTTCTTTATTGTTCCAATAACCAAGCATTACATTTTCACCTTTCACTAGGATTTCTCCATCCTCAGCAATTTTCACCTCATTACCTTTAAATGGAGGTCCAACTGTTTCTACTCTAATGTCATTTATTGGATTACAGCTTACTACTGGGGATGCTTCTGTCAGCCCGTAACCCTGTAGTGTAGGTAATCCTATAGCATTTAAAAAAAAACCTACTTCTTTGTCGAGGGCTCCTCCCCCTGAAACAAAAGTTTTTAAAGATCCTCCAAATTGAGCCTTAATTTTTTTCCTTACGATTGTTTCTAAAATTCTATCTTGAATTTTTTCAATGAAATTTAACGGCTGTTTTTTAATTTTTTTAATTCCAAGATTTAGCATTTTTTGAACCAATATTTTTTTAACCCCTTTTGCCTTATTAAAACTTGCATTTATTTTTTGATAAAGATTTTGATAAAATCTTGGAACAGCAGTCATTATTTCTGGACTACAATCATTCATATTTTTTATTAACTTCTCAATACTCTCTGCATAAAATACTTTTGCAGCGATAGTAATTTGAACGAATTGAACTGTGTGTTCATAAGAGTGGGATAATGGTAACCAAGTTAAAAATCTTGTTTGATCTTTTTTCATCAATGGTTCTAAAATTTCAATTGCGCCTTCACAATTATTTAAAATTCCTCCATGACTTAAAATAACTCCTTTTGGATTTCCTTGTGTTCCAGAAGTGTAAATAATACAAGCAGGATCTTTTCTTTTTAAGAAAGTTTCAGGGATATTTTTTGCAATTTTTAATTCAAAAAATAAATTATTTATATTTTGATATTCATTACTATCAACATTTTCTAAATTATCAAAAGAAAATACTTTTTTAATAAATTTTTTGTTTTTAATTATATTTTTCACTTTATTAAATTGCTCTGCATTTGAAACAAAAATCACAGTTGGTGCACAGTCGTTTATAATATATTCATAATCTCTTTCAGAATATGTAGTATATGCTGGTACAGTGATTGACTCTGATAACATAATCGCAAGGTCTGAGATTAACCATTCAGGTCTATTTTCAGAAATTAATAAGCATCTATCACCTTTATTTACATATTTTTTAAGTTCTTGAGAAATTTTATTTATTGATTCAAATGTTTCTTTCCAACTATAATTTTTTCTTGGTTCTTTTAAAGATGATAAAAAAACTTTATTTTTATCTTTTTGTTTTTCAAACTGGTAAAAAAATAATTCAGTTAAACTATTTATTTTAGATAAATCCATAATTTTTTGGTGGGCAAAGAGAGAATCGAACTCTCACAGTATTGCTACTATTGGATTTTGAGTCCAACGCGTCTACCAGTTCCGCCATTCGCCCTCATTTCATTGTCATTATTTTCTTTATAAAATAATAGTATAAGAAGAATTATTGTATTAAAAGAAAATATGTTTAAAGATCTTTATTTAAAATCAATTAAACTTGCAGGACATAAAAGTTCAAAATTTTTTCTAGGTTTTATTTCATTTATAGAGAGTTTCATTTTTCCAATACCACCTGATGTATTTATAATTCCTATGACAATAGCAAAAAGGCAGGAGTGGATTAAAATTGCTCTAATTGCTACGTTTGGTTCTGTTCTTGGTGCATGTTTTGGATATTTTATTGGATATGTTTTTTTTAACGAAATAGGTGTAAAGATTTTTGAATTTTATGGGGTAGATCCAACTTTTTGGAAAAGCAAAGTTTCATCTGAAGGTGGAGTAATTGCATGGATGACACTTTTAGCAATTGCTGGCTTTTCACCAGTTCCTTTTAAACTTCTAACAATTAGCAGTGGATTTGTTCATTTTAATTTTCTTTATTTTATTATTGTAGCTTTAATAACAAGAGGATCGAGATTTTTTTTAGTCGCTTTTTTAATTGGAAATTTTGGTCCAGCAATGAAATTATTAATTGAAAAAAAATTATTAAAAATATCAATTATTGCTAGTGTAATTTTAGTTATTTTTGCTTTTCTAGTTTATAAATTTTTAAATAATTTTTTAATTTAATAAAATGATTAAAATTTTTGACATAAGAAAATTTTATTTAACTATTTTTATTATTTCTCTAATTTCTTTATTAAGCGCTTTATATATAGAATTTTTTTTAGGCTATGCACCTTGTAAATTGTGTATTTATCAAAGAATACCATATTTGATTGCAATTTTTTTAACTTTCATGGGTATGAGTTATTTTAAAAATTTAATTTGGTTATATGCATTATTAATAGTTTTTTTTTCAAGTTTTTTAATTTCTGGTTATCATTTTGGAATAGAGCAAGAAATTTTTAGTGAGTTTTCTGGATGCACAGGAAATTCATTAAATATTATAGATAAAAATGAATTATTAAAATTATTAAGCTCAGAGGTGAATAGTTGCAAAAATGTTGAATTTAAAATTTTTGGATTATCACTTGCGGCAATTAACCTTTTGTTATCTTTTTTAATTTTTATATTTATATTAATTATTATTAAAAATGAAAAAAACAAATAAAAAAAAATTAGAAGAATTCATAAGAGTTGATCATGCAGGAGAAAGAGGGGCAATTAAAATTTACGAAGGACAACTTTTGGCTCTTAAAACTGTTGTAAAAAATGATGAATTAAAAAAAAAAATTGAAGAAATGCAAGAACATGAGAGAGAACATTCTAATTATTTTGAAAAAGAAATTAAAAAAAGAAATATTGAACCTACAAAATTTTTACCATTGTGGGATTTATTGGGTCTAGGTCTTGGTTTTGGATCTACATTATTAGGTAAAAAAGCTGCTATGTTATGTACAGCATCAGTAGAAGAAGTAATTGATGAACATTACCAAAGTCAAATTAATCAACTAGAAAAAGATGAGAAAGAACTTAAAAATAAGATAATCAAGTTTAGAAATGATGAACTTCACCATAAAAATATTGCCTATGAAGAAGGAGCAACTAAAAAAGGTTTTTATTCAATAATGGATAAAATCATTAAAACTGGATCTAAAATTGCAATTAATATATCAGAAAAAATTTAATTAAGGTTCAAGCTCTACATCCCAATATAAATAATCTATCCAACTTTTATGTAAGAAATTAGGAGGAAAATTTTTACCATTTTTATGTAAATCTTCTGTCGTTGGCTGATAAGGCTTTTGATTTAAATTCATTCCAGAAAATTTTAGCAATCTTCCTCCTTTTTGAACATTGCATGATGAGCAGGCTGTTACTACATTATCCCAATCAGTCTTTCCACCTTTAGATCTTGGTAGTAAATGATCGAACGTTAAATCTTTTTTACTTCCACAATATTGACATGAAAATTTATCTCTTAAAAAAACGTTAAAACGTGTAAAATTTGGATGTGTCTGAGGCCTAATATAACTTTTTAATGCAATTACACTTGGCAACTTCATACTTAATGAAGGACTTCTAATTATTCTGTCATAATAACTTACAATTGATACTCTATCTAAAAAAACTGATTTTATTGAATCTTGCCAACTCCACAAAGAAAGAGGGTAATAGCTTAACGGTCTATAATCTGCATTTAGAACAAGTGCTGGACATTTTTCTAAAGATAAATTTTTTCCAAAAGAGTTATTCATTAAATTAGATTAACTTAAATAAATTTATTAATCAATATTACTAAAAATTTATTAATTTTTATTATATATGTAAGTTTTTTTTTAAATAGTTTAAAGCAATACTTGATGCTTCAATTGGAATATGATGATGGCAGTTTTTTATCATTTTTGTTTCAATATCGACTTTATGTCGCATTAAAAAATCTTTTGCCTCGAGTAATCTTTTTGGAGGTACAATTTCATCACTGTCACCATGAATTAAAAGCATTTTAGGTTTAGATTTAATTCTTTTAGAAATATCATCTGGATTAATTATTTTTCCTGAAAATCCAACAATACAATTAAAACTCTCTTCATTAGAAAGACCTAAATTTATAGACATCATACAACCTTGGCTAAAACCTGAAACACAAATGTTTGAATTTTTTAAATTATATTCAGATTTAACTTCTTTTATATAAAGATTTAACTTTTTTTCTGCCTTAATAGATTCTTCAATAATATACGACGGATCATCCTTACTTAAATCAAACCATTGGTAACCAGTTGGATTAATTACACACTTTTCATGACCATTAGGACACAAAAATACTGTTTGTGGTAAAAATCTTTTCCAGTTTAATGTTAGAGTACTTATATCGTTGCCATCTCCCCCATAACCATGAAGTAAAATTACTGCATTCTTAATATTATTATTTTCTGGCTCAATAATTTTTGTATCTAAACTAAATTTCATAATTAAAAAACTCTTTAGTCATATTGTTTTAACCATTTTAAAATATTTTTATCATCAAAATTAACTGAACCTACTATTCTACCAAATTCTTCTCCATTTTTATTTACTAATACTGTAGTTGGCAATCCTCTTAATAAAAATTTCTTAGCTAAATTAACATTTTTATCAAAATATATTTCTAAATTGTTTATTTCTAATTCATTAAAAAAAATTTTTGATTTTTCTATATCTTCTTTACCAACATTAATAGCTATAATCTTTAAATTATCAAAAATTGGATTTATCTGTAGTCTATCTAAAGATGGCATTTCTTCTTTGCATGGGGCGCACCAGGTTGCCCAAAAGTTTATAATAACAAGAGAATCTTTAAATTTATTTAGATAAATCATTTCATTTTTTACATTGTAAAAATTTATCTTTTCAAGTTTTTTTGGTTCTTTATATATAATTAAATTCTTTAAATTTGGTTGTTGTATTGCATAAGAATTACTTGATGATAATAGATATATAAATATTAAAATAAATTTAAATGTTAATAATTTCATTCTAAAAGGTATAGTTACATAACATGGTAAAAAATAAAAACAATAAGGCTATTTGGGGTACCAGAATAAAGAAAGATACATCGTCAATTTTTAAAAAAGTTGGTAGCTCAATTGACGTCGATAAAAGACTATTTAGAGAAGACATAGAGGGTTCAATTGTTCATGTTGAGATGTTATTTAAACAAAAAATTATATCCTTCAAAATTAAAAATAAAATTGTTTGGGGTTTAAATAAAATAAGAAATGAAATTTTAAAAAAGAAATTTATTTTTAACTCTAATCTTGAAGATATTCATATGAATATTGAAAATAGGTTGTTTGAAATAATTGGAGAAGAGGCTGGGTATGTACATACAGGAAGATCAAGAAATGATCAGGTAGTAACAGATTTTAAAATTTGGCTAAGAAACTCAACAACAGAAATTATTAAACAGCTAAATGATTTGATTAAAATCATTATAAAAGATGCAGAAAAGAATGTTGAAACAATAATGCCAGGTTTTACACATTTAAAAAATGCTCAGCCAATATCTTATGCTCATTATTTGCTAGCATATGTTGAAATGTTCAAAAGAGATAAAAAAAGGTTTGCAAATAACTTAGAGAGTTTATCAGAAAATCCTTTGGGAGTTGCTGCTCTTGCAGGAACAAGTTTTAATATTGATAGAAATTATACCTCTAAGAAATTAAAATTTAAAAATCCGACTAATAATTCAATTGATACAGTTTCTGATAGAGATTTCGTATTAGATTTTTTGTATTCTGTTTCAGTTTGTTCTGTACATATTTCGAGGTTAGCGGAAGAATTTATAATATGGAATTCAGATGCATTTAGATTAATTAAACTTAACGATAAAATAGTTACTGGATCATCTATAATGCCTCAAAAAAAAAATCCTGATCCTCTTGAGTATCTAAGAGGAAAAACAGGAAAAAGTTTTGGTAACTTATTTTCGATGTTAACAATATTAAAAGGCTTACCACTCTCTTATTTTAAAGACTTACAAGATGATAAGGAATTAGTATTTAATTCTTTCGATCAAATAAAAAATTCAATTTTAATAATTATTGAAATATTAAAAAATTATTCAGCTAACAAAAAAAGAATGAATGAATTAGCAAATATTGGATATACGACATCTACAGATTTAGCCGATCATATTGTTAAATATTATAATTTACCTTTCAGAAAATCTTATCAAATTACTTCTAAAATTGTAAATTATGCAGAGTCTAAAAAATTAAAATTAGAAGATTTAAGTTTAAAGGAGCTTAAAAAAATTGAACCAAAGCTAAATGAGGATATTTTAAAAGTATTTGATTTAAAAAATTCAATAAAATCAAAAAAATCTTATGGAGGTACATCTTTTGAAAATATTAAGAAAATGATAAAAAAGTATAAGAAAGAATCAAAATGATAAAAAAAATTCTATTAATAATTATTCTTTTAAATATTATTGTTTCTTGTGGAAAAAAAGCTGATCCAGAATATAAAGTAAATAAATTTAAATTTATTAATCAAAAAAATATAATTTAATGAAATATAAAAATGGACGTTTCAATATAGAAAATGTTAGTGTTGAAAAAATTGCAAAAAAATTTGGTACACCATGTTACGTTTATTCATGTCAAAATATTTCTAATAATATTTATAATTTCAAAAAGAATTTTAAGGATATAAATCCATTAATTTGTTTTTCAGTAAAATCAAATTCAAATTCAAAAATTTTAAATTTGATTGGTAAATTTGGTTTAGGTGCAGATGTAGTGTCTAAAGGTGAGTTAATGGTAGCTTTAAAAGCAAAAATAAAACCAGAAAAAATAGTTTTTTCTGGTGTTGGTAAAACAGTCAATGAACTTCAATTTGCAATTAATAAAAAAATTTTATTAATAAATGCAGAGTCTGAAAGTGAAATTATTGAAATTGAAAAAATTGCAAAAAAAAATAAGAACAAAGTTAATATAGGTTTAAGATTCAATCCAGATACTGATGCTAATACATTAAAAAGTATTTCAACAGGAAAAAAAGAAAACAAATTTGGACTAACAAAAAAAAAATTTTTAAAAATTCTTAAAAAATATAAAAATTCAAAATTTGTTAATATTATTTGTTTAAGTGTACATATAGGTAGTCAAATTACAAGTCACATACCATACAAAAATATGTTGAATGTAGTTAATAAAATAATCCACCAATCAAAATATAAATTCAAATATATAGATTTGGGTGGGGGAATGGGAATACAATATGAAAATAATTCAAATAAGTTAAATTATTCAAAATATAATAAACTTATAAAATCATTTTTAAAAAAAAATAAATCAAAGATAATTTTTGAACCTGGAAGATCTATAGTTGGCAATGCTGGATATCTAATTTCAAAAATAATATATATAAAAGAAACAAACTCAAAAAATTTCATAATATTAGATGCAGCCATGAATGATTTAATAAGACCGGCTCTTTATGGTGCAAAACATAGAATAATTCCTTCAAAAATTAATAGAAAAAAAGTAAATAAAATTCATGAGTTTGTTGGTCCAATATGTGAAACAACTGATAAATTTTTAACTATTAATGATTTTCAAAAGATAAATCAGAAAGATTTAATGATAATTTGTGATGTGGGAGCTTATGGAATGGTTTTAAGTTCAAACTATAATTTAAGGCCAAAACCCTCAGAAATTTTAGTTAATAAGAGCTCAATAAGAATTATAACAAAGAGACAAAAGTTAAATAATATTATTTAACTTTTATTTTAATGATTAAAAAAACACTTTTCCTATTTTTTTTTTATTTTGGAGTTATTTTTGTTTGTATATTTTTTTTACCAAGCTTAATTTTACCTCAAAAAGTTGTAATTTATGGAGGTAAAATTTTAGGATTTTGGGCCAAATTTTGCCTTGAAATTTTTTTATCAGTAAAATTGAATATCAAAGGAAAAGAAAAAATTATAAAAGATAAAAAATTTTTTATTGCTTGCGCTCATCAATCACAATTTGAAACATTTTTTCTACAGGCATTATTTGACTCTCCAGTTTTTATTTTAAAAAAAGAATTACTAAAAATTCCAATTTTTGGATGGTATTTAAGAAAAATAGGATCTATTTCAATAGATAGAAATAAAATAACAAAAGATAATTTAGGATTTTCAGATCAAATAAAAAATCATATTAACAATTCTAATAGACCAATAATTATATTTCCTCAAGCAACAAGACTTGAAGTTTCAGACAGATCACCTTTCAAAAAAGGAGTTAAAAGAATTTATGAGGAATTAAATATATTCTGTCAGCCTATAGCTTTAAATTCTGGAGACATATGGCCAAAAAATGGAGAGTTGAAAACAAATAAAATATTAACAATTTCAGTCCTTGATCCAATAACGCCTGGAATGAATGCAGATCAGTTTCTAAATATACTCCAAGAAAATATATATCAAGAAATTGATAGAATATCCTAACCTTTCATAGGCATTACAACATATATACTATCAAAATCTCCAGGATCTTTAATTAAAGCTGGGGAGCCTGTATCTTTAAAGTAAATTTCGATTTGATCTCCATCCAGTTGAGAAGCTACGTCTATTAAATATCTTGAATTAAAACTTATATCTAAGTCATGCTCAAAATTTACATTAAGGCTTTCTTTTCCGTCTCCACTATTTGCATTATTAACTGAAAGATTTAAAACATTTTCTTTTAGACTAAACTTAACACCATCTTTTTTATCTAAGGAAACTGATGCAACTCTATCGACTGAATTCAAAAATAATTTTAAATCGACTTGCAGTTTTTTTTTATTTTCTTTAGGTATAACTTGAACGTAGTTGGGAAATTTTCCATCTATTAATTTTGAAATTAATATACTGTCATTTAACTCAAACTTAATTTTTGATTTTATATTTGAAATTTTAACATCTCCTTCATAATCGTCTAATAATGAACAAAGTTGAAAAATTGTTTTTTTAGGTAAAATTATAGGCTCAAAATCAATTTTATCTTTCAACAAAATTTTTGAAATTGACATTCTATGACTATCTGTTGCTGCTGCTGTTAGGTAATGCTTATCTTCTGTTTGTGTTAAATGAAAAAAAATCCCACTTAAATAATGCCTAGTTTCATCATTTGAAACTGAAAATTTACATTTATTTAGAAGTTTAAGTAGTTTTTTTGAATTAATTGAAAATTGATTATTATTAAAATTTTCATCAGTTAAAGGAAACTCTGACGGGTTTATACAGTTTAAATTAAAAACTGATTTTTCAGATTCTAAATGAATTTTATTTTCGCCACTTGTTGAAAAGTTGATTTTTTTTCCTGCTGAAAATTTTCTAACTATGTCATACATAATCGACGATGAAGTGGTAGTTCTGCCTTCTTCCTTAATCTCAACATTCCCTATTTGATGAATAAATATTAGGTCTAAATCTGTTGCGGTTATAGTTAACATTGAATTTGAAGCATCAATTAGCACATTTGATAATATTGGTAATGTACTTCTTTTTTCAATTACACCCTGGCAGTAATTTAATGATTTTTGTAAATCTTGTTGATTTAAACTAAATTTCATTCACTTTGTTATATAAAATTTTATTTTTTAAATTATCTATATTTGAATTTAATTCCTTGTCTTCTTGTCTTAATTTTTCGATAGTTTTAACTGAATGAATTACAGTAGTATGATCCCTATTTGAAAATGATCTTCCAATTTCAGGTAAAGATTTAGATGTTAACAATTTAGCCAAATATATTGCCGTTTGTCTTGGTCTTACTAAATATCTAGATCTTCTAGCTGATAACATTTCATTCTTGCTAATTTTAAAGAACTGACAAACTATTGTTTGAATTGAGTCTATTGTTACTTTGTTTTCCGACAAATTTAAAAGATCTTTTAAAACCGCTTTAGTCTCTGCAAGAGTTGGAACTTTATTATAAATTTTTGAAAATGATATAATCCTATTTATAGCTCCTACTAATTCTCTTATGCTTGTTCTAATTTCTGAACTAATAAATTTTTGAATTTCATCAGAAAGATTTACCGCACTTAGTTGATTTAGTTTAATTTCATCTATCTTTGCTTTAACAATTTTATATCTTAATTCATAATCAGGATTTTGAATATCAACAACTAAACCACCTGCAAATCTAGATTTTATTCTTTCTTGAATTCGAGATAATTTATTTGGCGCTCTATCTGCTGAAACTATTACTTGTGAACCTTTATCTATTAAAGCATTAAAAGTATGAAAAAATTCCTCTTGCATGGCTTCT
>CACFUX010000014.1 GCA_902569615.1 uncultured Pelagibacteraceae bacterium | reverse complement strand
ATCATAATCTACTTCTAAATAATGATCATTAAAAGTTGTGTTTTGTTCTGGGTCTAAAGCTTCCAGTAAAGCAGAAGATGGGTCTCCCCTATAATCATTTCCAACCTTATCAATTTCATCAAGTAGAATAAGTGGATTTTTTGTTCCAGCTTTTTTCATCATTTGAATAATCTTACCTGGCAATGAACCTATATAAGTTCTTCTGTGACCTCTTATTTCAGCTTCATCTCTAACACCTCCTAAAGACATTCTTACAAACTGTCTGTTAGTAGCTTTTGCAATAGATTTTCCTAGAGATGTTTTTCCTACACCAGGAGGACCAATCAAACACAAAATTGGACCTTTAATTTTATCCATTCTTTTTTGGACTGCTAAAAATTCAATTATTCTCTCCTTAACCTTTTCTAATCCATAATGATCTTCATCTAGTTGTTTTAATGCTTTATTTAAATCTATATCTACTTTATCTTTTTTAAACCAAGGTATATCAATCATCCAATCCAAATAATTTCTAACTACTGTTGCTTCAGCTGACATTGGACTCATATTTTTTAATTTTTTAAGTTCAGACATGCATTTCTTTTGAACTTCTTTTGGCATTTTAGCTTTTTGAATAAGTTTATTTAGATTTGAAGTTTCATCTTTTCCATCCTCTATTTCTCCTAATTCTTTTTGGATAGCTTTTAATTGTTCATTTAAATAATACTCTCTTTGAGTTTTTTCCATCTGTGTTTTAACTCTACCTCTAATTCTTTTTTCTACACCAATTATACTAGTTTCATTTTCCATTATTTTAATAACACCATTTAATCTTTTCTTTACATCTGTTGTCTCAAAAATTTGCTGTTTTTCAGATATTGTTGCATTCAAATGTGAAGCAATGTTGTCAGCAACTTTTGCTGGGTCTTTTAGTTCTTTAATGTTTGAAATTATATCTGATGATACTTTTTTATTTATAGACGTAAGTTTCTCTAATCTTCTTATTGCTGTTGTAGCTAAAGGCATTAAATCTTCATCTTTAGAAATAATGTCATTATTATATTCATAAGAACAAGTAATAAATTTTTCGTCATCCTTAAAATCAATAATCTTAACTCTTTTTAATCCTTCGACTAAAACTTTAACTGTTCCATCGGGTAATTTTAAAAGTTGGAGTATTGTACTTTCACATCCATAGAAAAACACATCATTTTTTTTGGGATCATCGACTTCAGAATTTTTTTGAGTTACTAGAATTATTTTTTTATTATTCTTCATAACTTCATTTAAAGCAGTAATAGATTTATCCCTTCCAACAAATAGAGGTATAACCATGCTTGGAAATACAACGATGTCTCTTAAAGGTAATAATGGCGATGTATGTTTAACTTCCATTTAGTAAATATGGAGATTATCTTAAATATTGCAATAGAAAATAATAGCTTATTAACTATATTTATGCAGCTGAGGTTTTTTCTGACTTACTTTTTGAGCTCTTTGAATGAATTGTTATAGGATCAGACTGTCCTTTAGCCGCACCTAGGTCAATTATAACCTCTTCTATATCTTCACGACTTGGCAGATCAAACATAGTTTTTAAAAGTATGTTTTCTAAAATTGATCTTAGTCCTCTTGCTCCAGTCTTCTTTCTAATTGCTTTTTGAGCTATTTCTTTGATAGCATTATCTTTAAAATTTAGCTTAACTCCTTCAAGTTTAAATAATTCTTTATATTGTTTGATTAAAGAGTTTTTTGGTTCCATCAAAATCTTCACTAACGACTGTTCATCTAAATCATCAAGAGTTGCATTAATTGGTAGTCTTCCTATAAATTCAGGTATTAATCCATATTTCAATAAATCTTCAGGTTCCAAACCTTTCATCCATTCACCAGTTTTTTTATCGGCAACACTTTTTACTTCTGCTCCAAAACCTATTGAAGAGCCTTTATCTCTTTGAGATATTATTTTATCTAGGCCTGCAAAAGCTCCTCCACAAATAAACAAAATATTTGTTGTATCTACTTGTAAAAATTCTTGTTGAGGATGTTTTCTACCACCTTGAGGGGGTACACTTGCAATAGTTCCTTCCATAATTTTCAGAAGAGCTTGTTGCACACCTTCTCCCGAAACATCTCTAGTTATTGATGGATTTTCAGATTTTCTACTAATTTTATCAACTTCATCAATATATACTATCCCTCTTTGAGCTTTTTCTACATTGTAGTCTGCTGATTGTAAAAGTTTTAAAATAATATTTTCTACATCTTCACCAACGTATCCCGCTTCTGTTAATGTTGTTGCGTCCGCCATTGTAAATGGCACATCAAGAATTCTTGCTAAAGTTTGAGCTAAAAGAGTTTTACCACAACCAGTTGGGCCAAGTAATAAAATATTTGATTTTGCAAGTTCAACCGATTTACTAGTTTTATTTTCATAATTAAGTCTTTTGTAATGGTTATGAACTGCAACTGATAAAACTTTTTTTGCATAATTTTGTCCAATTACATAATCGTCTAAGACTTTACATATTTCTTTAGGTGAAGGTAATCCATCTTGGTGTTTTACAAATGTATCTTTGTTTTCTTCTTTTATGATATCCATGCATAACTCAACGCACTCATCACAAATAAAAACTGTTGGACCAGCAATTAATTTTCTAACTTCATGTTGGCTTTTTCCACAAAAAGAACAGTAGAGAATATTTTTATTATTTGTGCTCATAAATTTTTTTTCGAATCAATTTACTTACTTTAATACATTTGAGTCTATCTAATCAAGTATAGGTTGTGGAAAAACTATATATGGTAAATTATTCTCTATTAACTACTACTTTGTCTATTAAACCAAATTCTTTTGCATTTTCTGGGGTCATAAAGTTATCCCTCTCAAGAGCTGTCTTAATTTCCTCAACTGATTTATTTGTGTGTTTTGAATAAATTTCATTTAATCTTTTTTTCAAAGCTAATACTTCATTTGCATGAATTTCTATATCTGTAGCTTGTCCTTGAAAACCTGCTGATGGTTGATGTACCATTATTCTAGAATTTGGAAGAGAAAATCTTTTACCTTTTGATCCTGCTGATAATAAAAAAGATCCCATACTTGCAGCTTGTCCAATACAAAGTGTCGAGATGTCTGGTTTAACATATTGCATCGTATCATAAATTCCTAATCCTGCCGTGACCAATCCTCCTGGACTGTTAATATAAAGAGATATTTCTTTCTTTGGGTCTTCTGACTCTAAGAATAAAAGTTGAGCAGTAACTAATGAAGCTACTTGATCATTAATTGGTCCTACAACAAATACTATTCTTTCTTTTAATAACCTAGAATAAATATCATAAGCTCTCTCACCTCGACTTGATTGCTCAACAACCATTGGTATTAATGTACTAAGATGTTCTGGTATTTTATTCATAAATGATTCGGTATACTCTTATACAACTTGAGATTACTTTTTGCTAATTTTTTTTGATTTTTCCGATTTCTTTGTTGTAGTTTTTGACTTTTTAGCAATTGTTGATTTTTTTTCAGATGCAGTTTTCTTATTTTCAGACTCTCCATGATCATGATTATGATGTTCCTTCATGTGTCTTTCATTTTCCTCCTTTAAAAGTTTTTCAGCCTCTTCCTTTGAAATTTCTTTTAAGTTAGATTTTGCCTTTAGCTTAATTTCTTTTAAAATTTTTTCTTCATACAATTGACCTCTTAAGTTTCCTAAAACTTGTGGATTATTTTGATAATATTCTTGTAACATCTTTTCTTGACCTGGCATCATCCTTAATTGTTTTTGAATTTCTGCCTGCATTTCTTGTTCTGTAACATTAATTTTATTTTGCTCTCCGAATTCATTTAATATTAATCCTGTCTTAATTCTTTTAACTGCTTTTTTTTCTAAATCTTTTTTATTTTTATTTATTTCTTCCTCCTTCATTCCTCCTGATAAAATTTTTATTTCTTGTTCTTTTAAATTTTCAGGAATTTCATCAAGTTTTATTTTATCAATTTCATCTAGTATTTTTTTGTTACTTAACTGATCTAAAGAATTTTTATACTCTTCATTAATTTGTTTTGAAATTAAATTTTTCAAATCTTTTAAATCTTTTGCTCCAAGATTTTTAGCAAATTCATCATCAACTATTGTTTCTTTTGGTTTTTTTACCGCTATGATTTTGCATATAAAAACTGCATTCTTTCCAATTAAATCTTTTTCAGGAAAATTTTCTGGTAATTTTACTTCAACTTTAACTTCTTCATCTTTTTTTGATTTAATAAGTTGTTTATCAAAACCTTTTATGAATAAATCTTTTCCTAATTCCAATTGTGTATTTTTTCCTTCATTTCCTTTAAATTCTTTTCCATCAACAGTTGCTTTATAGTCAAAAACTACTAGATCTCCCTCGTTGGCAACTTTTGCTGGATCAACATCTTGAAAATTTTTTTGCGAATTTGCTATTTCCTTTATTCTTTTATCGGCTTCTCTTGGATCTATTTTAACTTTGTATTCATCAAATTTAATATTATTTAAAACTTTAATATCTATACTGGGTAATTCTGTTACTGAAATAATATACTCAAGATCTTTATCTTCTCCATAAGTTTTCAAGTCTATTTTTGGTTGACCGGCAGGTTTTATTTTATTTTCTTTAAGTGCTTTGGTACTTGTATCTTTTAAAACTTTATCTAAAACTTCACCATAAATTGCTTGTCCAAATTGTTTTTTTAAAATTTCTTTAGGTACTTTTCCTGGTCTAAAACCTTTGAGTGTTACTGTATTTTTAACTTCCTCATATTTTTCTTCTAAATATGAATCTATCGTTTTTTTATCAATAAAAACTTTTATGTCTTTATTTAAACCTTTTTTATTTTCTATTGTAACTTTCATAATTAAATTTGGTAGGCGAGAAAGGACTCGAACCTTCACAGCTTGCACTATTGGTTCCTAAGACCAACGCGTCTACCAATTCCGCCACTCGCCCAATTGTTAAAGTCTTATATATTATAGAACTGATTTGTCCAATTAGAATAATTGTGTAAAATATAGATTTTATATAAAAAAAAAAATATTCTATAATTAACAAATATGTTTAATAATTTTAGTAAGCTAAATAAATCTATCGTTAAGTGTAATAAATGCGCGAGATTAGTAAAATTTAGAAAAAAAATATCTACAAAAAAACGAAAACAATATGCAAATGAAACTTACTGGGGGAAACCAATTACTGGGTTTGGTGACACAAGTGGTAAAATTTTATTTGTTGGGTTAGCGCCAGCTGCTCATGGAGGTACTAGAACTGGGAGAGTATTTACGGGTGATAAATCTTCAGATTTTTTATATAAAAATTTATACAATGTAAAAATTTCTAACCAAAGTAATTCTGATCATATAAATGATGGTTTAAAATTGAATAATGCTTTTATTACTACAACTTTAAAATGTGTGCCTCCAGAAGATAAACCGTTAAAAAAAGAACAAGAAAATTGCTTTAAATTTTTAAAACATGAAATTCATTTATTAAAAAATATAAAAGTAATTGTAGCATTAGGTAAAATTGGATTTGATTCATGTGTATCTTTTTTCAGAAAAAATCATAATTTTTCAGATAAAATTAAGTTTAGTCATGGAGCAATCTATAATTTGCCTAATAATATTAAAATAGTTGGTTGTTATCATCCTAGTCCTAGAAATGTTAATACTGGAAGAATTAATGAAAAAAAAATGACATCCCTATTTAAAAAAGTTTTAAAATTAATTTGATAAGTATTCTTTAAATTTAACTTCTAATACTTTAGGAATTTGAATCGGCTTTCCTTGCTTATTTATAGTTACAAGACGAACTTCTGCTTCAGAAATTATTTCATTATCTCTTTCAAAAACTTGATACATTAAAAAGGACGTTCTCGTAATAGATTTAACTTTTGAAATAATTTTCAGATTATCCTCAAATTTAGCTGGCTTTATGTAATTTATATTACAAGACTTAACTATAATTAATGTTTCATATTCATTTAAAAGTTTTGTATTAGTCAAACCTAATGAAAATATTGCTTCGGTTCTTGCTCTTTCTAAAAATTTTAAATAGTTAGCATAGTACACAACACCTTCGGCATCTGTATCTTCATAATAGACTTTTACATAGTGTATAAATTCTTTACTCATAATTTTATGATATCAAAAGATATAATTATTTAATAGTAATGTGTACAAATGAAAATTTATTTAATTTGGCTAATTGGGGTAATCTTATGGAATTTTGGTTACCCAACTGCAGCTCCTATTGAAGATGTTTTAGCAGCAATAATTCTGTCATTTATTAGCATAGGGCTAAAAAAATATTTTAAACTTTAAACTAATTAGAAGAAAAATAAATATTTTGATAATAGGCAATTGAATTTAATTTGGAATTATCTGTATCAGACATTATAGCAAGTCCATTTATTTCTTCTAAATTTAAATTATGAAATTTTTTGAAATGTTCTCTTACATTTACTTTAACGGTAACCCATTCATTAAAATTATCTTTAGTTGTTGACAATACATAATCAATTGATTTTTTTGTAAAAGGACTTGGATGGTATGTGTTTACATTCTTATTACTTGAAAAAACATAATTCATAGCTCTATTAGAAAGTGGTGTAGCTCCAGTTTTTTTTACAACAAAAACTCTAGCAGCATAATCATGACCTTTCTTGCTAGATTCGTTTATACCAGGCAAATCTTTTTCTACTTTCCAAGTTATATTTAAAAATGGTGTTTCTCCTAAATTTATAGTTATCTCTTTACCTAATCCTGAAGCTGAATTATTTGCTTCTGCTCTTAAAAAATTGCCATTTTCATTATCTCCAACAGAATATTTGGTCTTTTCATCGGCACCTCTTACTTTTCTTACTTTCAAATTGGTTAATTCATCCTTTGTAAATTCAAATACTTTTATATTTGTTGAGTAAGCTGGAGTAAAAAAAAATAAAAATGTAACTAAAAAATAGTTAAAAAATTTTATCATAGATTTTATAAATTAATAGGTTGACCTTCCTCCACTTATATCAAAAACCGCTGCTGTTGAAAAAGAGTTTTCTTCAGAAGATAGCCAACATACCATAGATGATAATTCATTTATTTCTAAGAAACGACCTCGAGGTACTTTTGAAAGCATTCTTTGCACATGTTCTTTTGACATTTGATCTAAGATTCTAGTCTTTGCTCCTGCTGGTGTTATTGCATTGACTGCAATATTATAAGTCGATAATTCTTTTCCTAAACTTTTTGTAAGACCTATAACTCCAGCTTTAGCTGAACTATAAGCGCTAGCATTCGCATTACCATCTTTACCTGAAACAGAAGCTATATTTACTATTCTTCCATAATTATTTTTAATCATGCTTGGTACTATAGATTTACAACAATAAAAAGTTCCATTGAGATTAATATCTAAAATTGAATTCCAATCATTAATATTGTAATTCCAAAGCTCTGCTGTTGGGCCAGTTATTCCTGCACTATTGATCAATATATCAATTTTGTTATTAAGCAGTATTGAACTAACAGTTTTTTCAATTAAACCAGGATTAGATACATCTATAACATTGTATTCTAAATTAGGACTATTTATTTCTTTGGTAGCTTTTAATAATTCTTTTTCATCAATGTCCCATATAAATACTTTTGCACCAAATAATAAAAAATTTTTTGCTATATCCAGACCAAATCCTTGCGCGCCACCAGTTATAACTGCAGTTTTATTTTTAAAATCAAATTTGTGCATTTAGAAACTATTTACTAGCTAACAAATAATAAGTTATGGATGAAATAAATGCGCCGATAAGCCATGAAAAAGGCTGCAAGAATGTCAACTGAATATTCCAAATAGTTGAGGATGCGAATATAAATCCAACAATTAATGAATAAATTGATTTAATTTGCCATCCTCCTGAATAGTAGTATGCCCCATCTTTACTAGATGAAAAAATATCTTTATTTATAATTTTCTTATTCTTTATTATATAATAATCCATGATCATAATTCCTGCTATTGGACCAAAAAATGAACTAAAAGTATCAACAAATGATAAAATTCCAACTTTGCTAAGAATAGGTTCCCAAAAAACAGCAAATATAAGACCTAAAAAAATAATTAAAATACCTGAGCTTCTTATAGTAGATTTTTTAGGAAAAAAATTAATTATAGAGTTTTGTGACGGAATATAATTTGCGATTAGATTTGTCGATGCCGAAGCTACTAATATAAATATTAATGCTATAAAAGTTAAAGATGTATTATCAAATTTTCCAACAATATCTGTTGGATTTGTTAATATTCTATCTACTGGTATTGAGTTTTTTTCAAAAATAATACTTGATCCTGCTACCAAAGAAATTGCCAAAAAAGAAAAAATTAATAAATTTAAAATTAAAGATAAATTACCTTTGTTTACTTCACTTTGATTTTTTGCATACCTAGAAAAATCACCAAAATTTACAATTACAATAGAAAAATATGCAAAAAAAGTTCCAGCAATTGAAAATAATGCTAATAAATTTTCTTTGTTATAAAAACTATTATTTTTAAACAAATCATTAAATACAACTAATATTTCATTATAATTTTCCTTGTATAACATTATAAAAAAAATAATTAATCCGAGATAAACGAACAAAGTAGAAAAATTAATTATTGACTTAATAAATCTTTGACCGTTACTAAATAATAAATATTGTACCCATAAAGAAAATACTAAAGAAAATCCATCGATAATATTAAGACCCATAAAAAACAATAAAAAAATATCTTTATCTAAAAGTTCGTTATCTATTGAAAAGAAAATAATTCTAATTAAATATCCTACAGATTTAGATATAAAATATGTTTGAACACCAAACATAAAAACACCAACTACTCCTCTTATCATTGCAATATATTTTGCCCCAGAAACTCCCATTGAAAGTCTTAAAAATACAGGAAAAGGAATTCCATGTTTTTGCGAAGGTCTTCCAATTAAATTTGAAAATAAATACACTAGCAACGAACCTATAACGCATCCAATCAATACTATAAAAAAATTTAGTTGATAGACTAGATATAATGATGCAATTAATGAAAAGCCTATTAGACTTTGAATGCTTGAGCCCCAAAAACAAAATATATCTTTCCAGCCCCAAACTTTATTATTGGGATTAACTGACACAATCTCCCAGTTCATTAAATTAGATGTTTCTTTTTGTTGAATCACTACCTTATATTAAACAAATATAAATTACTGTCCATACAAGACAGTTGGAAGCCATAATACAATCTTTGGAAAAACTATAATAATTATTAATCCGATTACCTGCAGAACCATAAATTGCATCATTCCAAGATAAATATCTTTTAAATCCCACTCTGGAACGACACCTTTTAGAAAATACGCAGATAATGCTACTGGAGGTGAAAGCCAGGCGGTTTGTAAATTAACAGCAACTAATATTGCAAACCATGTCAAATTAAAACCTAATGCTTCAATCAATGGTAAAATTATCGGAACTATAATCATTACAATTGGCACCCATTCTAATGGCCATCCTAATAGGAAAATTACACCCATAACTATAGCTAAAATTAAATATCTATTCATTTCTAAAGATAGTAAAAATTCGGTTAGAAGCATTGGTGTTCCTAGACGGGCAAATACTGCGCCAAAAAAATTAGAAGCAGCAACTAAAACCATAATCAATGCTGAAATTTCTAAGGTTTTAACTAAAGCATCTTGTAGTTTTGCTAAGCTTAATTTTTTATAAGCAATAGATAATAGTAATGCACCCATTGCACCACAACCAGCAGCCTCTGTTGGTGTAGCAAATCCTAAAAGAATACTTCCAAGAGCAGAAAAAACTAATGCAGCTGGTGGAACTAGACCAAGTAAAAATTCTATCCAAACATCTTTCATACTTGTAGCCCTCATTTCTTCTGGTAGTGGTGGACCTAATTTAGGGTCCATCATACATCTTATTGTAGTATAAGCTGCATATAAGGTAGCTAATAATATTCCTGGTAGGATAGCTGCTGCAAATAAATCTATTACTGGTATTTCCATAATTGGACCCATAACTACAAGCATAATACTTGGAGGAATTAATATTCCTAAAGTACCACCAGCTGTAATAGTTCCTGCTGCTAACCTAACATTGTACCCAGATCTATTCATTGATTTAGCTGCCATAATTCCTAAAATTGTTACTGATGCACCCACTATTCCAGTTGCTGCAGCAAAAATTACTGAAACAAAAAGAACAGCGTAATAAAGTGATCCTCTAACTTTTGCTAGCATTAATTGAAAAGCTGAAAATAATCTTTCCATTAATCCGGCTTGCTCCATCATGATACCCATAAAAACAAAGAGTGGTACGGCGGCCAATGTTTGTTCGGTCATAACCATCGAAAACTGCAGAGTCATTAAATAAAATACAAGTTTTCCAAATCCAAGATAGCCAAAAACAAAACCTAAAAATATTAAAGTGAAAGATATTGGGAAGCCAACAAATATCGAAAAAAGCATTACGCCAATTAAAATAAAACCTAAAATAGCTGGATCAATCAGTTCAGCAATCATTCATTACCTGGCCACTTTCCTTTGGTCATTGCGTAATAACTTTTAAATAATTCTGATACACCTTGAATTAGTAAAAAAACAATACCAAACCAAAGACAAGATTTAATTGGCCACATGTATGGCATCCAAGTAGTATCCATTCCTCTTTCACCTCTCATTATTGACTCCTGGAGAAAACCAGTCGTCATATAAAGAAAAACAATTAATCCTGGGAAATAAAATAAAATATATAAAGCAAAATCAATTAAGCCTTGGTTTTTAACTTTAAAATTTCTGTACAAAAAATCTGCTCTTATATGAACTCCTTTTGAAAGTGCGTATCCAGCACCCAACATAAATAGTGCACCATAAAGGAATCTACTAATATCGTAGGCCCAAATTGTAGGGGCTAAAAATAGTTTTCTTGCAATAACCTCGTATGTCATTGCTAAAATTAATGGCATCAATATCCAACAAACAATATTTCCTGTTAACATGCTAAATTTATCTATTGAAGTAATAGATTTAGCCATCCATCTAGGCATATCATCTGGCATTTTGCCTGAGCCGCCTCTTCTCTCAGCTATCATTTCATCTGAAATATCTAGTTTACCTGGTTCGTCTGCCATAAAGTCCTTAAAAAAATAAAGCGGACTTATTTAAGTCCGCTTTATTATAAATTGATTATAGTTTTAAATTAAAACTATATTACTTCAATGTTGCTGCGTGAGCCATTCCTAGCTTCGCATTTGACATTTGAGCACCACTCCAGAAAGGAACAGCGATATCTGCAAAATTCTTCATAGAAGTATAAACTTCATTAAAAAATGCGTTATCTTTTGCATTTTTATTTAAAGTTGCTTTTGCAGCTGCCATATATTCTGTGAAATAATCAGTAGGAGTATCTTCTAATATAACTCCATGCTTAGTAGTTAGCTCAGCAAGTGCTTTTCCATTTTCATAGATTCTGTAGCTTAAAGATTTTGCTAAAGATGCGTTTGCTGCAACTTCTAAAGATTTTTTCTCGTGATCAGATAACTTGTCATAAGTTTTTCCAGTCATATAAAAGTCAGCATTTACGACTACTTGGTGTAAACCTTGTAGGTAATAGTGCTTAAGAACTTTTTGGAAACCAAATACTAGATCTGGTTTTGGACAACACCACTCAGCTGCATCAATTGTTCCAGCTTGTAAAGCAGGTAGAATATCTCCACCTCCCATTGCTACAGATGCTATACCGATATCTTTATAAGTTTGTCCTGGAATTCCTGGAGGAGTTCTAAACTTATACTTTCTGAAGTCAGCCATATTTTTAATTGGTTTTGGAAACCAACCTAAAGCCTCTGGTCCAACAGGTTGAAGCATAAATCCTTTGATGTCTCTTCCCATTTCTTTCCATAGTCTGTCGTATAGCTCTTTACCACCACCGTATTGAAACCATGATAAGAAAGCAATATTGTCAATACCAACTCCACCACCTGCTACCGGCGAACCAAATAACATTGCAGCTGGATGGTCACCTGACCAATAGTGTGTCCATGCAAATCCACAGTCAATCAAACCTTTGTCTACAGCATCTAAAGTTTCTTTAACTCCAACTACTGTTCCAGCAGGCATGATTTCAAATTTTAGTGACCCACCTGTTAGAGCAGTTACTGTATCTGTGAAGTCTTTTAACATTACAACTTCATCAGCTTTAGCACTGATAACGGTTTGGCACTTTAATGTTTTTGCTGCATTAGCACTAGTTGCAAAACCAAGAACTAAAGTAACAGCAAATATCATTGAAATGATTTTTTTCATTATAATTTCCCTCTTGTTGTTTTTTAAAAATTGAGTTTCTCAAAAATAAAAATTTAAAACAAGTGTTAATTATGACAAAACTTATCCCTAATAACGTTGGTATTGCTGGAATTTTTGATTTCAATATTATAAACATTCTAATCTAATGGATATTTTTGATTATATAATTATTGGAGCAGGATCTGCAGGATGTGTTTTGGCTAACAGATTAACAGCTAATCCAAAAAACAAAGTTTTACTTTTAGAGGCTGGAGGTAAAGATAGTTATCCATGGATTCATATTCCAGTTGGCTATTATAAGACAATGCACAATCCTAAAGTTGACTGGTGCTTTCATACAGAAAAAGATGAGAGCATGAATAACAGATCAATAAGATATCCAAGAGGAAAAACTCTGGGGGGGAGCTCATCTATTAATGGTCTTCTTTGGATAAGAGGACAAAGTAACGATTATGAAAATTGGCGACAACAAGGTAATACTGGATGGGGTTGGGATGATGTTCTTCCCTACTTTATTAAATCAGAAAATAATGAATTAGGTAAAAGTGAATTCCATAGTGACAGTGGACCAATAATGGTAGCTAATAAAAAAATTAAATTAAAAATGTTAGAAGAATTTATAAATGCTGCTGAGGAGAAAGGTATACCCAAAGTTATTGATTTTAATACTGGTGATAATTTTGGTGTAGGTTATTTTCAGTTTACGACTAGTCATTCTCATAAAGGTCTAAAATTAAGATCTAGTGCTGCAAAAGGATATTTAAATCCTGTAAAAAAAAGATCTAATTTAAAAATAATCACAAATGCACACGTAAAAAAAATAAATTTTGATGGAAAAAGAGCCGTAAGTGTAAATTATTTTTTAGATGAAAAATTAGAAGAAGTTCATACAAGCGGCGAGATAATTTTATCAGCTGGTTCGATTGGTTCACCCCATATATTACAAGTATCAGGAATTGGTGATAGTAAAAAATTAAAAGAGTTTGGAATAAATTCAATTAATGAACTAAAAGGAGTCGGAAAAAATTTGCAAGATCATTTGATGTTTAGACCAGTGTATAAAGTCAAAAATCTCAAATCTTTAAATAAGAAAATTAACAGCATTGTAGGTAATTTAATGATTGGCTTAGAATATATCTTTAATCAAAGTGGGCCAATGACAATGGGAGCAAGTCAAGTTTGTGGTTTTGCTAAAAGCGATAGTTCAAGAGAAACACCGAATTTACAATTTCATGTTCAACCGATTAGTACAGATATTCTTGGCGCAACTAAATTGCATGACTTTGAGGGTATAACCCCTACAGTTGCAAATATAAGGCCAACAAGCAGGGGTGAAATAAATATAGTTAGTGATAACATTAAAGATTATCCAAAAATTAAAATGAATTATCTTTCAACTGATGATGATCGCTATGTAGCTGCGCAAGGTCTTAAGTTAGTAAGAAAAATAATGCTAGAAACTGAAACTTTTAAAAAATATGAGCCAGAGGAATATAGGCCTGGAATTCATATTACAGATGATGAAGAATTGGTTAAAGCTGGTAGTGATTATACACAAACTATATTTCATCCTGTTGGTACATGTAAAATGGGAAATGATGAAAATTCGGTTGTTAATGAAAGATTAAATGTTCATGGTATAGAAAATTTAAGAATTGTTGATGCTTCGATAATGCCAAACATTACTTCAGGAAATACTAATGCACCTACTATAATGATTGCAGAAAAAGCATCAGACATGATATTAAAAGATAGCAAGTCATGAATGAACAAATAATTATCTTTTCTCAAATAGTATTTATTGATCTAGTCTTAGCTGGTGATAATGCCATTATTATAGGAATGGTGGCTTCACAATTTCCACCTGAACAAAGAAAAAAAATTATTTTTTGGGGTATTGGTGGAGCAGTTATTTTAAGAATCATTTTAACTCTATTAACTGCCTACTTATTGCAAATAACTGGTATAAGATTAATCGGAGGTCTTGCGTTACTCTATATTTGTTACAAACTTTATGTGGATGTAATAAAAAAATCTAATAATAAAGATGAAAATATAAAAGTAGATAACTCAAGTTTTTTAAAAGCACTTTGGACTG
This sequence comes from uncultured Pelagibacteraceae bacterium, assembly GCA_902569615.1. Classification (GTDB taxonomy): domain Bacteria; phylum Pseudomonadota; class Alphaproteobacteria; order Pelagibacterales; family Pelagibacteraceae; genus Pelagibacter. Next base: position 15,328 of record CACFUX010000014.1, on the reverse strand, counting down.
TTTTGCTTGCAGATTTTACAATGAGCCTAGATAATGTTCTAGGAGTTGCTGGTGCTGCCAAAGACCACTATTGGTTGTTAATTTTTGGTTTGGTACTATCAATAGTTTTAATGGCTACAGCTGCAACATTAATTTCTGGATGGATCAAAAAATACACTTGGATAGGCTGGGTAGGTTTATTTGCTATACTGGCAGTAGCCATAGAATTGATCTATACTGATTTAAAACTGATCTTATAAAAAATGTTTTTAAAAAAATATAATCTGAAAAATAAGTATGCTCTAGTTACTGGAGCAGGAAAAGGTTTAGGTAAAGCATGTGCTTTAGCATTAGCTGAAGCTGGCTCAAACTTAATAATTATTAGCAGAACCAAAAAAGATTTAAATAATGTTTCTCAAATTATAAAAAAATATAAAGTAAAATGTAAATCTTATGTCTGTGACATAACTGACTACAATAAAATAAAATCCATTATTAATAGTCAATCTAGAATAGATATTTTGGTTAATAATGCAGGAACAAATATCCCAGAGCACTTTACCAAAGTTAAGAAAAAAAATATGGAATATATGGTAAACTTAAATATTAATGCTGTTTTCAATGTTGCTCAACTTGCTTCACTTAAAATGATAAAAACAAAAAATAGAAAAAAAATTGGAGGTTCAATAGTAAATATTTCTTCACAAATGGGCCATGTAAGCGGGCCCAAAAGAAGTGTATACAGTATGACTAAATTTGGTCTAGAAGGACTTACAAAAGGCATGGCTCTTGAATTAGCTCCTTACAATATAAGGGTCAATACTATTGGCCCAACTTTTGTTGTTACTCCAATGACTAAAAGGTTCCTAAAAGATAAAAAATTTAAAAAAAGTATGCTTGAGAGTATACCGCTCGGAAGATTTGCTGAGCTTCCAGAAATTTCATCCGCTGTCGTTTTTATTGCATCAGATGCCGCTTCAATGATTACCGGTACTTCTTTACTTGTAGATGGTGGATGGACTGCAAGATAATTAAACTAGTATTAATAACATTTTTTTTTACTTTTAAAGTTAATGCTGTTGAATTTAATGGTAAATTTATTCAAGGACACTTTATAATAGGTAAAACTGAACCTGGTTTTAAAGTAATAATTGATAAAAAAGAAATAAAAGTTTCAAAAGATGGATATTTTGCATTTGGTATAGGTAAAGATAGAAAATATGATGTTGTAATTAAAATTTTAAATCAAGATAAAACAGAAAAAATTGTTAAAAAAGTTCAGAAAAGAAAATACAATATTCAAAGAATAGATGGTCTTGAGGAAAAAAAAGTAACTCCGCCGGAAGAAGTATATGAGAGAATTAAGAAAGAAAATAAACTTATTGCTGAAGCTAGAGAAATAAATTCAGATTTAGATTTTTTTAAAAATAAATTTATATTACCAGTAGATGATGCAATAGTGACGGGTATTTATGGCAGTCAAAGAATATTAAATGGTAAACCAAGATGGCCTCATTATGGGATTGATTTTGCTCAAAAACTTGGAACTCCTATAAAAGCGATGGCTAGCGGTATTGTAACTTTATCCGAAAAAGATTTATATTTTACAGGAGCAACTTTAATTTTTGATCATGGTCATGGTATATCGACTTTGTACATGCATATGGATGAAATATTTGTTGATAAAGGTGATATTGTTGAGCAAGGGGAAATAATTGGAACAGTAGGTTCAAGCGGTAGATCCACAGGTCCTCATTTAGATGTGAGATTAAACTGGTTTGGAACAAGATTAGATCCTGCAACAGTACTTGATATTAAATAATGGGAATTCATTTTTCAAAGAAAGAGTTTAGTACTAGAAAGAGTAAAGTAATTAACTCTATGAAAGATCAAAATATTGATGCTTTACTTATGTTTAGACAAGAGTCAATGTACTGGCTTACAGGCTACGATACATTCGGATATGTTTTTTTTCAAACATTGGTATTAGACCAAAAAGGAAACGTTATTTTATTAACTAGAGCTCCTGATTTAAGGCAGGCACAAAATACTTCAAATATTGAAGATATAAGAATTTGGATAGATAAAGATGGGGCAAATCCAACTAATGATCTTAAAAATATTTTGAACGAATTAAATCTTAAAGGGAAAAAATTAGGAATTGAGTATGAAGCATATGGACTTACAGGAAGAAATACTTTGAAATTAAATCAATCTTTAGAAAATTACTGCTCAATTGAAGACTGTTCAGAGTTAATTACAAAATTAAGAGTAATAAAATCGAATGAGGAAATTGTTTATGTTAAGAAAGCCGCTGAACTTGCAGATAGAGCTTTGGATCAAGTTTGGAAGTACGCAAAAGCAGGTATAAGCGAATCTAAAATCTTAGCAGAAATGAATAAAGTTATATTTGAAGGTGGAGGAGATTATCCTGCTAATGAATTTATAATAGGATCAGGAAATAATGCACTTCTTTGTAGATATCAAGCAGAAAAGAAAATATTACAGAATCCAGATCAATTAAGCATTGAATGGGCTGGGACCTTTAAGCATTACCATTCAGCAATGTTTAGAACAATACCTATTGGTAGAGCAGATTCTAAACATCATAAAATGCATGAAGCATGTGTTGAGGCATTAAAAAATTGTGAAAATAAATTAAAACCTGGAATTAAAGTTGGTGACGTTTTTGATATTCATGCGAAAACATTTGATAATCTTGGATATAAAAACTCAAGAATGAATGCTTGTGGGTACTCTTTAGGAAACACTTTTTCTCCTAATTGGATGGATTGGCCTATGCTGTACACAGGAAATCCATATTTAATAGAAGCTGGCAATGTATTTTTTCTACATATGATACTTATGGACTCCAGTAATGGTTTGGCAATGAATTTAGGTGAAACTTATCTTGTGACTGAAAAAAGTAATGAAAGACTTGGAAAACAAAAATTAGATTTAGTAGTTTTGTAAAATTAGCTAATAAATTTTTTTGTTTTTTTAAATATTTTATTTAAATTATTATATAAATATTTTTTACCTAATAAAGTTTCTAAAAACCCTATTAATAATATAAATATTATTGGGTGATAAAGAATTCTTGTAGATCTTAAATCCCAATTAAGAAATTCTGAAAAATATTTAATATTTAGCGCGTCACCGTCTAAAATAAAAACAATACAACACAAAATGGTAAATATTAAATATTTCCAATTCCAAAATATTGCGATCGCAATTAGAGGTATTGCAAAATACTGGTTGGCAATTGCAGAAGAAAAAATAACAATTGATAAAAGATATAACAAATAAATATTTAGCAAACCTCTATTTTTCAATAAAAAACCTAAAATAATTATGAATATAGAAAATAGTGTTTTCTTATCAATATATGCATGTAGAAAATACGGAGTAAACATGTTCCAAAATGGCCCATTGTCTTGTGACTTATATAAGAAAACATTTTCGATTATATAGTTTAATTGATTTAAATAAGGAGCAAAGCTAATAAAAAAAATTGAGTAAGGAACTATTAAAATTAATAATTTTTTACTTAAATTTTTCTCTTTAAAAAAAAGCCAAATTGGAAAAAAAAACATTATATGTTTTGCACATAAAGATATACCTAACAAAATTAAAGGCAGAATGATTCTGCCTTCTTTATTATTTTTTTCATACAATAACATTGCTAAAAATCCTAGCAAAACAGCACTATTGTCAAACTGATTATGAAAACCTGTTATAAAAATTGATATTGGATTAAGGAAAAATATTAATCCAATTTTTAACGAATAATTCTTTAATAAGCAAAAAAAGATTAATACATCAATAATTGTTAAAAAAATTACTATTTTTAATCTATATATTTCTTCTGAATTTTCTAAATTTATATAAATTGAGTCTAATAAGTGAAGAATATGAATCCAGAGAGGAGAATAGTTATATTTTTCAAATGCATAAAAACTTTCTCCATTGTTAAAAAGCTCTAAATTATATTTCCACATAGAAAAATCATGATTAAAACCAAATTGAGATATCCATATTCGTGAAAATATACCAAATATTAATATTGATGCTAAAATCCAAATACTGTCATTTTCAATAAATTTTTTTTTCATGTTTAAATTATCTTTTTTAAATTAACAAAGTTTAAAAATAATATTACTAAAGTTAAAAGATTATTAAAATATCCAAATAAACCATATGGGAATTCCCATGGTTGAATTCCAAAAAAGAAAGATATTAATCTTAAAATAAAGAAAAAGTATATTATAAATATAATATTCAATTTAGAGTTAATTAGATCTAAATTCCTAAATGAATATAGCAATAAAGGAAAAAGAAGAACATAATCATGAATTTGATGAGGTGTAAAAGATAAAATACTTAAACATATTAATGAAAGTTTAAGAAGATTGTCTTTTAATAATGAAGATTTATAAATAACCCAAATATTTAATATAAGTGGAACTAGTACTAATAAAAAACCTTTTATATTAATTAACCTTAAAATAGAGAAAACAGTAGTTGGTAAGTGATCAGCTTGGTCATGATAATAAATTGTAGTTAAAAAAGGCTGAAATAAACTTTTTAATAAATCAGTATTGGTCATATAACTAAATACTATCCAGCCAACAGTTACAGGGATTAAAGTAATAATAATTTTATTAATATTTTTTAAAGAAGCTAAATATAAAAATAAACCATATCCTATGTTATATTTGAAATAACTAAAACCTGATAAAAATAGTGAAAACTTTGATTGAAAAATAAAAGGTAAAATAAAGAAAAAAAACGTAAATAGTGTATGTTGTCCATAACCTATATTTATTCTTAAAACTGTACTCATTAAGAAAATTGATGTTAAAAAAAAAGTCTCATTAATTGAAAAAGAAAATTTTCTACAAAGCAATATGGGAATTAAAAAAGCAAATATTACGTTAATTATACTCCAAATTAATTTTGCATTTTCCCAACTTATTTTTGTGAATGGTATTAAAATTATATGAAATCCATGAGCATAGAGCCCATCTTGAGAGTATAAAAGTTTATCATTTTCGCTTCTGTCATGTTTGCCTTCCAAAACATATTCATAATTATTTATTCCTTCTGAAACTAGCTTTGCAGTAGAAACACTAAAATCAAAGCTGTAAATCTGTGCTTGTTGAACTGCTCTTGCGACCGATATTATTGTTAAAACTGCTAGTATAAAAAATAGTACTTTTTTATAGATTGAATTTTTTTCTAAAAAAATCTTAATTTTGGATGACATAAATTTTAAAGTTTGATTTCTATTTTAATTTTTTTCATTTGCTGATACTTTTTCGTATTTCTTCCTCACAATTTTTCTTTACTAAATCTTTATCAAAGTTTTTTGATGTTTGTTTTTTAGCTAAAACACAAGCGGAAATTGCCTTGTTGATATTAAAATCTTTATAATTATTTCGTGCAAAATATAATAAAATTGTAGCGATAATTATAAATATTACGTAATTAAGTATTTTTTTATTCATCTTAAAATTTATACCTATATTATATAATATTAATTGTGTATTGAATAATTATGAACAATGATGAAGATATTGTAATAACGTCAGCTTTTAGAACTCCGATAGGTTCATTTCAAGGAAGTTTAAAAGACCATAAAGCAACTGAGCTTGGCACAAAAGTGGTTAAAAAATGTATGCAAGATTCTAGTCTTGAAGGTTCTGATGTAGATACAATTATTTTAGGACAAGTTTTACAAGCTGGTTGTGGTCAAAATCCAGCAAGACAATCGGCAATTAATGCAGGTATAGACAAAGATAAAACTGCGACTACAATAAACCAAGTTTGTGGATCAGGCTTAGCAGCTATATCTTTGGGTTTTAATTCTGTAAAACTAAAAGACTCAAAAGTTATTATTGCTGGAGGTCAAGAAAGCATGACTAATGCTCCACATTATTTAAATTATAGATTAGGTAAGAACTTTTCAGAAGAAAAATTGAAAGATACTATGTTAGTTGATGGATTAATTGATGTTTATAATGATTACCACATGGGTATTACAGCAGAAAATGTTGCTGAGAAATATCAAATTACAAGACAAGATCAGGATAACTTTGCATTAAATTCACAAATAAAAACAATTAAAGCTATTAAAGAAAATAAATTTAAGAAAGAAATAGTTCCAATCAAATTGAAAAATCAAAAACTTTTTGAAAATGACGAATATCCAAGACTAGACTCAAGTTTAGAAAAATTATCAGGTTTAAAAACAGTGTTCAAAGAAAATGGTACAGTAACAGCAGGTAATTCGTCAGGTTTAAATGATGGAGCTGCCGCTGTAACACTTATGAACTTTAAAACTTCAAAAGAAAAGGGTTTAGTACCATTAGTAAAAATTGTTTCTTGGGCCCAATGTGGTGTTGACCCAAAATTAATGGGAACTGGTCCAATTCCTGCATCTAAGTTAGCATTGAAAAAAGCAGGTTGGAGTATTAATGATTTAGATTTAATTGAATCGAATGAGGCTTTTGCTGCCCAATCTATAGCGGTTATAAAAGAGCTTGGTTTAAGAGATGATGATGTAAATGTTAATGGTGGTGCAATAGCGCTTGGCCATCCAATTGGTGCATCAGGTGCAAGAATATTAGTAACACTAATACATGAAATGAAAAAAAGAAAATGCAAAAAAGGTTTGGCTACACTATGTATTGGAGGAGGAATGGGTATAGCTATGTGTATTGAAAATATTTAATCAATTGATATTTTTTGTGGTTTCATATCAGTTTTACTAATACCTGCAATCGCAACTGGTTTCTTCATTGCGTCTCTTCTAAAAGGCTCACCTAATTCTTGATTTAGTATAACTTCAATAAATGTTGTTATTCCTTTTTTTTGATCTTCACACGATTGCTTGATAGCTTTTGTTGTTTCTTCCATTGTTTTTACTGTTATACCTTTTAATCCGCAGGCATTAGCTACTTTTGCAAAACTTAGTTCAGGATCAAGTTCAGTTCCAACAAAATTATCATCAAACCATAAAATTGAATTTCTTTTTTCAGCTCCCCACTGATAATTTCTAAAAATAACCATTGTAATATTTGGCCATTCTTTTCTTGCACATGAGCTCATTTCATTCATACTTATTCCAAAAGCTCCATCACCTGCAAAACCAATTACTGGTGTATCAGGACACCCAATTTTAGCTCCTAATATAGATGGAAAACCATAACCACATGGACCAAATAATCCTGGGGCTAAATACTTTCTTCCTTTTTCAAATGTAGGATATGCATTTCCTATTGCACAATTATTTCCTATATCTGATGATATAATTACATCATCTGGCATACCTGCTTGAATAGCTCTCCAAGCTTGTCTTGGGGACATCCTATCATTATCTCTTTCTCTCGCTTCTTTATTCCAAACTGTTCCAGGATCGTCTTCTTCATGATCTAAGCTTGTTAATGTCTGTAGCCAAGCTGATTTTGTTTTATGTATTAAATTTTTTCTGTCTTCTCTTCCTTGGTCGCCCGCTTTTGATGATAGTTTTTCTAAAATTTGTTGAGATACTAATTTTGCGTCACCACAAATTCCTACAGTCACTTTTTTAGTTAATCCGATTCTATCTGAGTTCATATCTACTTGAATTATTTTTGCTTCTTTCGGCCAATAGTCTAATCCATAACCTGGTAAAGTTGAAAAAGGATTTAATCTTGTTCCGAGTGCAAGAACGACATCTGCTTTTGAAATTAATTGCATCGCTGCCTTAGATCCATTATAGCCCAATGGCCCAACTGCAAGAGGATGACTTCCAGGAAAACTATCGTTATGTTGATATCCACTACATACTGGAGCATCTAATTTTTCTGCAAGTTTTTTGCAATCTTCAATTGCTCCTCCAATAACAACACCAGCTCCAGATAGTATAACAGGAAACTTAGATTCAGATAATAATTTTGCAGCTTTATTAATTGCTTCTACCCCTCCTGCTTGTCTTTCTAATCTAACAATTGGCGGAAGGTCAATGTCAATTACTTGAGTCCAATAGTCTCTTGGAACATTAATTTGTGCTGGTGCAGATCCTCTAATTGCTTTTTCAATTACTCTGTTTAAAACTTCAGCCATTCTAGATGGATCTCTTACTTCTTCTTGATAACAAACCATGTCTTTAAATAAATTCATTTGCTCAACTTCCTGAAATCCTCCTTGACCCATTGTTTTATTTGCAGCCTGAGGTGTAACCAAAAGTAAAGGAGTATGATTCCAATAAGCAGTTTTAATTGGTGTAACAAGACCAGTTATGCCTGGTCCATTTTGCGCAATAACCATAGACATTTTTCCGGTAGCTCTTGTATATCCATCAGCTATTAAGCCTCCATTAGTTTCATGAGCCACATCCCAAAAAGTTATACCTGCTTTAGGAAATAAATCTGATATCGGCATAAATGCAGAACCAATTATTCCAAAAGAATGTTCTATTCCATGCATTTGTAAAACTTTAACAAAAGCTTCTTCTGTGGTCATTTTAGTCATAATTAATTCTCTCTATAAAAATTTATATTTGTTTAAGTCAATGATTAATATATAAGATCAAAGAAATTTCAAATAAGAAAGTCATAATGGCTAGTACTGATATAATTATTCATGATGAAAAGGACAATGTTGGGGTTGTTGTTATTGAAAAAATAACACCAAAACAGGACTGTAATTGCTGGATTATGGAAAACGATAAATCTGCTAAAATTCAATCCCTTAATGAAATTCCATTAGGACATAAAATCGCAATGTCAGACCTTAAAGAAGGGGACACAATTATTAAATATGGACATGATATTGGAAAAGTAGTTAAAAATATTAAAAAAGGTGAACATGTGCATGTTCATAACGTCAAAACAAAGAAATGGTAAATTATGGAAATTCCAAAAAGCTTTTTAGGTTATAAAAGAGAAAACGGAAGAGCCGGAACAAGAAATCATGTAATTATTCTGCCTGTAGATGATATCTCAAATGCATGCGCAGAAGCGGTGGCTAATAATATAAAAGGGACAATTGCTCTTCCTCATTCATATGGAAGACTTCAATTTGGAGCTGACTTAGAATTGCATTTTAGAACTATGATTGGTACTGGAAAAAATCCAAATGTTGCAGCTGTTATAGTTATAGGTATTGAACCAAAATGGACAAAAAAAATAGTTGATGCAATTGGAAAAACTGGAAAACCGGTTGAAGGATTTAGTATTGAAGGTGTAGGAGATATAGACACAATTGCAAAAGTTTCAAAAAAAGCACAAGAGTTTTCAATGTGGGCATCTGAAAAACAAAGAGTAGAATGTCCAATAAGTGATTTATGGATATCCGTAAAATGTGGAGAATCAGATACAACTTCAGGTCTTGCTTCAAATCCAACAGTTGGAAATTTAATGGATAAACTTGAACCTTTGGGAGTTCATTTGTGTTTTGGAGAAACTTCAGAACTTACAGGAGCAGAAACAGTTTGTGAAAAAAGAGGCAAAACACCTGAAGCACAAGAAAAATTCAAGAAAACTTGGAATGCCTATAATGATTTTATTTTAAAGGAAGCAACAGATGATTTGTCGGAAAGTCAACCAACTGCAGGTAATATTGCGGGTGGTTTAACTACTATTGAAGAAAAGGCATTTGGAAATTTTCAAAAAATAGGATCAAGACAATTTATTGATGTTTTAGAACCAGCAGAAGAACCTACTAAGGGAAAAGGATTGTATTTTATGGATACCTCTTCGGCAGCAGCTGAATGTGTAACTTTGCAAGCTGCTGGTGGATTTAATATTCATCTTTTTCCAACAGGACAAGGTAATATAATAGGAAATCCAATTGAACCAGTAATAAAATTAACTGCTAATCCACTAACTGTTAAAACAATGAGTGAGCACATTGATGTGGACGTTTCTAAAATTTTATCTAGAGAAATGAATTTAGATCAAGCTGGTGATGAATTAGTTAAAGCTACATTAAGAGTTGCGAATGGAAGATTAACCTGTGCTGAAGCTTTAGGTCACAAAGAATTTGTTATGACTAAACTTTACAGAAGTGCTTAATTTATTTACTATTTTTTTTTATTTTAATAGAAGCTTTTAAATTTGAAACAGATCTTCTTACTATTGCAGCGCCAACACCCAAAACTAAAGCAAGTAAAATAGATAACATTCCATAAAGAACAGGAACATTTATCGATAAATTTTTTATAAATTGTGCAAATGGACTTAAAGATTCAATTCCATTATCTTTTACAACTTTTACAGTTTGTTCAGCAAAAAAAGCATCATAAGCAATAGCTATACCTACTAGTAATAAAAGAACTGCTAGAATAGTTTTAAATTCAGAACTATCAACTTTTTCACCTAGTTTTTGACCAACTTGAACACCTAAAATTGAACCTAAAATTAAAATCATAACTAACATAAGATCTATTGACCCATAATTAAAAGCGTGTAATACAGTAACAATTGCGCTCACAAAAATTGTTACAAACAATGATGTTCCTGGAATTAATTTAGTTGGCATTCCAATTATATAAATCATTGCTGGGACTAAAATAAATGCTCCACCTACACCCATAATTGCAGCGATAAATCCAACAACAAGACCAATTATTATAGGGGTAAAAGCACTTTCATATAATTGAGATTTTTTAAATCTCATTCTCAATGGTAAACCGTGGATCCAATAATGAGAATGAAGTTTTTTTCTAACAACAATTTTTTTTCTTGCTCTATCAATTTCACTAACTCCTTGAACGAGCATTATTGTTCCAATGATTGCTAAAATATACATATAAGATAATGAAATAACGATATTAATTTTTCCAATATCTTGGAAGTATGAGAATGTTATAATACCTAAAACTGTTCCAGCCGCTCCTCCTATAACAATCATAAATCCCATTTTATAATCCAATGTTCCTTTCAGGTAATGAGTTGTAGAGCCAGATATTGATGTACCTAAAATGTTATTTGCTTCATTTGGAACAGCATAAGCTGGTGGAACTCCTAAAAAAATTAAAAAGGGCGTCATTAAAAATCCCCCACCTACACCAAACAAACCTGAAAGTATTCCAACAACTAGGCTAAGAATAAATATTAAAGGAAGATTTACATAAACTTCAGCAATTGGAAGAAAATACTCCATATAAACTAATTATTCTTCCAGAATATTAAAGTCAACTAATTGATTAAATATTAAAAAATGTTCCAAAAAGAATAAGTCCCCAGTACGCTGCTAAACCAAAATATAAAGCAGATTTTGCGCTTAAAAATGATTGAATATTTGGGATTTGCTTAACATATGTTTTTACATTTTTTTGAAAATTGTTAAGCATGACTAGGGATTACACCCGGTTTTAAAATTTTGCAAGTAGATTTTTAAATATTAATAAATTTTTTTTAGAAGATTGTAGCCCCAAAAACTTTCACTAGACCTCCTTCTTCTCCCAAGACGAGTCTTCCTAGGAACTCACCTGGTATCTTTGTACTTGTTTGTTTATATAAAATTGTAACATGCTGGCCTCTTTTAAGGCAGCCGAAAGCCTTACAGCCTTCTGCTAAAGAAGATATAAGGTCATTACTTGCCCATTGTTTGCCAAGTTCGACTTCATTAGCTCCGTAAAGCATCTGCGATGAAAAATCTTTAGTAAAACCCCCATAGTCTTTAATGTTTGAAGACTTCACTAAGTTAGCCCATATGGGCTCAGCAATTTTGATTATTTCTTCGTCTGACTTGTCTAGAAGACTCATTAATAATTTATGAAGCTTCTTTCTTCTCTTTTTCGTCAACAATATGATAAACAGGTGCCTTTTCCATTGTAAACTTACCAGTCTTTGGATCACGTCTAGATAGTGTTAAACAATGCCAATTTTCATCATCTAGTTTCATATAGTCACCTCTATAATAATAGCCTGGCCAACGTGTTTCTTGTCTAAAAAGAGTATGTTCGGTTACGCATTGAGATGTAAGTGTTCTATGTTTTAATTCCCAAGCTCTCATTAATTGGTGATAGTCCTCTGCACCAACATTTTCTAAGTCTTCTTGAAGCCATTCTAATAATTCTAAACCTCTTTTAAGAGTATTTTCATTAGTCATATAATTATAAGATATGCCACCTACATATTCATCCATGATCTTTTGCAGTCTTTGAAGGCCTTGTATTGGAGATATATAGCTTGGAGAAACTGTCCCTCCTGTAATCTCATTTCTACCAACAGTATAATTTTCCAAAGGTTTAAATATTTTCTCTTTAAATTCATTACATTGTTGTTCGCTTACATTTATATCTTTGGCTTTTTCTTCTTCAATATACTTTACAGCAGCTTTTGCAGCTAATCTTCCCTCAGTAAATGAGCCTGAAGAAAATTTATGAGCACTTCCACCAACCGTATCACCAGCTCCAAATAAACCTTCAACTGTTGTCATTCTATTATATCCCCAGAAATATTCTGGAGGTGAAATATCCTCTGGTCCACTTACCCATGCTCCAGAACAAGTAGCATGAGAACCCATGACATATGGTTCTGATGTTGTTAATTCTGGATTTGTATATTTTGGATCAATATTTTGAGATGCCCATACAACAGCTTGGCCAACTGTCATTCCTAAGAAATTTTCCCAACCTACAGTTTCTAAGTGAGGGTCTTGAAATGCTTCTTTTGTTACCATGTGAATTGGTCCGCCTCCTGCCATAACTTCTTGGATAAATGCGTGATTACGTAAACAAGTTGGTGTTGGATGATGATCTATATATTCTCCAACTAATTCTTTGGTTTTTTCATACCATTTTTTTTCATAATTTTCACCATTAGCATTCTGTGTATAAGTTTTTAAATGTAAAAAATAAGCACCAACTGGACCATAGCCATCTTTAAATCTGCATAGTACAATTCTATTTTCCATTTGAGTCATTTTGGCTCCAACTTCAATTGGAAGTGCATATGCTGATCCGTTACTCCAAGGCGCATACCAAGTTCTTCCCATTCCTTCTCCAACAGCTCTTGGTTTAAATATATGGGAAGCTCCACCGGCAGCAACAATTACAGTCTTTGCTTTGAAAACATAATAATCCCCAGTTCTCATATTAAATCCTACTGCTCCACCTACTCTATTTTCTTTTGTCTCATCCATAAGTAAATGAGTAATCATAATTCTATTATAAATTTTATCTGCAGATTTTTTTGCTGCTTCAGCTACTATTGGTTTATAACTTTCACCATGAATCATTATTTGCCATTTGCCTTCACGTTGATAACGGCCAGTTTCTTTGTTCTTCATCATTGGTAAACCCCACTCATCAAACATGTGTACAGTTGAGTCTACGTGACGAGCCATATCATAACCAAGATCTTCTCTAACTAAACCCATTAGATCATTTCTAGCGTAACGAACATGATCTTCTGGTTGATTTTCTCCCCATTGCATTCCCATATAACAGTTGATTGCATATAGACCTTGAGCTACAGCACCACTTCTATCTATGTTTGCTTTTTCTACACAAATAATTTTTAAATCTCTTCCCCAGTGTCTAGCTTCAAAAGTAGCACCAGTTCCAGCCATACCACCACCTACAACAAGAATATCACAATCCTCAACTATGGTTTTTCTAGCCATTAATAATAAACACCTTTTTTAAATGCACTTTTTTCTACTTTAGGTAATTCTTTTTTTGTATTTAAACCTTCTGGTTCTGAATAAAGAATTTGTGAATTTATCTCTCCTTGGTTAGGCTTATCACCATCAGCGAGTTTTGGAATAAATTTTCCCCATGGTTTTGTTGTTATTGGAGATACAAAATCTTTTACTGTTCCATTTCTAAATTTAATTTTCCAAGAAATAGTTCCTTTTTCTTCTTCTCTTCTAACTCTTACACTGTGGCCCATAGGAGCAAAGTCAGCATAACCTCGAACATCTATTGCATGGTTAGGACATGCTTTAACACAAGAATAACATTCCCAACAAAAATTTGGTTCTATATTTTTTGCACGTCTAATAGTTTCGTCAATATGCATTATATCAGATGGACAAATATCTACGCAATGACCACAACCATCACAACGAGTCATATATACAAAAGTTGACATAATTTATTCTATTCCTTTCAAAATCATATTAATAATGTTTTGGATTCTCTCTACTTATACCTAATCCAAATTGTTTTGGGGCATCTGCTTCGGGTGGCAAATTGTCTCTGGAACCGTCAGCTTCAGCTAAATTTTTTTGTATCGCAGCTCCTGGTTTATAAAACATATGTGCAAATTTAGACCAATAAACACCTCCAAATAAAACAAGATTTGATACAATAAATAATGCTAAAAATACTTTATCATCCCATCTGTCATTTAAATTTAATGATTGTAAATAAGACCAAATTAAACCAGTTAGGGATGATGCAATAAGAGCAAGAACAAATAAATCTGCTTTGATAATTCTATACCAAGGCTGAGCTTCCGAATAAACATCTACTCTTAAAAAAAACCAAAACCAACCTCCTCCTATAACAGTCATAATAGCTCCTAAGTGCCAAATGATAGGCCAGAAAGATGGCGTATCTGAAGATGGGTTTGAATAACAAAAAATCATTATTGCTGATCCCAGCCAGAATAAAATTGTTCCATACATTCCAAGTAGATGAGCAGCTCTTCTTTTACCTGCTCCAAGTTCAGAAGTAGTAGCAATGTCACTAGCTATAGTTTTAGATATTACAGATAATTTTTCTCCGGCACTTAAAGTTTTTGTTGCAGATAATTTTGCTTTTTTTGCATTTTCAAAAAAATACTTAACATTTTTTTTATGCATAATATCTATAAGCGTTCCAATAATGATTAATAAAATCATTAATACAACAAATGACTGCATATATATTGGTGACACAGTTTCTGCTAAAATCGCAAACGGATTTATTGATATCATCATTGCTTTTTCTCCCTTAGAAAGAAGTGTTTAGTATAGATGGTAAAATAGATCAACTATAAAAAATTTCCTTATTGTAGGTTTTAAATAATTTTTTATAGATTCTTAGACTTTTCCTTTTCCATGGATTATTTTCAATTTCTGAAACAGATACAACTCCTTTTCCAGAGCCTACTAGTATAATTTCATCGTAATTATCAAGCTTTTTTATGAATATATCGTCATGTTTTATTTTAAATTTCTTAGAAAAAAACTTAAAAGTTATACCTTTGTAAATATCTCTTTTAGGAGAATATATTTTATTACTTTTAACGAATAAAAGGTTTGATGTTCCTGATTCTAATAATTTTTGATTTTTATAAAGTCCAATATCAAATTTAGTTGTATCTAATTTGCCTAAAATTCCTAAAATTTTTTTATATTTTAAATT
>CACFUX010000013.1 GCA_902569615.1 uncultured Pelagibacteraceae bacterium | reverse complement strand
TCTATTTTATGGTCTTGGAATGTATCTTTGCGCCTCTGTTCAAGTAGGAATGTTTTTTCCATTAGCAGAATGGACTGAAAGTGGTGGAGAAAAAACTTTTGTACATACACCAGCTCAATTTTTTCAAGGAATGGCAGCTGGACTTGTTGTTGCTGCAATAGTTCCAACAATTGTTGCAGGATTAATTGGGTACTCAATTTTAGGTTTAAGAGGTCATTATTTTGCAATTTGTACTTTAGGTTTAGGTGTAGCTGCAGGAGAGATCTCTGGAGGTATAGAAATAATTGGAGCTGGCCAAGGATTTACAACTCCTCCCTTTCCTGACTTTGGTGGTTTAGAAGCAAGAGGTGAATTTTTTTATTTTTTAAGTTTTTTTGTACTTGTATTCACATTTGTTGCCGTAAGAATGATTTATTCAACAAGGTTTAAATTAATTTTAAATGCGATTAGAGACAACGAAGACAAAGCAGAAGCAATGGGTATTCAAACAATGAAGTATAAAATTATCGGCTGGATGATATCTGCATTCTTTTGTGGTTTAGCTGGTGGAATAATGGGTGGGTTAGTTGGATATATTGATTCAACAGACGTTGCATTTGATGGAAGAGAAATGGGAGTCTTTATGGTTTTAATGGCAATTTTAGGTGGAAAAGGAACTTTGTGGGGACCGATTATAGGAGCAACTATTTTTCATATATTTAAAGAGGGTTTTTGGACATTCTTCCTTGGATGGCAATATGTTGCATTAGGAGTTTTGATTGTTGTAATTGTAATTTATTTCCCAGAAGGAATTATGGGTTGGTTAAGAGAAAAGTATCCGGAAAGATTCGGAGAAGTAATTGATGAAGCCGATCGAAAGGCACAGGTAGAACTTAAATGAGTATTTTAGAAGTAAATAATGTAAGTAAGTCATTTGGAGGAGTTAAAGCAAATGTTGATATTTCTATGTCTGTTGAAAAAGGAAAAATTGTTGGTTTAATAGGTCCAAACGGATCTGGAAAAACTACATTATTTAATTCTATTGTAGGAACGTACCCTATAGACAAAGGATCAATTAAGTTTAATGGAAAAGAAGTCTCAGAATTGCCTGTTCCAGTAATAGCCAAACTAGGATTGCTTAGAACATTTCAACAAACAAGGATTTATGGAAAGCTGAACTGTGTAGAAAATATGCTTATTAGCCATAAAGGTAGTGATGAGAGTTTTCTTAAAATATTTTCTAAAATTCCTAAAAACTTGACGGATAAAGCTGAAAATCTATTAAGCTTTGTGGGATTGTATCAAAAAAGAAAATTAAGAGCTGGAGATTTATCTTTTGGGCAGCAGAAATTATTAGAGCTAGCAATGGCATTGATGAATGAACCAGAAATGCTATTACTTGATGAGCCAACTGCTGGCATAAATCCAACACTAATAAATGGAATTATTGATAGATTAATAAAAGTAAATCAGGATTTTGGAATTACACTTTTAGTAATTGAACACAATATGAGAGTAATCATGCAGCTTGCAGAAAATATCTTTTGTCTTGCTCATGGTCAATTACTAGCAAATGGAACTCCAGAAGAGATTAAGAATGATAAGCGAGTTATTGATGCTTATCTTGGGGCACAATAATGAAAAATCAATATGAGGTACTAGGAAAAGCACCAGTAGCAGAAGATTTAAAAAAACTTTCACCTGAAAACATTCATTTAACAATTAAAGGTCTATCTGCGGGATATGGTAAAATGGAAATTTTACATAATTTCGATTTATTTGTAAGTAAAGCACAATCCTTATGTTTGATTGGTCCTAATGGTGCAGGTAAATCAACTATTCTTCATTCGATATATGGTTTTACAAATATATTTTCTGGTCAAATTGAAATTGAAGGAAAAAAAATTACAAATTTATCACCTGCTCAAAAATTAAAATCAGAAGGAATTGCTTATATATTACAAGATAATTCTGTTTTTCCAGACATGACAGTGGAAGAAAATCTTCTTATGGGAGGTTACATTAAAGACAAAACCGAAGAGTCTTTTGAGGAAGCAGAAAGAGTTCTTCAAAAATATGAAAGACTAAAAAATAGAAGAAATCAACCAGCAAAAGTTTTATCTGGAGGTGAGAGAAGGTTATTAGAAATTTCAAGAGCTTTAGTTATGAAACCATCAATATTGCTAGTTGATGAACCATCAATAGGTCTTGAACCAAAATATATTGAGATGGTATTTGAAATACTTGGAGATCTTCAAAAAAATGAAAAAAAAACAATTATTCTAGTTGAACAAAATGCAAAGAAGGGATTAGAATTTGCAGATATTGGATATGTTTTAGTATCTGGTCAAACAGCTATTGCTGGAAAAGGAGATGATTTACTTAATAACCCAGATGTCGGACGTCTATTTTTAGGCGGCTAATGATTAATTCTAAAAATTTTTTTCTAGGTTTCAGTTGTATTAAAAAAATCGATAGTCCAGCAATCGCACTAGGTGCTTGCTTTATTGCTATTGGATCTTTATTAAAAAATCTTGGATTTACTATACAGGAAAGTATTTTTTCAACATTATTAACTTATGCATTGCCTGGTTCACTTGTTATGGCTGAGTCTTTGTTAGTAGGCGCATCATTATTGAATATTTTTTTAGCTGTTTGGTTAGTTAATGCTCGACTTTATCCAATGACGGTTTCTTTGATGCCACTGTTAATGCATGAAAGTCAACCCAAATGGAAATATTATTTATCTTGTCATTTTATTGCAGTTTCTGCTTGGCTGATAATGAAAAACAACCATGAGACTGTTAAGAAAAATAATAGAATAGATTTTTGGATTGGAATAGGAACCGCAACTTGGTGTGTTGCTATTATAGGTACGATTATAGGTTTTTTGGCATCTGATTACTTAAATAAAGATATGATGATAGGACTTGCTATAGTTAATCCAGTTTATTTTTCATGCATGATGGTGGGTGCAATGAAAACTATCGAAATTTCTTTATCAATAATTTTAGGAGCAATTTTAGGGCCATTATTTTTTTTTGTATCCCCTGAATGGTCAATTTTATTTGGAGGATTTATTGCTGGGACTGTAGCTTTTTTTATTGGAGAAATTAATGTCAAGTAGTATTGTATTAGCAATTTTAGCTACATCATTTGCAACTTATCTATCTAGGTTTTTAGGGGTCGTAAGTGCAGAAAAAATAAAAGAAACTTCAAAATGGTTTAGATGGTTTAACTGCTTAGCGTATTCAACACTAGCAGCGTTAATTGCAAGATCAATTATATTCCCAGCTGGTGTTTTATCTGAGTCTGATTATTTAATAAGATTTATGGTAATAATATTATCTATATCAATTTTTTACATTACTAAAAGAAATTTAGTTTATCCAACTGTATTTTCTGCTATCATTTTAGCATTACTTAACAATTATTTTTAGTGAAAAAAATTGTTTAATAAAAATAGAGTATGGTATACCTTTTAATAGATATAAAATTAGAAAGTAATAATTATAATAATGTCTATTGAAATACTTAATTCATTAGAAGGTTTTGATATTTCTTTTCATAATAAGTCAAAAAGAATTATTGAAATTGAAATAAAAGATGAAACAATAGATAAGTTAATATTCCCATTTCATAAGTTTGATATAACCGCATTAGAATATAAACCATTTACAAGATTTACTTTGGCAAAAAGCCTAGACGATTTGACTAAAAATAAATTTGGAAATTATATAAATTCAATTATTAAAAATAGAAATAATGGTTGTTTTATTGTGAAAACAAATATTAAGAATAAAAAAATTAATGATGAATTTTTAATTAAACTATCAACTGCTATAAGTCATCTAATAGGTGTGCCTAACCACGATTCAATGACAGGTAAATATTACGCAAGATTTTTTGTCAAACATGAAGATACAAGTGATTCTTATCTTAGAAAAGCGTATGTTAATATGGATCTACATACGGACGGAACATATGTTAATGAAAAAACCGATTGGATTGTAATGTCAAAACTTGAGGAAAAAAATGTTAAAGGAGGGGAAACATGTATTTTACATTTAGACGATTGGGAGCATTGTGATGAATTATCAAAAGATCCTATTGGTAGACAGAATTTTATATGGGGCTCTCCTAAAAGTAAAAATATTAATTATAAAGTAGAACACCCCATATTTAACAATGATAACAAAGGAAGACCTGAGATTTCTTATATTGATCAATTTCCAGAACCAAAAAATATGGAGCAAGGTAATTTCCTTCAAAAACTGTCTGATGCACTCGAAGAAAGTAAGTATAAAATAAGTACTGAGTTGCCCGTAGGTTCTACAATTATCGCGAATAATCACTTTTGGCTTCATGGAAGAAAACCCTTTAAAGAAAATAAAAATTTAATTAGGGAGCTATTGAGAATAAGGGGAAGTTTTAACTAATTTAAACTCGAAAGAATCGATTATTTAAATTTTCAAAATAGGTATTATAATTTTTGCTATTTCTAAATTTGGTTACAACTATAGCGATACTTTAAAAAACCCATTAAAATAAGGATTTTTTTGTTGTAATTAAGTCACTATTACGATTTTTTTTAAATTTAATGAATAAAGGTTTGTTTTTAGGTGAAAATCTAAGGTAATAATAACCTGTTATATAACAAAAAATTAATTAATTTTAAGGATTATAAAAATGAATAAGATATCTAAAATATTATCATTAGTATTGTTATCTTTCTCGCTAGGTACATTAGCATTAGCAGACGTTAAGATGGGTATATCTTACGGAGCTATTGATATGTCGCCTTCTGCAAAAGAAGAAAAATTTAATGCAGCTGCGCTAGATCATCCTGCTGATTCAGAAGATGTTATAGTTCCTATGGGTTCAATATTTATTGAAAAAGACTTTGGTCTTCTTTCAATTGGTGTTGATATAGTGCCATATGATTTAGAGTCAGAAGAACTAAATAACGATAGAAATGCTAACGGAAGAGGAGCTGCTGACCCAAGTGAAGCGGATACTACTAACGCTAAAGTTAAGGTTTCTATTGAAACACCTGTAATGATTTATGCATTACTTCAAAACGATGCTGGAGCATTCGTAAGAGTTGGAGCTAGTCAAGCTAACGTAGCAACTGAAGAAACAACACCTACAGGATCTACATATCCTAACGCTGATATATATGGCGGACACGTTTCATTTGGTGTTGAAAGAGGATTTGGTTCTAATGATTTAGCTTTCAGAATTGAAGGTGGATACTCGGGTTACACAAACGTAACTGTTGTTAACGATCAAACAGCGAGACCAACTAAAATTCACGTAAATGATATGGACGGTTTTACAGCTAAAGTAAGTATACTTAAAACTTTCTAAATTTACGATAATAAAATATTAAAAAGACCAGTTATTTATATAACTGGTCTTTTTTTTTGTGTATTATTCAGCCATGAAACTTGGATTTATTGGAACAGGAAATATCGTATCAGATGTAGTAACAGGTATTTGTAAATCAAAAATACCATTTAGAAAAATTATTGTTTCACCTAGAAATAAAAAAAAAGCTCAAATATTAAAAAAAAAATTTAAAAAAGTATTTATTGCGAAAAATAATCAAGATGTAATAGATAATTCTGATTGGATTTTTTTAGGCATACTACCAGAAGTAGGAGAAAATATATTACCAAAGTTAAAATTTAAAAATAAACAGGTTATTATTAGTTTCATTTCAACTATCAACTATACTCATTTAAAAAAAATTATTAAAAAAAAATTAAAGATAGTACGTGCAATACCTATGCCACCAATACGATTGGGAAAGGGGCCAGTCGTGATTTTTCCACCTGACAAGAAAGTCAAAAGTTTTTTTAATAAAATCGGAACAACAATTGAAATAAAAAATGAAAAACTATCTAATAACTTTTGGGCTATATCAGGAACTATGGCACCATTTTATGAATTAGTAAAAGTACTATCTGATTGGTTGATTAAAAGAAGATTAAAAAGAGTTCAGGCGCAGCAATACATAACGTCATTATATGTTTCTTTAGCTGAGCTAGCTTCGATCAATTCTAATAAACCCCTCAAAAATTTAGTTCAAGAATCACAAACTCCAGGTGGTCTTAATTGGCAAGGAGTTAGCGAACTTAGAAAAGCTGGTTATTATAAATCTATGGAGAAATCAGTTAATAACATTCTAAAAAGATTAAACAAAAAATAAATTTTATGCTGTCAGAACAAAATATTCTGAAAATTAATAAGATTTCTAAATATTTTGGTGGTTTAGCGGCAGTATCAAATTGTTCATTAAATATTAAAAAAGGATCGATAACAGGTGTTATCGGACCAAATGGATCTGGCAAAACTACTTTGTTTAATTTAATTGCAGGAAATCTAAAACCTAGTTCTGGTCAAGTAATGTTTAACAATGAAGAAATAACCTCAATTCCCTCATATGAACTTTTCTCAAAGGGATTACTGAGGACTTTTCAAATAGCACATGAGTTTACAAACTTAACTGTATTGGAAAATTTAATGATGGTTCCTGGTAACCAATCCGGAGAAAAATTGATAACTGCATTATTAAATCCAAAATTAGTTAATAAAGAAGAAGAGGCTATAAAGCAAAAAGCATACGAGGTAGTAGATTTTTTAAATTTAAAACATTTATCAAATGAACTAGCCGGTAATTTATCTGGTGGTCAAAAAAAATTGCTTGAACTTGGAAGAACAATGATGGTTGATGCAAAAATAGTCTTACTTGATGAAGTTGGAGCTGGAGTTAACAGAACTTTATTAAAAGATATTGGAACTGCTATTCAAAGATTAAATAAAGAAAAAGGCTATACTTTCTGCATGATTGAACATGATATGGATTTTATAAAAAGAATGTGTGATCCAGTAATCGTTATGGCGGAAGGATCTGTATTATTTGAAGGTACACCAGACGAAGTGATGAAAAATGATAAAGTAATAGAAAGTTACTTAGGCCGAGCAAAAACAAAATAGGAGAAAATAATTAATGGCTTTTTTTGAAGGAAGTAAAATGACGGCTGGATATGGAAATGGTCCAGATATTATTAGCTCATGTTCAATTAATGCAAACAAAGGAGAGATAGTTGCAATACTTGGTCCTAATGGCGCTGGAAAGTCTACTGCAATGAAAGCGATGTTAGGCCTCCTTAATTTGAAATCAGGATCTGTTTTAATGGATGGAAAAGATATTTCTAATTTATCTCCTCAAAATAGGGTTAAGGCTGGAATATCATTTGTTCCACAAACTAGAAATGTATTTGCTGATTTAACTGTAAGAGAAAATTTAGAAGTTGGAGCTTTTTTACGTGAAGATGATGTTAACAAAGTTATTGAAGAAGTTTATGAATTATTTCCTATTTTAAATGAAAAGAAATCACAAAAAGTAGGTGAATTATCAGGAGGACAAAGACAACAAGTAGCGCTTGGTAGAGCATTAATGATTAGGCCCTCTGTTTTAATGTTAGATGAACCAACTGCAGGAGTTTCTCCAATAGTAATGGATGAATTATTTGAACATATAATTAAAGTCAAAGAAACAAATGTAGCAATTATAATGGTTGAACAAAATGCAAAACAAGCATTGAGTATTTCTGATAGAGGGTACGTATTAGTTACAGGTGAAAATAAATTTGAAGGATCTGGAAATGAACTGCTTAATGATCCTGAAGTTAGAAGATCTTTCTTAGGGGCTTAAATGGATTTTATAAATGCAATATTAGTATTGTTAAATTATACGATAATACCTGCATTAACATACGGATCACAATTAGCACTTGGAGCAATTTTTGTAACATTGATTTATGGAATATTAAGATTTGCAAACTTTGCAACTGGAGACATGATGTCATTTGGTACTATGTTTGCAGTTCTTCTCACGTATTATTTTCAATCGCTTGGAATAAATCTTGGAATATTTCCAACAGCTTTAATTACAATTCCTTTTGCGACCTTTATGATGATTTTATACATGTTATCTATAGACAAATTTGTATTTGAATATTATCGAATTAAAAAAAGTCCCCCAGTTCAGCTTGCAATGGTTAGTGTTGGAGTAATGTTTGTTACCCAAGCAATAATAAGGATAATTATTGGACCAGCAGATAGAACCTTTCTTGATGGAGAAAAATTTATTTTAAAAGCTTCAGAATTCAAAGAAATGACAGGATTAAATGAGGGTTTAACTATTAAGTCAACACAAGCAATAACAATAGTTATTACCATGATTGTAGTTTCCATAATGTTTTGGTTTTTAAACAAAACTAAGACTGGAACTAGCATGCGAGCTTATTCTGATAATGAGGATTTAGCATTACTATCAGGAATAGATCCAAAAAAAGTTGTATTAATTACTTGGATTATTGCTGGAATATTAGCAACAATTGGTGGAATTTTGTATGGACTAGATAAAAGCTACAGACCATTTGTATATTTTAATAACATGTTACCAATATTTGCAGCCGCAATTGTAGGTGGGATAGGAAATCCTTTTGGTGCTTTTTTAGGGGGATACGTTATTGCGTTTGCAGAGATATTTTTAACATATGCTTATAAAAAGTTTTTTACATATATACTTCCAGAAGCATTAGAACCAAATTCTATGATGCAGTTATTGTCAACAGATTACAAGTTTGCAGTTTCATTTTCAATTTTAGTGATTGTCTTATTATTTAGACCCTCAGGAATATTTAAAGGAAAAACACTATGAGACAATATACAAATGTAATTGCAGCTTACTTAATAATGTTCACTTTAATAATTTTGGTTGGAATATTTCAATCTTGGTCAATTGCTTTAACAATTTTAAACTACTGTTTAATATCAGCAGTAATGACGATAGGCGCAAATATCCAATGGGGATATGCAGGATTAATTAATTTTGGAATAATGGGCTACACCGCACTAGGAGGATTAGCTGTTGTACTTGTATCGGTAGCACCTGTTGGGGAAGCTTGGCGTGCAGGTGGACTAAATATGATTATTTGCCTTGGAGTTATTGTTGGAATTGTTTTTTCTATTCGTTTTACTTTAAAAAAAATAGCGAAATCTAAAAGTAGAAATTATTTAATAGCTGCCATAATTATAGTTGGAATATTATTATTAAGATTAATTTCTGCACCAGCTATTGAGAGTATTGAAGCAGTAGAACCAGCTAAAACAGGTTTTTTAGGTGGACTTGGGTTACCAGTTTTATTTTCATGGATAGTGGGAGCATTTCTTGCAGGAGGATTAGCTTTTGTTGTAGGAAAAGTAGCACTTGGATTAAGAGCAGATTACTTAGCAATTGCAACATTATTGATTGCAGAAATAGTTGTATCAATAATTAAGCATGAAGATTGGTTGGCTAGGGGAGTTAAAAATGTAATTGGACTTAAAAGACCAGCGCCATATGAAATTAATCTTCAGCAATCCCCATGGTTTATAGAGTTGGTTGAAAAATTTCATTCAGGAAAACTAGCATTAATTAATTCTGTTTCAGAGAAACAAGAAGTTTTGAAACAGCTAGTCATTGATGCTTCTTCAGTTTATGTAAAACTTTGTTTTACAGGTTTATTTTTAACTGTTGTTATAATTTTATTAATTGTTACTCAAAAAGCTCTTTACTCTCCGTGGGGAAGAATGATGAGAGCAATAAGAGACAATGAAGAAGCAGCAGGAGCTATGGGAAAAAATGTTGTTAAACAGCATTTATTAATATTTATTTTAGGTTCAGCAATTGTTGGTATTGCAGGGGCCATGATGGTAACTAATGATGGATTATTTACACCAGGAAGTTACAGACCAATGAGATATACATTCGTTATTTGGGTAATGGTTATCGTTGGAGGAACAGGGAACAATTTTGGAGCAATTTTAGGTGGCTTTGTTGTTTGGTTTCTATGGGTTGAGGCAGCACCAATAGCACTATTTTTTATTAACCTTTTCACTGCGCATTTACCAGAAACGAATGAAATTAGAGTACATTTAATAAATAGTGCTCCTTATTTTAGATTTTTAGTGATCGGAACAGCACTATTAGTTATAATGAGATTTAGACCACAAGGAATTTTACCGGAGAAAATAATTAAAAATTAAATGAAATATTTACTTTTAGGAATGGCATTAGCATTTTTGATGTATTTATCTGATAAATACATTTTTTAAAAAAAAACCCCAGCGAATTTCTCCGCTGAGGTTTTAAAGAAATTGTTATTATCTTTGTTTTTTAGTTTTAAATTTACCGCCTTTAACTTCTTTTTCTAAGAAGGAACCAAATGCTTCACCTACATCAGTAAATTCAACACCTGTTGCACCTTCATAGTTAACGGCTTTTCCTTTAGCTAATAAATCTAAAGCTTTTCCTAATTCACCTGGGTAGATTTTTTTACCAGGTGCATTTGCTACAGCCATAACGTTTGCTTGAACAGTAGCTCTGTCAGCTTTACCACCAGCTTGCATAGCAAGAGTGATTAAAGCAGCAGCATCATATGATTCACCTGTGTAAGGACCTGAAGAGTCTATACCAGCAGCTTTTGCTACATCAGCAAAAACCCCAGCACCTTTTCCAGTTGATCCAGGTAGAGAACCAAATGATTTGTTTAAAGCTTTACCAAATTTATCAGTTAATGAGTCTCCGATCATACCATCAGATAAAATAAATCTATCAAATGATCCTGCATCTAGAGAACCCTGAATAATTTGTGCTCCAGCTTGGTCAAGATAACCTAGGACAGCTACAGCATCACCACCAGCAGACGCTAGTGTTGCTACTTCAGCTGAGTAGTCACCTTTACCTTCTTCGTGAGCAAGAACAGTAGTTACTTTAATGCCATGTGCTTTAACAGCTGCTTCATAAACATCTGATAAACCTTTACCATAGTCATTATTTGTATAAGTAATCGCTACACTTTTAACTTTTCTGTCTTTAGTAATATCAGCCAAGATTGCACCACCTCTTGCATCTGACGGAGCAGTTCTAAAGAAAAACCCGTTATCAGCTAGAGTAGTTAATCCTGGAGAAGTTGCAGATGGAGAAATCATTACTACTCCATTTGGCACAGCAACATTAGTTGCAATTGCACCTGTAACTCCAGAACAGTCAGCTCCCATAATAGCGACAACACCTCCGTCTACTAATCCTTGAGCAGCAGTTGTAGCAGCAGCAGAGTCAACGCAAGTTGAGTCAGCTCTTTCTACTGATATTTTCTTTCCACCAAGTAATGATCCTGAATCTGAAGCCTCTTTAAATGCAAGCTCAGCAGAAGCAGCCATTGCTGGTGTAAGTGATTCAATCGGACCTGTGAAACCTAAAATGATTCCCATTTTAATTCCATGTCCGTCCGCAAAAGTATTTGTTGTCATTGAAGAAACAAATAAGAATGCAGCTAAAATTAATTTTCTCATAATTTTTCCTTTAATTGTTAACAATTTATATAAACAAAATTAAATATGATCTAAAAATAATATCAATAGATAAATTTAATGTTTTTAACAGCAATAAATGAGCCCAAACTGAACTATCTCATTGAAAATGGATCAAGAGTTGGTTTATCTGAAGTGTAATACCAAGTTGTTTTTACTCTTGTATAATCTTTTATAGACTCAATTCCTGCCTCTTTACCATATCCACTATCCTTCATTCCTCCAAATGGAGCTGATGGCGAAATTAATCTATAAGTATTTACAAATGTAATTCCCGCTCTTATTGCTTTTGAAACTCTCATACCTCTTGAAAAATCACTAGTATAAATACCTGAGGATAAACCATATTGGTTATCATTCATTTTTTTTATTACTTCTTCTTCTTTTTCAAATTTCATTACAGATAGTATTGGTCCAAATAGTTCATTTTCTGCTGTCGGGAGGTTATGATTCTCACATTCAATAATTGTTGGAGGAAAGTAATATCCTTCATTTGAAAACGAATGTCTTTTACCTCCACATTTAATTTTTCCTCCTTGCTCTACAGTTAATTTAATGTTTTTTTCTATTATCTCTAATTGCTTAAAATTGCTAATTGGTCCCATTTCACTTTTAGGATCCATAGGAGCTCCAATTTTTATTTTGTTTGCTTTTTCAGTAAGTTTTTCTAGAAATTCATCATAAATTCCTTTTTGTAAATATAATCTTGATCCAGCGATACAACTTTGTCCACTTGCACCAAAAATTCCTGCAGTAATTCCATTTATTGCATTTTCTTGATGAGCATCTTCAAATACTGCTACAGGACTTTTTCCTCCTAGTTCTAAACTTACTTCTGATAAATTCTCAGCTGAATTTCTAATTATATGTCTTGCAGTTTCTGGTCCACCAGTAAAAGCAATTTTTTCTACTAAGTTATGTGTTGTTAGAGCCTTCCCACACGGATCACCATATCCTGTAATAACATTTATAACACCTTTTGGTATTCCCGTTTCCTCAACCAATTTTGCAAATTCAAATAATACTGCTGGAGCTAACTCAGATGATTTTATGACAACAGTATTTCCCATTGCTAAAGCAGGTGCTAGTTTAGTTACTGTTAATAACATCTGTGAGTTCCAAGGAATTATCGCAGCTATAACACCTATCGGAACTCTTGTAGTTATTGCTTGAATATTTGGTTTATCTATTGGCAGAACTGTTCCCTCAACTTTATCTGCCATACCAGCATAATAGTCATAGTATTCTGCAATATAGTTCGCTTGCTTTTTTGTTTCTCTAAATAATTTTCCAGTATCAATAGTTTCAATTTCCCCAAGTAACTCAGCGTTATCTCTAAGTTTGTCTGCTATTGCTCTTAAATATTTACCTCTTTCTCTTGGAAGTAACTTTGGCCATTCCCCTTCAAATGCTTTTTGAGCTGCTTTCACTGCTTTATCAACATCGTTTGTGCTCGCTTCAGGAACTACAGCCCATGGCTTATTATTTTCTGGATTTAAAGTTTCAAAAGTTTTTTTAGTATCAGAGTCTACCCACTCTCCATTGATAAACATTTTATACTGCTTAAGTTTAGTCATTTTTTATATGTTCCTTAATAGCGTTATTTACATCATCTGCACACTCAATACTACAGAGATGTTTTCCTTTACTTACTATTTTAACTTTAGAATTAGCGATTTTTTTACTTAAATTTTTTGACATTTCAGGAGTTGATCCAATATCATTTTCTCCAGTCATAACTAATGTTTTTGTTTTTATATTTTCAAATATTTCATTATCTTTGTGTTTAACAAATAGCTCATAAACTTTTAAGAAATTTTCCATGTTATTTTCTTCAAGTATAGAAGAAATTTTTTCGTAAATATTTGGGTTTTTATTTATATAATCATCTGTAAACCACCTCCTAAGAGCTTGTTTTGATAATGATCTACTTTTTTTTGACAATTCAAATCTATCATTAACTATTTGCTGCTGTTCATCACTTCTTTGAAAAACTGAGCAAAGTAAAGTTAAAGATTCTAGTCTATTATTATGATTGGATGCAAAATTTCTTGCTATTAATGAACCAATTGAAAAACCAACTAAATGTATTTTTTCAAATTTTAATTCATCTATTAAGTTTATTAATTGTTGGGAAAAATCATCAAAACTTATTGCTAATTTTGTTAATGGCGTATTTCCATGA
Source organism: uncultured Pelagibacteraceae bacterium (assembly GCA_902569615.1). Lineage (GTDB taxonomy): Bacteria > Pseudomonadota > Alphaproteobacteria > Pelagibacterales > Pelagibacteraceae > Pelagibacter. The sequence continues at coordinate 16,322 of CACFUX010000013.1, read as the reverse complement.
CCCAAAATATCGTAAGCTAAAACGGTATTGTTAAATGAATTGATTTGAGGTTCCCAAATTTTATGATTAAGCCCCACACCGTGAATTAAAACTAGTGGAGTGCTATCTTTTTTATTTAGAATATAGAAAGTATTTTTTGAGTCTTTAGCATTGATCATTTAATTATTTTGGTTCAATACCCATTTCTTTCATATCTTGATATCTATCACCAGTTCTAGCATGAGCTCTTCCACTTGAAGCTCCACCAATAGCAATTACAATTTCATTATCGAATGGAGCATCATGAATAGTAAATTCGTGTGTTAGATAATATGGTCTTAAGCCAGAGTCAGTTTTATGCATCATGGGTATAGAAATTTTTGATCCTGCGGGTCCTCTCGTATTAGTAAAGCTTAAATAAGATGTTCCACCAACCGCATCTCTAAACTTATTTCCAAATCTTAAAGTGTGAATAAATGCAGATGCGTGCTCAACTTCACCATTCAATCCAACAATTCCTGCTTTACCATAAGCTAGAATTTTTTCTGGCGAACCAATTTCTTTAATTAATTCTGGAACTAAAATATCACCAAGTTTTGGTGCTAAATCTAAAATTATAGGTTTAAGATCTTCAACAAATCCTTGACCATCCCAAGGATTTTTAAAAACTGCTGCAACGGAAACTAGCAAGACAGGTTCTTTCGTTTCTTTTCCACCTTCAATAAATGTCTTATCAACAAACTTTGTAAACTTTCTTAATTCTAATTTCATTTTTTTGATCTATGCTTAAAACTATCTCTTCTAAAACTGTATAGTGCTTTTGGGTCTACATCAACATCAATGACTACAGGTCTGTTTATTTTTAAAGCTTCTCTAACTGCTTGGTTTATTTCTGAAACTTTTTTAACCTTAAAACCTTTAGCACCATATAGCTCTGCAACTTTATCAAAAGGTGGGCTATTAATATCAGCTCCTAAGTATCTTTTCCCATAAAAATCTTTTTGGTAAGCTTTTTCAGCTCCCCAGCTTTTATTATTCATAACTATAGTTATTGTATTTATCTTATATTCAACTGCAGTACTTAATTCTGAAATCGTCATTCCAAAACCGCCATCACCCATTAGGCTAATTACTTTTTTACTAGGTTTTGCAATCTTTACACCCAAACCGCATGCAAAAGAAAAACCAACTAAACCAAAGTCTAAAGGAGTAAATAAAGATGGAGGATCATAATATTCAAGAGCATCTGTAGCCTGCAAACAAAGAGTGCCTGCATCTAAAGTTATTGCGGAGTTTTTAGGAAGTACTTGCCTTAACTGTTTAAACAAACTATTGGGCTGGATAGGGAAATTTTTCTGTTTAAAATTATCTCTATTAAACAAAAATTTTTTTCTTTCATTTAAATAGTTATTAGTCCATTTTTTTATATCACTAGTGATATTTTGTTTCTTAATTTCCTTATATAATTGATCAGCTATTGTGGCAGCATCTCCATAAATTCCTACTGTTACCGGAAAATATCTTCCTATCATTTTTTTTTCTAATTCAACTTGTATTATTTTTGCTTTTTTATTTATATTATCGTAAGAATAAAAAGTTGAATTAAATCCAAGTCTTGTTCCAAGAGCAATTATAACACCAGCTTCTTTAACTAATTTGGTAGCAACAGGATTACCTCTTGGACCCATTTGTCCAGCATTTAGTTTATGATTAAATGGTATAGCATCTCCATGACCAGCTGCAGTTACTATTGGAACGTTTAACAATTCAGCCAATTTAACTACATTTTTAAATTTTGATGAATTTTTAATCCCACCGCCAGCTATAATAACAATCTTGTTTGAATTCCTTATAATTTTTACAGCTTTTTTTATATAATTTGATTTTGCTTTAGTTGAGTTTTGATTATCAAAAGATTGATTTTTATTATTTATTTTAAAATTTCCTTTATCTGCCAAGATATTTCTTGGCAAATTAATACATACAGGCCCCCTTCTGGGTAACATTGCTATTTTAAAAGCATCACTGAAAGTCTTTGGAATTTTTTTAGCATTTTTTACAGTCCAAGTTTTTTTTGTTACTGGTTTAAATAAAGATTGTTGGTCAAGACCCTGAAAAGCATCTTCCACTTTATCTTTTGTAGAGTAAGAACCGGCGATTGAAACAACAGGAGAAAAAGCTGCCTTAGCCTGCGCAAGCCCAGTTACTAAATTTGTTGCACCAGGACCGTTTTGTCCAGCAAGTATAATACCTGGTTGATTTGATGCTCTTGCATATCCATCTGCCATATGCGCGCCAGTTCTTTCATCACGTACACCAATAAATTTTATATTTTTTTCATGATAAAGAGCATCAAACATTTCCATTGTAGCCGAACCAATTAAACCAAAAACATGTTTAACTTTTTCTTTTTTTAGGGATTTAATTGCGGCTTGACCGCCAGTCAGGCTCTTTGTTTTTCTCACGAAACTTTTTTAACTTCAGTATTTAAATCATCTTTGAAGTGTGGCATTACCTTTTCTGTGAACATTTTAATACTTTTCATACAATCTTCATGTTTAACACCGGGAAAATTAGACCAAACTTGTAAATTTTGTAAATTTAACTCTGATTTGAGTTCATGTATCTTGTCAATTACATATTCAGGAGTTCCAAAAAGCATGTTTCTTTTATGTAAAAAATCATAACTTAATAAATCTAATTTACCTTTAGTTACAGGCAATTCTTCACCAGGATCCATATGATTTCCAAGACCTCTCCAATGACAAACCCATCTCATATAATTAACCATATGTTCACCTGCTTTTTCTCTAGCTTCTTCCATTGTATCAGCAACAAACATATCTCTTACTAGAGAAATACCTTCTCCCATTGGAACATTTCTTTTTTCAGCTTCCGATTTTGCATTTTTGAAAGCCTCGAATTTGATTTTCAAAGCTTTAACTGTAGGTATCCACATTATGATATTTAATCCTTGCTGTGCAGCCCATTCAATTGATCTAATTCCATCGACTACTTGATGAATAGGCGGATAGGGTTCTTGATAAGGTTTTGGTAGAACACTTATATTTTCCATAATATTAGTATTAATATTTACTAAATCTTTATTTGGGGGGCTCATATCATGTTGCCATACATAATTAGGTGCAGGATAAGTATAAAATTCACCTTTGTGATTAAAAAATTTTTCCTTCCAAGCTTTTTTTAAAATAGTTAGAGTTTCCTCGAACAATCTAAAATTTTTTGCTTGGTCTTTCATGTCCGCTTCTTTATTTAAATTGATTGCTTCTCTGCCATAAATTCCTCTTCCAATTCCAACTTCAACTCTACCTTTTGATAATTGGTCTAATAGAGCAATATCTTCAGCCATTCTTATAGGATTGTGAAAAGTAATTACATTGCAAGCTTGACCTATTCTAATATTATTTGTTCTTGCTGCAGCATCAACTCCCATCATTAGTGGGTTAGTCAGAGACTCCATTCCTTCATGATTAAAATGATGTTCCGTGTACCATATCGAATTCCATTTATTCCGATCACAATACTCAGTTATTTCTCTAGTTTCGTCTAAAAGTTTATCGTATGGTTTGTGAGTCCAGTTTGTAGTGTTACAAAAGTAACCAAATTTCATAAAAGCCTCCTTTAAAAATCAATTTAAAGACGACCGATCCCACTTTCGTTGTGTTTTGAATTACAAAACGACGAGTTATGTATCGCTTTTTTTTATAATATCATATTAGTATCATAATAAAATAAAAAAATGATTAAGGATATTATTAAGAATTTAAAGCCCTCATCTACTTTGCTTATTAACGAAAAATCCAATAAGCTAGAAAAAGAAGGCAAAGAAATATTTAAATTTGGCTTTGGTCAATCTCCATTTAAAGTTCCCATAAGTATCGTTGATGAGTTAAAAAAAAATGCCCATCAAAATAAATATCTTCCTATGCAAGGATTAAGCGAACTCAGAGATGTGGTTGCAAAATTTATTTCTAAAAAAAAAAATTATAATTACCTTGGCACAAATGTAATAATTGGACCAGGGTCAAAAGAATTAATGTTCTTGCTACAAATTTTATTTGATGGAGAAATATTACTTCCAGCGCCTAGCTGGGTTTCTTACGCTCCACAAGCAATAATCGGAAGAAATAAAATTAAATGGATTCAAACAAAAAGTGAAAATAATTGGTTTCCAACAGCTAAAGAAATAGAAGAGATAATTAAAAAAGATAAACAAAAAAAATATTTAATATTCATTAATTCTCCTAACAACCCATCTGGACAAGTATGCACAAATTTAAGTGAAATTTCACAATTAGCAAAAAAATATAATTTATATTTTTTGTCTGATGAAATTTATTCTGAGTTAACTTTTGAAGATAATTATCAATCTATATCAGATTATTCTCCAGAAAATACAATTATAAGTACTGGTTTAAGCAAATGGTGTGGAGCAGGAGGTTGGAGATTAGGTTATTTTATATTACCGAATAATCTATCAGAAATTACAAATCAACTTAAAGTTCTGGCCAGTGAAACATTTTCATCAGTAAGTTCTCCAATTCAATATGCAGCGATCACAGCACATAAAAATGATCATACAAATTATATTAATCATTCAAAAAATATTTTAAAATCTGTTGGCAATTATGTTTATGAAAATTTAAAATCAAACAATGTATTGATTAATAAACCACAAGGTGGATTTTATTTATTACCCGAATTTATTAATAAAAAATTTTCAACATCTACTGAATTGTGTGATAATATTTTAAAAGAAACAGGTGTAGCGTTATTACCAGGTTCAGACTTTGGTTTTTCAGAAAAAAAAATGTTAGCCAGGTTAAGTTACACTGACTTTGATGGGGAAAATTTCATGAATAGTACTGTTCATAATGAGGAAATTAATTATGATAAAATTAAAAAATATGCTCCAAAAATAATTGAAGGTATAAATAGACTTAAAGATTGGTCAAATAACTAAAATACAACCTAAGATATTATAATAATTCTAAACTAGACATCATTCACTTAAGCAGGTACATTTTTATATTAAATAATACATGGGGGAAAACATGAAAAAAATGATAACTACTTTTTCTGCTGTTTTAGCTCTTGTTGTTTCTACGTTTACATTTTCAACTGTAGCAAAATCTGCCGAGTTCTTTACAATAGGAACTGGCGGACCTACTGGAGTTTATTTCCAAACAGGAAATGCTATTTGTAAAATGTTGCATAAATCAGCAATAGCAAAAGAACACGGAAGAAAAAAAGGAATAGATAAAGCATACAGATGTACAGCTCCATCAACTGGTGGATCAAATTACAACATTGGTCAAATCAAAGAAGGTGAATTTCAATTTGGTGTAGCTCAATCTGACTGGCAATTTCACGCCGTTAATGGTTCAAGTAAATGGGAAGGAAAACAGTTTAAAGGATTAAGAGCTGTTTTTTCAGTTCACAACGAACCTTTCCAAATTTGGGCTAGAAAAAAAGCAAAAGTAAAAGACTTTAAAGGTTTAAAAGGTAAAGTTGTTAACATAGGTAATCCTGGTTCTGGTCAAAGAGGAACAATGGAAGAGCTTATGAAAGCAATGGGAGTAGATAATGGTTACTTTAAATCAGTAACTGAGCTTACTTCATCTGAACAAGTTAAAGCACTTTGCGATGGTAAAATAGATGCGTTTGGTTATTCAGTAGGATTTCCAAATGGTGCTATGGAACAAGCAGCTACTTGCGGAGCTAAAGCATTACCAATTAATCTAACAGGTGGACCTGTTCAAGGTTTAATTGATGGTGCAGATTATTATGCTTCAGCAACGATACCAGCTGGTACTTACACTGGACAAAAAAAAGATGTAACTACTTTTGGTGTTAAAGCTACTGTTGTTACTAGCAATGCAGTTGAAGCAGATCTTGTTTATTTAGTAGTAAAAGCAGTTTTTGAAAATTTCGACGATTTTAGAAAACAACATCCTGCTTTTGCACCTTTAAAAAAGGAAGATATGATAGCTGATGGCTTATCAGCACCTTTACATGAAGGCGCTATTAGATACTATAAAGAAGCTGGATTAATGTAATCTATTAATAAAAATTAAAAGGCCCGATATTTATATTGGGCCTTTTTTTTTGTTAGTATATGATTTCAATATGAATCAACCAGTCAATACTAATATACAAGCAAAAATTGACGAGGATCTCTCACCAACAAAAAGACTTACAGGTTTTCATTTAAAAGTCGTTTCTACAATAGCAATTATTTGGTCATTCTTTCAACTTTGGTATGCATCTCCATTCCCATTCATGTTTGATTTCGGAATGTTCAAAGGCTTACCAGCAAGAGCAATTCATTTAGGATTTGCCCTCTTACTAGCGTTTTTAGTTTTTCCAACTTTTAAACGAGGAAAAGTTAACTTCATTGATATTATGATCGGAATTATTGGAATATCATGTTGTCTTTATATCTACTTTTTTTATGATGATTTAATTGACAGAGGTGGTGTTCTACACATATTAAAATATAACAATTATAGTATTCCGATTGAATTAATAATTGGTTCAACTGGTATTTTAATTTTATTAGAAGCCACTAGAAGAGTAATTGGAGTACCATTAGTAATTATTGCAGTCTGCTTTTTATTATTTTCTTATTATGGACAGTATGCACCCGAAATTATATCTCATGGTGGATTATCTCTAAAACGTCTTGTAGGATTTCAATGGTTTGATCAAGAAGCTATTTTTGGAATACCAATTGGAGTTTCTGTAGATTTTATATTTCTATTTGTTTTATTTGGTGCTTTTTTAGAAACCGCAGGTGGAGGAAAATATTTTTTAGATTTAGCATTTGCAATGGTTGGAAAAACTAGGGGAGGGCCAGCAAAGGCTGCTATTCTTGGATCTGGAATGACAGGAATGATTTCTGGATCTTCTGTTGCTAACACAGTTACTACTGGAACATTTACAATTCCAATAATGAAACAAACAGGATTTTCAAAAGAAAAAGCCGGGGCAATTGAGGTTGCATCATCTGTTAATGGACAAATTATGCCACCAGTAATGGGTGCAGCTGCATTTGTAATGGCAAGCTTTATAGGTGTAACTTACTTTGAAATAGTAAAACACGCATTTTTACCTGCAATAATTTCATATATTGCACTTTTTTATATTTCTCATCTTGAAGCCTTGAAACTTGGATTAAAAGGAATTGAAGAAGATAAATTACCAAAATTAAAAGAAACCTTTTTATCAGGTCTACACTTTCTAATTCCAATATTTGTTTTGATTTATTTGTTAGTTTATTTGAGACTTACTGCTTCTTACTCAATATTTTATGCAACTATATCATTAGTTTCAGTAAATCTTTTATATAAAATAGTTACATCAAGAAAAAATAATAATTTAAAAGAAAACTTATCTCTTTGGTGGAATGAAACAGTAATTGGTCTTCAAAAGGGAGCAATAAATATGATTGCCGTTGGAGTTGCAATAGCTACTGCAGGAGTAATTGTTGGGGCTGTAGGGTCTACGGGTTTAAGTACAAACTTAATTATCGTTATAGAATCTATCGCAAAAGATAATGTAATAATTCTACTGTTACTTACAATAATTTTGTGTTTATTGCTTGGAATGGGATTGCCAACAACTGCAAATTACGTGGTTGTTGCATCATTAATGTCAATGGTGCTTGTAGATGTTGGAAATGCTTCGGGATACATTTTTCCAATAATAGCTGTTCATTTATTTGTTTTTTATTTTGGTTTAATGGCAGATGTAACACCTCCTGTTGGTTTGGCATCTTATGCAGCAGCAGGAATATCTGGAGGAGATCCATTAAAAACTGGTGTTCAAGCTTTATGGTATAGTTTGAGAACAGGTGTTTTGCCAATTGTATTTCTATTCAATCATGAATTATTATTAATTGGCATTGAGAATATTTGGCATGGTTTATTAGTAATTATTACCTCTTTAATAGGAATATTAGTTTTTTCAGCAGCTACACAAGGTTGGTTTATTAATAAACTAAGATGGTTTGAAATAATTATATTTTTTGTAATATCTATATCATTTTTATCACCTGAATTTGTTTTAAATAAATTTTATCCAAAATTTAATTATATCAATTTAAATGACGCTAACACAATTACATTCCAATCAAATAAAGATGTTCATATAAAAATAACTAGACCAAGCCCTTATGGAGAAAGATATAAATTATTTGAAATAAAAAAAGGAACCTTTGAAAAAGAATTTAACCTAGAGAAATATGGCATAAGTCTAGTCAATAAAGATAATAAAATAATTGTTGATACACTTGACTGGAAAGGACAGGCAAAAAAAAGTGGTTTGGAAATGGATGATATAATTACTGAATTAAAAACAGAAAATTTTGATCGACCAAATAAAGATATAGTTTACGTATTTTCTTTGATTTTATTAATATTATTTGGTTATTTAAACTATACAAATTATAGATTAAGAAAAATTAACGATTACCTTTGATACTCTTTAAACTTTTTAAGCGATTGGTTTAAAAATTTTTCGTAAATTAAACCATTATTATTAATTTTCGATTTATTTAAATAAGATGTATTCATTTTAAAATCATAAGATGGCTCAAAAAAGAAAGGAATCGACATTCTTTTCTTTTTGTTCCAAAGCACCCTATGATTTGTAGCTTTAAATTTTCCTCTGCTTAGGAATTCTAGTGCTCTTCCTGTATTAACCACTAAAGCATTTTTATTAAATGGTACATTATACCATTTTTTATTTTTTCTATTTTGAACCTGAAGACCACCTTTTTTATCTTGATATAGAATAGTAAATATTCCACTATCTACATGCGTTTCACATCCAAGAGCCACACCATCTTGTTTTGATATTTCGACCGGTTTTGATTGGTTTGGATAATAATTAAATCTTAAAGTACTTAAAGTTTTGTATCTAGAAAAAGCTTTTTTAGAAATTTTGGTATCTTTGTTATAAATTTTTATTATTCCCTTAAATAAAGTTTCACTCAAATCATAGATATTGTCAAAGTAATTAGATAATATTTTAATAGATTTTCTATCAATTGATTTATTTAAATTAAGATATTCAATATATTGATTTTTAATATTATCAGCATACCTTTTAGTAACTTTTAGATCTCCAATATCTAAACCTTCTTTTCCGTTTACATCATTAGGAAAATAACCTCTATAAATATTCTTATTTTTAGGATTCCATTTTTTTGGTGAAAGTTTTGTTTTATTTTTTTCAGATGTATTAAAAAAATTATTACCAATTTTGCATATTTTTTTAATATTTTTTTGACTTATTCCATGACCAGTAATTTGAAAAAAACCTATTTTAATGCATGCTTTTTCAATTTTATTAATTGTATTAATTGATTTTGGATTTTGTAAACCATTTTTTACTATTGAAGAAATATTAATAGTTGGAATTATGTTTTTTGACATTTATCTTAAAGGTTTTTCGGTAGCTATTAATTGGTCTTGTGCTTTTTCTCTCATAAAAATATAAACACCGCTAGATACAATTATTAATATACCGATTATTGTACTAGTAGTTGGTATTTCACCAAAATATAACCATCCGACCAACGGAGACCATAATAATATAGAGTATTCGAAAGGAGAAACAACTGAAGGTGAAGCAATACTATAAGCGGTGAATAAAAGAAGAAAAGCGCCGGTTGCTGTAAATCCAGTTGCAACCATCCATAAAATAGAATTTTCTAAGTCCACAAACCATTCTCTAAATATAAACTGTGAAGCAGGATGATCTAATGTATTGTACTGACCATCTCCAATTATAAAATAAAAAATTATACTAAAAAAAATTGCTCCTAAATAAAAAGTAAATGTTTGAGTATAGACACTGTCTTTATCTGAAGTTTTTTTAATTATTATCATTGATAATGAGTAACAAAACGCACACAAAATCGGCAATAAACTTAGATAATTAAAATCACTAAAATCTGGATTTAGAGTTATATATACACCAATAAAACCCACAACTACTGCAAGCCATCTTCTTGGTCCTATTTGTTCTTTTAAAAATAAATATGCAAATATTGTAATTAAAAAAGGAGTAACAAAAAATAAAGCAGTTGCTGTTCCGAGTGGTAGAACAGTTAATGAAACATAAAAAGAACTAAATCCAAAGAAAAAAAGTATTACTCGGCAAAGAGTTAATAATGGATATTGACTTTTAAATACTATTGGTTTTTTTGTTAATATTAAAAATATTATAATTAGAGTAAAACTTACTAAAGTTCTTATTAAATAAACTTCATAAAGTGATACAAAATTGTAAATATGTTTCATAATCCCGTCCTGAATAGAAAAAATCATCATTGCCAATAAAATGAAAAGTATTCCTCTAGGATTATTATTTTTTTTAGACATTAACCCATATATCATAGAATTATCAAGATGAAGATAAAATTATTGTGAAATTTTTATTGTTTAGGAAAATAATCTTGTAAGTTACCTTCTCTATAAACATCTGTAGTACTGCAATGTAAACTTCCACCAAAACCATAGGCTTCTCTAAAGTCTATAGGTAAAACTTCCATTCCTAACTTATCAAGTTGTTCAGCTTGATAAACTTCACTCTTTTCTACACATACTGTTTTTGGATCTAAAACCAAAACATTCATTGATAACCAAATTGAATAATAAGTAAGAGGGGGAGGAGAGTTATGTGCTGGTTGTGCTGCTTCAATAATTTCCCAACCGTTATCTTCAAAAAGTTTTCTTTGTTCTTTTGGAAGTTTTCTTACTGGGTTATTTAATATTAGACCAGGTCTAATAGGTGTAAAAGTTGCATCTATATGAATAGGGTAAGGGTCTCCTGGAAAATTTACAGTATGAACACGATGATCAGGAAAATGTCTTTTTAACCAGTCTATACCTTTAAGATTTGTTGTAAAACCATGTTGAACAATTAAGTCTTTACCAAATCTTAAAATATCTGCAGCATCGAAAAGAGGCTCTTCCTCTGTAGTAACAAAATATTTTTTTTCAGCCCATTTAAGTCGTTGTTCAATACTCACTTCATCAGACAAGTAATTTTTATGATAATCTCTATCTGTTAATCTAGGCTTAGGAGCAGACTCATGTTTCATACCTGGATCTTCCATAAAATATTGTTGTATCAATGGTCTATAAGCTAAATATTCAAACCATCTACATCGAAAACTCATAGTAGCTTCTAACATTTCCTTTCCAACTGTAATAATTACATCTCTAGAAGGCATACATCCAAACATATGCTCAGCTTTCCAGTCAGGTGTTGAAATTTTTTCGTCAAATTTTAATGGAGTTGGTCTATCAACTCTAATTCCTCTGTTTTCTAATGTTTTTACGAATTTATCCAAAAGTTCATTTGATCTATCTATAGAATCTTGAGTTCTTCTGCCATGCTTTCCTTTCATTACAGAGTCAGGAGGTATTTTTACATCAACAGCAGGCTCTGGTGCTGGTATACAACAGTTGTCTGCTCTACCAACGATCACATGCTTTAAAGGATCCCACTCATTCCAACTACTTACAATAGTTTTTTTCATATAATTAAAACAAATAAATTAATTAATATATATTTTCAATAATAATATTTTTAGTTTAGTGTGTATAAAATGAAAAAAATTGTATTATTAATAATTTTATTCTTGATAAGTTTTACATATGCATTTGCGCACCAACCAAAGCTAATTAAATACTCGCCTACCTCAAATAAACCTCATGAAGTAATCGAACCAGAAATTTCGAAAGCTTATTATGGAAAACTAATTGGTGAACCACATTATTATAAAATTGAAAGCGATGTTGAGTTTTCATTTTATGCCGGAATTACTATTCCTAAAATTAATGATAATGTAAAATGGATTTCACTTGAGGTATTTGATCAAAACAATAATTCAATTTATTATGAAGATGGAAAAGAATATAACTGGAAAGCATGGTATGAGCCTTATGCTAGGGATTGGTATTGGGTTGGACCTCAAATAGGGACTCATAATGATAAAGAATTTAAAGGTAGTTTAAAGTTTGAATCTGGAACTTATATAATTAAAGTTTTTAATGAAGATAACCAGGGCAGTTATTCTTTGGCCGTAGGAGATATAGAATTTTTTGGAGCAAATATAATAGAAAAAATTTCAATTTGGACCCCAATACTTTTTTATATAGGGCCTTATATGGACATTTTCTATTGGAATAAATTTGATTTTAAAGCTTATATTCCTCACATATTTTTAATAATTTTATTTTATATTATATATTTTGTTATTAAAAAAATTTTTTTTAAAAAGAAAAGATATTTTGAATAAATAAATTAATTGGCAGAATTTAAAATAAGGTCTGAAGCTTTTTCTGCAATCATAAGAGTTGGAGCATTTAAATTTGCACTTGGAATTTCAGGCATAACTGAAGCATCTACAACTCTTAAGTTTTGTATTCCATTAACTTTTAAATTCTCATCTACTACCGACATATCGTCTACTCCCATCTTACAAGTACCGCAAGGATGATAAGCAGTTTCAGCTTTAGATCTTATATATTCATTTAATTCTTCATCACTTTTTTTATCAGAACCTGGACCAACTTCTTTGCCAGAATGTTTTGCCAAAGAGGGCTGAGCTAAAATTTTTCTTGCAACATTAATGCACTCTCTTGTTTGTTTTAAATCATCCTCATCTTCTAAATAATTAAATAATATTTTTGGATAATCATAAGGGTCTGAGGAGTTAAGAGTTATTAATCCTCTACTTTTTGGATGATTCGGACTCGCGTGCAATTGATATCCATGTGAGCTTGGGTTAACTAAACCATGATCAATAACAAATGAAGGAAAAAAATGAAATTGTATATTTGCAATTTCTCTTTCCGGAGAAGATTTTGCAAAACCTCCAGCCTCTAAAAAAGATTTAGAACATGGACCTGATTTAGATAAAAACCATTGTATTCCTGCCATAACTTTTGGGATTAATTTTGTATAAGTATAAAGAGTGTCAGGAGTTTTGCATTCTTGCATAATGTATGTTTCCAAATGATCTTGGAGATTTTTACCAACACCTTTTAAGTCGTTAACAACATTAATTCCTTTATCTTTTAAATGAATTGCATCACCTATACCCGAGAGCATTAATAATTGAGGTGAATTAATTGAGCCACCACTTAATATTATCTCTTTTTCAGCATAAATTTTTTGAACTTTATTTTTAATTTTGACCTCTATACCAATTGCTTTTTTTCCGTCAAAAATAATTTTTTCTACAAATGAATTTGAAAAAACATTTAAATTTTTTCTTTTTTTTGCAGGATTTAAATAGCATTTTGATACACTAGCTCTTTGACCTTCGTGAATTGTAGTGTCAAACATACCAAATCCTTCTTGCTCTTCTCCATTCATATCAAGATTAATATTATGACCAGCTTCTGAAGCTGAATTAATAAAAGCTTTAAACAAAGGATTATTATTTTTAGATTGATTGACCGTAAGAGGACCAAAAGAACCTCTGTATTGATTTTCTCCACCAGACCATGTTTCAATCTTTTTAAAATAAGGTAAAACTTTTTCATAAGACCAAGTCTTTAATCCAAAGTTTTCCCATCTTTCATAATCATTTCGGTTTCCTCTTACAAAAACCATTCCGTTATGAGCCGAACAACCTCCAATCATTTTACCTCTTGGACAAAATAATCTTCTATTATTTAAATGTGGTTCTGGTTCAGAATAATATTTCCAATTATATTTTGGATCATGCATTGTATACAGTAAAGCAAGTGGCATTTTAACTTTCCAGATATCGCTAGAACCTCCAGCTTCAAATACAGCAACTTTGTTGTTTTGATTTTCTGACAATCTATTTGAAAGAACACAGCCAGCTGAACCAGCGCCAATAATTATATAATCAAATTTCATAAAAGCTGAGAATTTAGTAATTTTTTATATTCATCAATATTTTTTATTTTTATATTATCTTTTTTTGCCAGTTCATCGAATTTTCTGAGTTTTATTGCATTTTTAAAATAAGGCATTTTTTCAAATTCATCACTTTGTTTTCTATTTAATACACCACCTTGTAATTTTAAACTTACCTTTGATGCATTTGAAAGATGATTATAGTATCTTTTGTTTCTAGCCAAGTATCTTTTAGCCAATACGTGATATTTTATCGGTTCAACCACTTCCTTTTTAAAAAAATTTTTAAGATATTCATAACCAATACTTTCATGATTACCATCCACATTATTTTTTACTAACTCATCAGGATCTTCAATAATAAAATGTCCATAATCATGAAGCAAACAAGAACAAACCAAAACATCTTTAGATTTTGCTTTTTCAGCTAACATAGCAGATTGGATCATATGATCTGACATTGTTAATCTTTCACCAATATAAAGAGATTTATTATTTCTAAAGTTAGATATAATCTTATCAATTATATGCATTTTTATTGTGGATGATCCCCTTCAATTGCTATTCTGTCCATTATTCTTTCATATCCAAGTCCTCTTCCTGGATAAAAATCAGCAATAGCGAAGTGAATTACACTTCTATTGTCCCAAATACATACTGTGTTTTCAGTCCATGTAAATCTACATGTTAATTCAAGTCTAGCTTGATGTTCAAATATTTTTTTTAAAATTTCATCACTTTCATTTTTATCTATACCATTAATTTTTTTTGTATAAGTCCAATTTACAAATAATATTTTTTTTCCTGTTTCAGGATGGGTTCTAACCACAGGATGTTCATTAGAATATTCATCGTAATTTCTTTTTTTATTTCCTTCCATTTTTTTATAATTATTTATAAAAAATTCTGCACCCAAAGAACTATGTACTGCAGTTTTGTCTTTAATTTTTTCTTTAATTTCTTCATCTAGAGTTTCCCAGGCTAGTTCCATATTAGAAAAACAAGTATCTCCACCGACAGGTGGAATTTTAACTGATTTCAATATTACAGCTTTGGTTGGTTTAGCATTATAGCTAACATCGCTATGCCAGTTTTCACCCCACTGATTTTTTTCATCTTCAGCTTTAATTATTCTTACAATCTCGGGATGTTCTTTTAATCCTTTAACATATGCATGAGTTTCAAGAGGACCAAACTTTTCTGCCAAAGCCTTATGTTGTTCTGCTGTAAGTATTTGATCTCTAAAAAAAATAACCTTATGTTCTAATAATAAATCATTTATTTTTTTAAAGTTTTCCTCTGAAGTATCTTTAAGATCTAAACCTTTTATTTCAGCTCCTAGTGCACCTGACAACAGTTTTATTTCCATAATCTATTTCTTAATTTTATCAGAGAAAACTAAATTATCACTATTAAATTTAGAACTATTTTCTAAAATAAAGTTATCCATTAATTTAAGCTTTTCATCTTCAAACTCTGTGACTTTTCTTTTGCTTAAGTCTACATATAAAGCCAATATTTCAATTGTTGATGCTAAGTAGTTTTTAGTTTTATGCACCATCTCAAATTTATACTGAAGCCTTTTTTTGTCATGATTAAAGTATATTAAATTTAGATCAACCTCATCACCCTCTAAAAGTTCTTGGTTATAAGTTATATGAGACTCAACTACCATGGTACTTTTGCTCGTTTCTTTTGCTGATTTTTCTCCCATATTAAATTTATTCATTAATAATTCTGCTGCATTTAAATCAAAAATAAGCACATAATATGCAACATTCATGTGTCCATTGTAATCTGTCCACTCTTTTTTAATTTTTTCTGTAGATATATGAAGTGTCATTTTTTTATTTCCTAAGGCTTTTTAAGATAGTATAAAACTATTAATTAAAATGAACAATAAAGTTTTTATTTCATGTGCAGTAACTGGATCAGGTGATACTGCATCGAAACATCCTGATTTACCAAAAACACCAGAACAAATCGCAAATGCTTCGATAGAGGCTGCAAAAGCTGGAGCTGCTATAGCTCATATTCATGTTAGAGAAGAAGACGGAACACCTAGCAGAAGATTAGAATTATATAAAGAAGTTGTTGATAGAATTAGGTCTAGCAATACAGATGTTGTTTTAAATTTAACAACTGGAATGGGTGGTGATTTAGATATTGGACAAGGAAAAAATCCTCTCGAATTTGGACCAATGACAGATATGGCAAATGTTATGGAAAGAATTGCAAATGCAGAACAGTTTCTTCCAGAAATATGTACTCTTGACTGTGGAACTTTAAATTTTGGTGACAGTTCTGTAATTACAGTAAATACTCCTAATGACTTAAGAAAAGCTGCAAAAAGATTACAAGAAATAAATGTAAAACCAGAAATAGAAGCCTTTGATTTAGGTAATATGTGG